>PCCE01000021.1 GCA_002731575.1 Gammaproteobacteria bacterium | reverse complement strand
TAGTCGGCTAGAGCTCAGCTTTGTGCAAGCTATTGCCCAACTCTGTCGCAAGGGATTCGACTATGGCCTGTGCGTAAATTCTTAGCTTTGTAGGGCCAGGGCTTAGCGCTGGCTCAGCCGTTGGCACTGGCCTGACAAGCCACAGGCTCTATGGTGATGCCTTTGCGCCCTGCGGAGCTAACTGGTCAAAAAACCGAACCCAAATATGCAAGAAATCGACACCATTGACACTGTTTCGCCTGCTGCCCATGACGCGCCGGTAGCCGCCTATGCAGACGCTTTGTTTACTCTCGCTGTACAGCAGCGGGCTTCGGATATTCATCTTGAACCGCAACAACAAGGTCTAGTAATTCGCTTGCGCGTCGATGGCCTACTGCATCGTGTGCCTAGCCCAGCAGAACAAATTCCCCGCCGGTTATGTGCACGCATAAAGATCATGGCGGCAATGGACATCGCTGAACAACGGCGACCCCAAGACGGTCGCATATCGACCCTTGGCGATGGATTCCAACTGGACGCTCGGGTTAGTTCACTGCCCACACTCTGGGGTGAGAAGCAGGTGCTGCGTTTGGTGCCTGCTAATAGCAGTCTGCTAACGCTTGATGCACTTGGCTTAAACCAGACTCAGCACGCACAGTTGCTTGAGGCGCTGTCGCAGCCTCAGGGTCTTATTCTAGTTACCGGCCCTACCGGTAGTGGCAAAACGCAAACCTTGTACAGTGCACTACAGTGGCTCAATGCCGAACACCGCAACATCTCCACCGCAGAGGAGCCTATTGAAATTCCGCTGACCGGTATCAATCAGGTCGCCATCAGGCCTAGTATTGGTTTGGACTTTGCAGCTACCCTGCGCGCCTTGCTACGGCAGGATCCCGACGTGATGATGGTTGGTGAGATCCGCGATGATGCTACCGCATCAATGGCGATTCGCGCCGCCCAAACGGGCCATCTAGTGTTATCGACCCTGCATACCAACTCTGCCCGCGCGACGCTTTTGCGGCTCAATCAGTTGGGGGTAAGCGAGCGTGATCTGACAGAATCTTTGACACTGGTGTTAGCCCAGCGATTGTTACGACGCTTGTGTGGGGGCTGCAAAAAAGCCAGCCAGGTAACAACAAAGGTCGGCGTGCGAGCACAAAGCGCAGGTTTTGAAGCCAATGCGGCAGGCTGCCAGCGCAGCTTAAACGGCTACCACGGACGCTTGGGTGTGTTCGAACTAAGTTCTGGTCCGGGTTTGTTTGAACCCGCCTCAAATCTCGGACCCACCGCCAATACCATGCAGCAAGGGAGCACAAAAAGCCTACGCGACAGTGCTCTCACCTATCACCGCAGTGGTGACACCAGTCTCGCTGAGGTGGACCGGGTGCTGCCCAGTACTATTAAGCAGTTCTGTTGAGCAGTTCTGTTGAGCAGTGTGGCTGATCGCATCTCGTGACTGAAGAAGATGCACATACCCAAAACTATCGTTGGTTTGGGACAGATACTCTCGGGCTGCCTCAACATGGCGTACTAGTAGCAAATTCCATTGACCATGCGGAGATCGAACTGCAGGCGATTGGTATAAAGGCCGAGGCCATTCGACCTGCGACAAAAAATACAAGTAGCGCTCTGGGACTAATCCAAAGCCTTGCTGATGCCTGTCAGTTGCCCTTGGAACAGACGCAGCTGCAGGGCTTGAGCGCACGCGACCTGACCTTGTTCAGTAGACAGCTGTCAGGCCTGCTCGGTGCAGGTACACCGCTCAACGATGCTTTAGAAACTCTCGAACAAATTAGTAAGCCCACGCTGCGACGGGTAATTCAAGCGTTGCAGCAAAGCCTACAAGGCGGCCTGAATTTTGGTGACGCCGTAGCCGCCCATCCGCATATCTTTGACTCCTGTTATGTCAGTTTGATTCGTGCTGGCGAAGCCACAGGTGGATTTGCTTCAGCCCTCAATGTGTTAGCAGCGAATTATGAAAGATCTGCGCAGCTACGACGGCGCATTCGGCAGGCTTTATTTCAGCCTGCACTGATTCTCTGCACTGCTCTCGGCGCAGCGTGGATACTGCTGGCCTTTGTGATGCCGGAGTTTGCTTCCATGTACCAACAGCAGCAACAGACTTTACCCGAGCTGACTCGGTGGGTAATTACTTTGTCTGAGCAACTGCATGCTGCTAGCGACCAACTATTGTCTGGCGTTGCAGTCTGCTGCGCGCTCGGTGCGTGAGCATATCACCGCAGCACGCCAGTAAGGATGCTGGTGCATCGCTCGCTCTTGACCTTGCCCCTGCTTGGTCCGCTGATTCGATACGCCAATGCCGGGCAAATGTGCCGCACCTTGGCTGCGTCAATTAGTGCAGGTATACCAGTGTTGGAGGCCCTGCCATTTGCCGCGGTCGCCTGTCGCAATGATGCATATCGCCGCTCTATCGCCGGGCTGGCAGCCCAACTGCGCAACGGCAATTCGCTAGCTAACGCCATGCACGCTGACCCATGCTTTCCGCATACCTTGCCTAAAATCATCCGCCTTGGCGAACAGAGCGGCAAGCTTGGCGACATGCTTGAACAGGCCAATACACTCTACGACACGAGTCTGGAACAAGGCATAGAGCGTCTACTGCCCCTATTAGAACCGGTCCTTATGTTATTGCTTGGCGTGTTGGTTGGCGGGCTGATACTCGCCATGTATCTGCCTATTTTCTCCATGGGTGATTTGTTCCTTGGCTAAGACAAAGACAGCTACCCGACGGCTTTGTTATTCTTAGTGTTTTGGAGGGCATCAATGTTAGTAGGCTTAACCGGCGGCATCGGCAGCGGTAAAAGTGCCGCAGCAGATCACTTTGGCCTGCTCGGCATTGACGTAGTGGACGCCGATTTAGCCAGCCGCGCGGTAGTAGAACCGGGCATGCCAGCGCTGCAAGAGATCAGCGCGCATTTTGGTCCACAGCTGCTACTTGAAGATGGCTCCCTAGACCGAGCCAAGCTACGCGGTATCGTTTTTGCCGCCGAGGCTGAGCGAAAATGGTTACAAAGTTTGCTGCACCCATTGATTGGCGAGTACTTGCAGGGCCAGATCGCCGCCAGCACCTCAGCCTATTGTTTGTTGGTTAACCCGCTGCTCTTAGAGTCAGGCCAAGGAAATTGGTGCAATGAAATTGTGGTGGTTGACGTTCCCGAGGAGCTACAGATTACTCGCACCATGGCCCGTGACGACAACTCGCGCAGTCAAGTGGAGGCTATTGTCGCCGCTCAATTGAGGCGTGAAGACCGCCTCGCCAAGGCCACTCGCACCATAAGCAATGACCAAAATCTCGAACACCTGCATCATCAGGTTGTTGCCCTACACGAGGCGTTTTTAGCAGCATGACAACAGCACGAATCGTCAAATGCCCTAGCTGCAACAAGGCCGTAAAGTGGACTGCAAAAAATGCCAGTCGGCCATTCTGCTCGGAACGCTGCAAGCTCATAGACCTAGGCAGTTGGGCGGCGGAAGAACATCGTATCGCGGATACCGCGCCGCCAGACTTCACCTCTGAGGATCCTGATACGGTTATTTAGCCGCAGACTCCGGCTGAACGAGAAGTCTTGCCGCTAACTGCGGTACTCGGCGTTGATGCGCACATATTCGTACGAAAGATCCGTAGTCCAAACGGTTTGTGTCGCCCCGCCTCGGCCTAAATCGATCAGTACTTCAAACTCATCTTGGGCCAACACCTCGGACCCGGCTGCTTCGCTGTAGCTTGGTGACATAAGACCGCCTGCAGCCACCTGCACGCCATCCAGCCACAGGCTGACAGTGGATGCTTCTAGATTGTCGACATTCGCTCGCCCAATAGCCATGCAAAATCGGCCCCAGTTGGCGTCGCCGGCGAATAATGCTGTTTTCACCAAGGGCGATTCCGCAACGGTATAGGCGACTTCAAGACACTCTTGCTCGTCGCGTCCGCCGCCCACGGTCACTGTGACAAATTTCGTGGCGCCCTCGCCGTCACGGACGATGGCTTGGGCGAGCAGCCGCGCCACCTCGCAAACTGTGTCTCGCAGCATCGCATAACGCGGGTCGTCGGCGCTATCAATAGGCGACATATCGCTAACGCCTGTAGCAGAAAACATAAAGCAATCGTTGGTTGAGGTATCACCATCTACAGTAATACGGTTAAAACTGGTATTGGCGGCCTCGACCACCAGCCGGTCGCTAAGGTCACGGTGAATTTTCACGTTGCATGCAATGTAGCCGAGCATGGTAGCCATATCGGGCTTGATCATGCCTGAACCCTTGGCCACGCCGGTTATTACGATATCGGCACCGTCGATTTGCAGGTGCTTGCTCACCGCCTTGGCAACGGTGTCGGTGGTCATTATGGCCTTGCTAAATGCCAGCCAGTTATTTTCGTGCAAACCCTCCACCAAATTTGGAACCGTCGCACTAATTTCGCCGACATCGAGCCGCTCACCAATCACTCCGGTAGAAAAGGGCTGGACCGCTTCGCTCGGCACATCATTAGCGCTCGCCACAGCCGCGCAGATAGCCATGGCATCTTGCCGTCCCGGCTCGCCGGTCGCAGCGTTCGCGTTGCCACTATTAATAATCCAAGCCCGTGCGCCTGCATGGCGCTCCTTGGCCAAATGTACCGGTGGCGCAGCAAACGCCGACTGGGTATAGACACCGCTAACCACGGTACCGGGGGCAAATACGGCTAAACCTAAATCGTCTCGATCGGTATTTTTAATGCCAGCGCTCGCCGCTGCCAGCTGCACGCCGGGCACCGGGAGTAGTGTTGTGGGCTCCGAAAGATTAACCGACATCTCTTACCTCTAGCCCGGGACCATGCACAATGCACGATGACAACGTAAGTGCGCCTGCAGCTTACAAGCGGCCATGACACTGTTTATATTTTTTGCCAGAACCGCATGGACAAGGGTCGTTGCGTCCTACCTTGGGTTGTTCCCGCACAAAGGTCTCGATCTTAGGGGTCCCTGCCCGCGGCTCGGCTGCGGGATCCGCTGCTGGGTCCGCTCCTGAGTTTTGGGCTTGGCTGTGCTGAAAGTTCATTTTTTGTGCCGCTTGGGCGCGACGTAAGCGTTCTTGTGCTTCAATTTCTTCTGGGTTCTCGATCTGCATCCGCGACAGCATACGCACTACGTCGAATTTGATGTTCTGCAACAGATCTTGAAACAGCTCAAAAGATTCGCGCTTAAACTCCTGCTTTGGCTGCTTTTGCGCATAGGCCCGCAGGTGAATGCCCTGCCGTAATTGGTCCATCGACGCCAAATGCTCTTTCCAACGCTGATCGAGAATTTGCAGCATGATTTGCTTTTCAACCAACCGCATGTCGATGCCGGCCTCATCCCAGCTGCCTTCCTTCGCGGCGTACTCTTCCTCAATCTGGATCAGTACCTTGGCGGCCAAGCCTTCTTCATCAAGATTTGTGTCCTCGTCTAGCCACTGGCTCAGTGTCTGCGCGCTGCCGAACTCATTCTGCAGTGATTGTTCCAGACCACCGATATCCCACTGCTCAATCAGGCTTTGTGGTGGGATATGTTGGCTAACCAAGTCGTAGACGACTTCTTCGCGCAGGCCCTCAACGGTTTCGCTGATGTCGCTGGAGTCCATCAGCTCGCGGCGCTGTTGATAGATCACCTGCCGCTGATCGTTTGACACATCATCGTATTCGAGCAGGTTTTTCCGAATGTCGAAATTATGCCCTTCCACTTTGCGCTGGGCATTTTCGATGGACCGGTTAATCATGCGATGTTCGATAGCCTCGCCGCTCTCTGCATTCAGCTTGTGCATCATGTTGCGGATAGACTCGGACACAAAAATGCGCATCAGGTTGTCATCTAGCGACAAATAAAATCGGCTAGAGCCCGGATCACCCTGCCTGCCGGAACGTCCTCGCAGCTGATTGTCGATACGCCGAGATTCGTGCCGCTCGGTGCCAATAATATGCAGGCCACCCGCCTGTAGCACTGCATCATGGCGCTGCTGCCAAGCCTGGGTTGCTGCAGCGACTTCACTGTCGGTGATATCGGCCTGCTTAGCTAACTCAGCCTCAAGGCTTCCGCCCAGTACGATGTCGGTACCGCGACCGGCCATATTTGTTGCAATGGTCACAGTACCTGATCGACCCGCGTCAGCCACCACGTCGGCTTCGCGTTCATGCTGCTTGGCGTTGAGTACGTTGTGCTCAACGCCGCGTTTGTTTAGCTCTGCTGAGAGTAACTCCGAACTTTCGATTGAGGCGGTACCCACTAACACTGGCTGTCCGCGCTCGATACAGTCGGCGATATCCTCAACGATGGCGTCGTATTTCTCCGCCAGCGTCAGATACATGAGATCGTTACGATCATCACGAATCATCGGTCGATGGGTTGGTACAACTAGCACATCGAGGCCATAAATCTGTTTAAACTCGAACGCTTCAGTGTCTGCTGTGCCGGTCATGCCGGAAAGTTTGTTGTACAGCCGAAAGTAATTTTGAAAGGTAGTTGAGGCTAGGGTTTGGCTTTCGTTTTGAATCGCCATGCCTTCCTTGGCTTCCACTGCCTGATGAATGCCGTCGGACCAACGGCGGCCAGGCATAGCGCGGCCCGTGTGTTCGTCGACAATCACCACCTCGCCGCCAGAGATCATGTACTGGTCGTCACGCTTAAACAGCTTGTGCGCCTTCAGCGCCGCATGCACATGGTGCAGTAGGTTCAAATTGGCAGAGGAGTAGAGACTGTCTCCGGGTTGCAGCAGGTTGAGCCGAATCAGTGTGTCCTCAACTTTTTGATGACCCAGTTCCGTCAGTTCCACTTGGCGGTTCTTTTCATCCACCATGTAGTCGCCGGTAGGCTCCACATCCGGCTCGCCGAATACGCGAGGCGTGTCGTCGAAGGGTTGTTCCTCTAGGGTTGGAGGAATTTTATTAATGGTCTTGTACAAGGCCGTGTTTTCTTCTGCAGCTCCGGAGATGATCAGCGGCGTGCGCGCCTCGTCGATCAGAATGGAGTCAACTTCGTCAATAATGGCGAAAAACAGCTCCCCCTGTAGCCGATCCTCTGCGGTGAAAGCCATATTGGAACGCAGATAGTCGAAGCCAAATTCGTTGTTGGTGCCGTAAATGACGTCGGCTTTGTAGGCCTCCATTTTTTCTGCAGCTGGTTGACCGGATTGAATAATGCCGACGCTGAGACCAAGGGCTTCATAAATGGGTGCCATCCACTGGGCATCACGCTTCGCCAGATAGTCATTCACCGTCACAACATGCACGCCACGGCCGGGTAGCGCATTGAGATAGGCTGGCAGGGTTGCCATCAGGGTTTTACCTTCGCCGGTGCGCATCTCGGCAATACGTCCCTCGTGCAAGGCGATACCGCCAATCAGCTGCACGTCGAAATGACGCATGCCTTTCATACGCTTTGCGGCTTCGCGCACCGCGGCAAAGGCTTCCGGCAACAAGGCGTCTAAATTTTCACCGGCCTGTAGGCGCTCACGCAGGGACGCGGTGTGCGCGACCAGGTCGGAGTGATCGGTAAATTGCGACTCAAGCTCGTTGATGCGCTGCACCAAACGTCCCGTGCGTTTCAGTTCGCGGGAATTTTTTGTACCAAAAAGCCGAGCGAGAAAATTAGCCATAATTTGCGGTTTTTCGAAAAGGGGCATTGTAGCGATAGCGACGCCAGATCTACACCAAAGCGTCGATTGATTTTAAGACGGGTTCTTTAGCCCTAAGGCTCAATGATTTTCAGCACGGGCTAACCCTGCGGGTTCAGGGTGTTAGCGAGCGCTTACGTACCTTGCCGGATCCACCGCCTTGCCGGATTTGATCACTTCGAAGTGCACGTGGGGTCCTGTAGAACGGCCACTGCTACCCATAAGTCCGATCACATCGCCGCGTTTGACGCTCTGTCCAGCATGCACTAACAGTTCTTCATGATGGCCGTATCGGGTCAGAGTATCTTCGCCGTGGCTAATTTCTATTAAGTTGCCATAGCCGTCCCGCCTACCGGCGAACACCACAATTCCATTGGCAACTGCGATCACTTCAGAGCCTCTTGCACCGGCAAAATCCATGCCGTCATGCCAGGCTTTTTTGCCAGAAATAGGGTCCACTCGCTGGCCAAAAGGCGACGACATCCAGCCTTTGATAATCGGCGCTCCCTGAGGTTTGGCACCTTGCTCGGTGTAGGCGCCAAGCAGTACCTGATCGAGAATACTGAGCTCGGTGTCGCGCCGTTTTAAACGCTCTGCCAGCATGCCAAGCTGGGTATCAAGGTTATCAACGGGCAGCACTTCAGCTTCCTGACTGAGCGGGCCGCCTTGAGAAACTGGCGCGTTAAAGTCGAATTCGTCCAGCGGCAAGCCTGAGGATTCGTGCATATATGAGGCCAGCGCTTCCATTCTCCAGAGCCTTGATTGCATCTCGGCTATTTGACGCCCTACCGCTTGGCGGCGCGCAATCGACTGGGAGCGCAGTTCTTCTACCACGGCATCTTGCTCGTCAAGCTTACTGCGCCAGTTGTCTATTACCTCGGCATCGACGAAGTCCGATTGCCGCAGCATAAACCCTGAAGCCACCAAGCCAACGCAAGAAACTAATACTGCCAAAGCCAACATTTTGACCTTCCAAGACGGCAAGGCGAGCTGCCGGGGTTCACCGTTTTTGTTGATTAAGAGTAGATGCATGAAGATTTCGGGCCAGCAGTTACAACGCGGGACACAACATAGCAAAATGTCGCGCCCGTGCAAAATTTTGCGTGTGGCCTTTAAACGATCTGCGATCTATTCTTGCCAAGCTGATTTTTCTTTTTGATAACGTAGACAATGCTGAGTTGCGGGCCCAACGCCCGTCGAAACATTGCAGGATGCAGTCAATGGGCACTAAAAATGTTGAACATCTTTTAAGCGAGGGCAGCGGTTTCTCACCGCTGCAAAAACTCCTGCGCCATAACGCCAATCAGCGCGCGTGGACAGATCAACTCAGGGCCGTCTTAGACAACGGTCTGAAATATCAGGTGGCTGTAAGCAACATTAAGGGCCCGCGTCTTATCGTCAACTGCCGCAGCGCAGGAGCGGCAACCAAGCTGCGGTTTGTCGCCCCAGACATTATCGCCAAGCTCACCACCCTGTCGGCGTTTTGCCGCGTCGAAGAAATCGTGTTAAACGTTTTAAGCTCGCCTGACCGCGGCCCAACTAGGAAGTTATAGTTGCCTGCCTCGCATAGGCGTCGGGCACTGCCTGAGCCTCATCGAAGGTCACAATCTCATAATGGTCGGTTGCACTAAGTAAGGTGCGAATGAGCTGGTTGTTCAGACCGTGTCCAGACTTATGGCCGTGAAAGCTGCCAAGCACGCTAAAGCCAAGCAAGTACAGATCGCCGATGGCGTCGAGTATTTTGTGTTTCACAAATTCATCCCGCGCACGCAGGCCGTGCTCGTTCAGAATTTTCGAGTCATCGACGACTACTGCATTATCTAGGCTGCCACCTTGGGCTAGGTTCAGATCACGCAGTTTTTCAAAGTCTGCGAGAAAGCCAAAGGTGCGTGCCCGACTGACTTCTTTAACAAAGCTCGTGGTCGAGAATTCCACGCATGCTGTATGCGCGTGAGCAGCAAATACCGGATGGTCGTACTCAAGGGTGTAGCTGAGCCTGAAACCTTCGTAAGGTTCCAGCGCGGCGCTGGCATCACCATCGCTAACTCTCAGCGGGCGCAGCATGCGCAAGAATTTTTTCGCCGCGGGCTGGGGTTTGACTCCGGCGGATTGCAGCAGGAAGACAAATGGCGCTGCACTGCCGTCCATAATCGGTAACTCGCCGCCGTCTACCTCGACTACTGCATTGTCTATACCCAGCCCAGACAAGGCCGACAGCAGGTGCTCTACTGTAGAAAGCTGATGTTCGTTTGAGCACAGCGATGTCGCCATTTGGGTATTGCCCACAGCCCCGGCGCGTGCCGGAAAGCTTACGCAACCCGGTAAATCTGTACGTCTAAAGACGATACCAGTATCCACCTCAGCCGGATGCAGCATAAGGTTTACTTTGTAGCCAGTATGTAAGGCGACCCCGGTCGCCCGGATACTATTTTTCAGCGTGTGCTGCAGATGTGCTGTCGACAATGACGATTCCTCCCAATGTCACTGCGCCTCTACACGAGGCGCCGTTGGCGGACCTGCTGTTAATCCGCCTGACGTCTGAGGAAGGCTGGGACATCGAGATATTCCAAGTCTTTGCCTTGGATGTCGGCGCTATCGAGCGGGTTCGGATAGCGCTCGGAGTTGCGCAGGTGCGGTGGCTGGTCAAAGCCGCCGTAGTCGCCGCCGGCGGCTGCAGCAGCGATTACCGGATCGTTGTCGATCACAACATTGGATTTGCTTGTCTTGCCTAGGCCTGTGGCGACGATGGTAACCATCATGTCATCACCGAGGGCCTCGTCGACTACGGAACCAACAACGACGGTTGCGTTCTCCGAAGCAAATTCCTCAACCATGTCGCCCACTTCCATGAACTCACCCATACTCAAGTCAGCACCGGCAACATTCACTAGGATGCCCCGGGCACCGTTGATATCGATATCGTCTAGCAGCGGCGAGCGGATCGCTGCTTCCGCTGCATCTCGTGCTCGATTGGCACCGCTGGCTCGTCCTGTACCCATCATTGCCGAACCCATTTCTGACATCACTGTGCGCACGTCTGCAAAGTCTACGTTGATCATGCCGGGTAGGATAATTAAGTCGGCAATGCCCTTAACCGCACCAAGCAGGACATCGTTGGCAGCGGCGAAAGCGTCGCGCATTGAGGTGTCGTTGCCGAGTACGTCATGCAGTTTCTGATTTGGAATGGTAATCAACGAATCGACATGCTCGACTAGCTCAGCCAAGCCTTTTTCTGCAATCTTCGAGCGTCGCTCGAACTTGAAGGGCTTGGTTACCACTGCAACAGTGAGAATGCCGAGTTCTTTCGCGACCTCAGCTACCACCGGTGCCGCACCCGTGCCGGTACCACCACCCATGCCAGCAGTAATAAACGCCATGTCTGCTCCACTGAGTAGCTCAGCCAACCGTTCACGGTCTTCAATCGCCGCCGCCCGCCCGGTCTCTGGATTAGCGCCAGCGCCAAGACCCTTTGTGATACTGCTGCCGATTTGCAGCGTACGTTCCGCGCCAAGCTCGTCTAACGCCTGCGCGTCTGTGTTGACGGCAATGAAATCGACTCCTTTGACATCATTGCTGACCATATGCTGCACGGCATTGCCGCCGCCGCCGCCAACGCCGATCACCTTGATCACTGCGTTCTGCGGTGCGCTATTGACTATCTCAAACATCGCCTTCTCCTGCTGGTGCTAGAAGTTTTCGCGAAACCAGTTCCTTATGCTGTCAAACGTGCTGCTCTTTTGGCCGCTTTGTTTTTCAGCGCGTTCCTGTTCTCGCTCTAGCCCGTACTGCAACAGACCTACGCCGGTTGCATACACGGGATTCCTTACGATGTCCTTCAAACCCGCCACTAAGCGTGGCGCCCCCAAACTGACTGGCATGTGGAATATTTCTTCCGCAAGCTCAATCAAACCTTCCATCTTTGACCCGCCACCGGTTAGCACGATGCCGGATGCAATGATGTTCTCAAAGCCGCTGCGACGCAGCTCTGCTTGAATCAGTCTAAACAATTCGTCGTAGCGTGGTTCTACCACTTCTGCCAACGTTTGGCGCGACATTTCTTTTTCTGGTTTGTCGCCCACTCCGGGTACTTTAATCACTTCGTCGGCTTTAGCCAACTGTGTTAATGCACAGGCGTAGCGAATTTTTATGTCTTCGGCGTTTTGTGTTGGAGTTCGCAAAGCCATGGCGATGTCGTTTGTGACCTGATCGCCAGCAATGGGAATAACAGCCGTATGCCGAATAGCGCCTTCCGTGAATACTGCAATATCCGTTGTGCCACCGCCGATGTCTACCAAGCAGACACCGAGGTTACGCTCATCGTCGCTTAACACTGAATAACTCGACGCCAGCTGCTCAAGTATAACGTCGTTCATGCCAAGGCCGCAGCGCTCGATACATTTTTCAATATTTTGTGCTGCGTTGACCGCACAGGTCACCATATGCACCTTGGCTTCCAAACGCACACCGGACATACCGAGTGGTTCTTTTACGCCCTCTTGCGCGTCGATAATGTATTCCTGCGGCAGCACATGGAGTATTTTTTGGTCAGCTGGTATCGCCATGGCCTTTGCTGCGTCGATAACCCGCTCAACATCTAGCGCATAAACCTCGCGGTCGCGTATTGCCACGATGCCGTGGGAATTGAGGCTGCGAATATGACTTCCAGCAATACCCGCATAGACCGTATCGATTTCACAGCCGGACATCAGTTCAGCTTCTTCTACCGCACGCTGGATGGATTGCACGGTGGAATCGATGTTCACGACCACACCTTTTTTCAGACCTCGAGACTGATGGGTGCCGATGCCGATAATTTCCAGATCGCCTTGCGCATTCACATTGGCAACAATCGCGGCAATTTTATTCGTGCCGATATCCAGTGCGACGATTCTTTGCATTTGTTTTTCCGCTGCCATAGCTATGATCCGTTGTTCTAGTTTTGAATTCCCAACGTCTGCGTTGCCGGTGTTATGTGACCAACAAGCTGTGCGTTGTCGTTGTCGCGCATTTCAAAGCGTACTGCAATACCACTGGTGTAACGGGCATCGGCGTAAGAGATCGCCTCGGGGCGATACCGCAGCGCTGTTGCATAGGCCCGCAAGAACCTTTGCATGCGGCCATTGACGTCGCTAGCCCCAAGCAACAGGCGCATACCGCCGGCAAACCCAACCTGCCATTCCCCCTGGGGTGATTCAGTCAACCTGACAATCTGTAAATTTTGCCGTGCAGCATAAAGCTGCAGCAACCGGTAGACCTCCATCGCTTGCTGCGGGGTGCTAATGTGCGCCCACAATGCAGGTAAGTCCGTGTAGCGATCGGGCAGCTGCATGGGTTTGCCACTAGCGGCCAAGTAATCTTTTTCGCCCCAGCGAGCCACCGGTATTACCTTATGTAGCTGCACTTCCAGCCGGTCCGGCCAATGCCGGCGCACTGTCACCTCACGTGCCCAGCCCATTTGTCCAAGGCGAACTTCAATATCCGTAAGGCTTGTCGATAATATGCCGCCAAGTTCTATCGCCGCCAAGGCTTCCTCGACGCGCTGCCGCTCTGAGGTAGATGGTTCGCCGGACACGACAATAGTTTGAACCGGACGATCAAGCGCCGTCCACACTAGGTACCCGCATGCGAGCAAACCGCAGAAGCCCAACAGGAATAAAGCGCGCTTAATCATCATCGCCAGTTAACCGATTGGAGATAATGTTGACGTTACCAGCGCCCTGCACCAGCAGCACATCTTCGGCAGCGACAAAATTTGGCAACAAGTCGAAAGCCTCATTGGCATCCTTGGCATAAATCGGACTTAGCTGCCCGCGCTGCCGTATGGCTTGCGCCAAAGCTTTACTGTCGGCACCGTCGATTCGGCTCTCACCGGCGGCATAAACATCGAGCAACAAAAGCGCATCAACAGCAGACAGCACGCGCACAAAATCATCGAACAAATCTTGGGTGCGACTGTAACGGTGGGGTTGGTAAACCATTGCCAACCGACGCTCGGGCCAGACCTCCCGCGCGGTTTGTATTACCGCCTCAACCTCAGTCGGGTGATGCCCATAGTCGTCAACCAGCGCAACTGGCATGTCGTCTACAGTCACGGTTTCGCTGACTTGGAAGCGCCGACCCACACCTGCAAAAGCGTTTAGACCAGTCAAGATCGCTGCGTCGTCAATACCTTCTTCTGTCGCCACGGCGATGGCTGCCAAGGCGTTCATTACATTGTGGTGTCCGGGCAGGTTGATGCGCACATCTAGGGGGCCGGCAAAGGCTCCCCGCGACACAGTAAAGGTCCACTGTTGGCCACGACTTTGTACATTAGTCGCCCTGAACTGAGCCTGTTCTGCGTAGCCGTAGGTTAAGACTGAGCGCGAGAAATCCTTACTCAACGTCAGTGCTTCAGCATCATCTGCGCACACCACCACGCTGCCATAGAACGGTAGGCGGTTGGTAAACTCGATGTAAGCCGCTTTCATTTTGGCGAAGTCATGGTCATAGGTCGCCATATGGTCTTGATCGATATTGGTAATCACCGCAGTCATCGGCTGCAAGTGTAAAAACGACGCATCACTCTCATCGGCCTCGGCGATCAGATAACGACCCGCACCCAGCTCGGCATTGGTGCCCGCGCTGTTCAGCAGGCCTCCGATAACAAAGGTTGGCGACAGCTCCGCGCAGCGAAAAATTTCCGTGATCAAGCTAGTGGTCGTGGTTTTGCCGTGGGTTCCCGCTACGGCGATACCATGCCTGTATCGCATCAGCTCGCCGAGCATCTGTGCCCGCGGCACGACAGGCAATCTTTGTGCCTTTGCTGCCAACAGCTCTGGATTCGTTGGCTCAATAGCCGAAGACACTACCAGCACGTCTGCGCCTTGGATCCATTGCGCATCGTGACCAAGAAATACTTTTGCGCCCTTACTGCGCAGCCGCTGGGTGTTGGCGGACTCTTTTACGTCTGAACCGGTTACTGCATAGCCTTGGTTGATCAGCACTTCAGCGATACCGCTCATACCGGCACCCCCAATGCCGACAAAGTGTATCGTGCGAATGCGGCCCATTTCGGGTACCTGATATTCGGTCAGCTCTGCCATCAGGATTCCTCCGCCCAGCTGCAGCGCAGTACTAGCGCAAACAGTGCGCATGAGATCATCAGACTATTGCCGCCGTAGCTGATGAACGGCAGGGTCAGACCCTTCGTTGGCAGCACGCCGACGTTGACACCGACGTTCACTAAGAACTGATAAGCAAAAATAAAGCCTGCGAAATAACAGCAGTAGGCAGCAAAACGATTGCCCGCAAGCAAGCAGCGCTTGGCCACTGATAAAACGACGAGTACGAAAAAACTATAAAGGGCGATCAAGGCGATAGCACCGACGCTGCCCAACTCTTCCGCAATCACCGCAAAAATGAAGTCGTTGTGGGCCTCCGGCAGGTAGGACAACTTTTGAATCCCTTCTCCAAGACCCAGTCCAAACAGCTCGCCGCGACCAAATGCGATTAACGCCTGCACTAGTTGGTAGCCGGTATCAAAGGGTACTGCCCAAGGATCGGTAAAGGCGATCATCCGGCGCATCCGAAATGGCTCAAGCCAAATCATTAGCGCAAACAGCAGACCGCCGCCAACTAGCATTAGCAGCACAAAACGCAGTTTCGCCCCAGCCATAAACAACACTGACAAGGTTGCAGCCAGCAGCACCGCAGCTGAGCCTAAATCGGGTTGGGCAACGACTAAGCCACAGATCGCGAATATCATGCCAAGCGGAATAAATATTCTTAGCGGAGACTGCTGTATCTGCTCGTGATTGCGCGCCAAGTAGCCCGCTAGATAAATCATCAGACCAAACTTCGCAACCTCGACAGCCTGCAGGTTAAAACCAGGCAAACGGATCCAACGCGTCGCGCCTTTCACCTCATGACCTACTCCCGGCACCAACACCAAGGCCACTACTATCAAGGACACCAACCAACCCAACGCATAAAACCGCCGCCACACAGACAGTGGCATGGCCAGCACAATGGCCATAAAAAATATTGAAATGCACAGGTTTGCCCATTGTCTAGAAAGGAAATCACCAGACATAGCCACGGAAGCGGAGCCCACCATCACGGTGCCAAATATCAGCAGTATCAGCCAAGGAACCAACAGTAGAAGGCTTTCACGCGGGAGTTGCACGATACGCGTACTCAAACGCTTGCCCCTGATTCAACTGCGGCCAGATGCTCGGCAACCAGTGCGGTAAAGTGCTCGCCTCGGGCCGCAAAGTTCGGGTACATATCGAGGCTGGCACAAGCCGGGGATAGCAGTACTGTGTTGCCCTGCTCGACATGCTGTAGTGCCGCTGCAACCGCTTCGTCCATGCTGCCAACCTGCTGCCACGGCACACCATGGTAATCGGCAACCGCATTCAGATCTGCTGCGTTCACGCCAAGCGTCAACAGCAGCCTTACCCGGTTGTGCATGGCATCACCCAGAGGCTCAAAGTCTGCACCCTTGCTGTCGCCGCCAGCAATTAAAATCACCTGCTGGTCGCGTTCATAACCGGCTAGCGCTGCGAGAGTGGCACCCACGTTGGTTGCTTTAGAATCGTTAATACAGCGTATACCCGCAGGGCCCTTCACCTCAGCAAAGCGATGGGGCAATCCAGTAAAACCCTGTAACAACCGGGCGGCTCGCAAGGCATCGACCCAAGGCTCAACTAATGCCATAGCCCACAGACAGTTCTCGACGTTGTGCATGCCAGCTAAAGGGAGGTGATCAGCAGCGAGCAACGGCGCGGCATCGCGATAGAGCCACGGTCGGCCCGCATGAGTTGCCAAACCCCAGCCATCTGACTGCGGCACCAAGGCTACTTTGACATCGCAGGGGGCATCAGCGGGAAAATCACATTGATGGGAGCCGACACGATAATCGGCGTTCAGGTAAATGCGCCGCTTGGCTGCGGCATAGGCTTCGAAATCACCATGCCAGTCGCGGTGGTCATCGCTGATATTAAGTAAGGCCGCGCTGGCCAGCGGCAGCGGCTTGCTGTGCGCCAACTGAAAGCTCGAAAGCTCCAGTACATATATTTCGTTGTCATGATCCATTAGATCTAGTGCAGGAGTACCCAAATTCCCACCGATGCCGCAACGCCTGCCACTGGCCTGCAGCAGGTGCCCTACTAATGACACCACAGTACTCTTGCCGTTGGTGCCGGTAACACCAATAACAGGCGCTTTGACCGCGGCCATAAACAGATCAATATCTGACAGCAACTGTAGTCCTGCTTGCCGTGCCTGCTGCACCAAGACGTGATGGGGCGGCAATCCGGGACTCACCACCGCCCGCTTGCCCTGGGCCAGCACTTGTGCCGGCCAAGCATCGCAATGCCAGTGAATTTCCAGCCCGCGCCAGTCTTCTGTCAGCGCTTGAGCAGGTCTACTGTCTAACACAGTAGGAGCAAATCCCTGACCACGCAGGTAGCGGGCCACCGACTGTCCGGTGGCACCGAACCCTAAAATTACCGTGCCGTTGTCTTGACTCATCGCAGCTTCAGGGTTGATAAGCCGATTGTGACCAACACCAAGGTGATGATCCAAAAGCGCACAATGACGCGAGGTTCCGGCCAGCCCTTTAACTCAAAGTGATGGTGAATTGGCGCCATACGAAACACTCGGCGGCCAGTTAGCCGGAACGAAGCCACTTGAATAATCACGCTGGCGGTCTCCAGCACAAATAGACCACCCATTATTAGCAAGACGATCTCGTGGCGGACTATGATTGCCAGCAGGCCCAGCGCAGCACCAAGGGCTAGCGCGCCAACATCGCCCATAAAAATTTGCGCCGGATAGGTGTTAAACCATAAGAAACCAAGCCCAGCACCGATAAGCGCGCCGCAGAAAACCGCCAGTTCCCCGGCACCGGCAATGTAGGGAATTTGTAGATACGCAGAAAATTCGATGTTGCCGGTAACATAGGCGATTAGCCCTAGGGCAGCACCAACCATCACCGCTGGCAAAATCGCCAACCCGTCTAAACCGTCGGTCAGATTCACTGCGTTGCTCATACCAACGATCATCAGATAGCCGAGCAAAACAAAGCCGAGACCTAGGGGTATGGCTATGCTCTTAAAGAACGGCACATAGAGTGATGTCTGAGCAGGTACCTCGGCCACCTGATACAGATATACAACTGCGATCAAGGCGAATACCGATTGCCAGAAATATTTCCATCGCCCAGCCAGCCCAGCGGAGTTTTTCCGCGAAATTTTAAGGTAGTCGTCGGTCCAGCCAATCAGACCAAAAGCCACGGTTACGGCCAAAATAAGCCACACATAGTGATTGCTCAAATTACCCCACAACAATGTTGTTAGAACAATGATTACTAAAATCAAAGCCCCGCCCATGGTGGGAGTGCCAGCTTTACTAAAGTGCGACGCGGGACCATCGTCGCGTACCTGCTGACCAATCTGCGAACGACTGAGCCAGGCAATCATTGATGGACCGATTAACAGCGATACCCCTAGAGCTGTCACCACACTGACCATCGTGCGTAAGGTAAGGTACTGAAACACCGCAAATCCGCCAACAAATTGCGATAGGTATTCTGTCAGCCACAGCAGCATTAGCCGTTCTCCTCAAAGAGTTTCTCAACGTAGGCCACATCACTAAACGGATACTGCACTCCGGCAATCTCCTGATTTTGTTCATGACCCTTGCCGGCGATCACTACCACATCGTCAACGCCAGCGGATTGCACCGCTGCGGTAATTGCTGCACCGCGATCCTCTAACATCTGGGTTTTTTGCTGCATTGCTGTCGTTAGACCCTGCAGCATGTCTTGTAGAATACGATCTGGGCTTTCATCTCGGGGGTTGTCAGAGGTAAACCAAAGTTGGTCAGCGTACTGGGCCGCTGCCTCGGCCATTTGCGGACGCTTACCGCGGTCTCGGTTGCCACCGCAGCCCACTACACATATCAGCTTGCCACGACAGTGTGCGGTAAGCTGACCAAGCACCTTCTCCAACGCATCCGGTGTGTGCGCGTAATCTACTATGACCTTTGGCGTACCATAGGCACCTGCTACAACCTGCATTCGCCCTGGTACGCTTTGCATTTGCTCAAGAGCCTCTGCCAGATCCTGAACGCAGTGACCGGATCCCAGCAGCNCGCCGATAGCAGCANCAATATTCGCCACAGCAAATTCNGCGGCCACCGGTNACGTGCTTTCAAGACGACCCCAGGGCGTATCGAAGAGTACGTGCATACCNTTGCGCACTGCGGTGGCCCGCCAGGCGATATCACCTGNACTGCCGTAGCTCAGCACCTCGCTGGCACGGGCACAGGTCAACAGTTTGCGACCCATTTCGTCGTCGGCATTAATAACCGCCAGCCGCAGCGGCCAAGTGGTAAACATCTTGGCCTTAGCGGCGGCGTAATGTTCCATGGAACCGTGGTAGTCCAAGTGGTCACGGGTGAGGTTGGAAAAGACGCCTACGTCCAAGTGCACGGCAGCAGCCCGCTGCTGATCTAGTGCATGAGAACTGATCTCGATAGCAACCCGCTGCAGCCCCAATTGGCGAAATTGGTCGAATTGGCGCTGCAGGGTAATCGCCGGTGCGGTAGTGACCGCGCTCGGCATCAGCGCTTGCAAACTACCCCAGCCAAGAGTACCACTGTATCCGCTAGGTGTGCCTAAGGCGTTGCTGAGACTACAGACATGATGAGCGATGGATGTTTTGCCATTGGTTCCAGTTACTCCAACACACTGTATCTGTTGCGAGGGGTCGTCATAAAAAGCAGCCGCTAACTCGCCCCGCTGCGCGCCAAGTTCTGGCATATACAGCAGTGGCACCGGAACTTGCATGGGCGCTGCGGCATGGGCATCGAGGAGCACGGCTATGGCCCCACGGCTTACTGCTTGATCAATATGACTTTGGCGCTGCACGTCGTCTGGTGCGCAGGCTACAAACACATCGCCTGCTGCGACCTCATTGGAGGACTCACTCAAACCCACCACACCCTTTATGGCCTTGAGTTGAGTCAGAATTGCCGGATCAATTTCTACTGTTGCCACGCTTAATTCCTCGCCAATACCTGCAGCGCCGAGTCGGCGTCGATACCATCCTGGGGCAGGTTGTCAGGAGCTGCTCCGAGCATACGCAAACTGTGTTCGGCCACTCTAGCGAACACGGGTGCGGCTACCTTGCCCCCGCTGGCGGGACCACCCGCAGGTTCATTGACGACAATTACCATCACTATCTTCGGATCACTGACTGGCACCAGTCCAGCAAACCAGGCCACATGGCGCTCGTCGTCATAGCCGTCTTTACCCAACACTCTGGCCGTGCCGGTTTTTCCGGCAACCCGATAATTGCCAATGCTGGCTCCGGTAGCGGTTCCCCCGGGCTGGGTTACCCGCTCCATCATGGCGACCACATGCTGTGTGTTTTGCGCATCGAATACGCGCTCGGCGTCCGGTGCACGCTGTTGTTTGAGAATGCTCAAAGGAATTCGCTTGCCATGGCTCGCCAAGGTCACATAAGCCGCAGCTAGTTGTAGGGGTGTTACGTTGAAGCCGTAGCCGTAGGACATGGCAGCACGAGAAATTCGCGAATATAGCCCCACATTGCTAAACCGCCCGACGACTTCGCCAGGCAGCCCTGTGCCAATATATTCGCCGATACCGCTGCGCTGCAACACTTCGAAAACTGCGTCTTGGGGCAGTTCTAGGGCAACCTTGGCAATCGCTACTTGGCTCGACTTTTTAATCGCTTCAGCCAGCGTAACCGTGTTCAGGTTAATCGGATCCTGAATCATTTTGCTGTCGACCCAAAAATATCCCGGCGACGTTTCAATCGGCGTTTCGGCCTGATACTGCCCACTCTCCAGGGCCGCCAACGCAGTAAAGGGTTTTATGGTTGAGCCCGGATCGTAAAGGTCTGTCACCACTCGATTTCTGGTCGGCACGCGGCTGTTGAACGGACCATTGGGGTTAAAGGATGGCTGATTAACCAGTGCCAAAATTTCACCGGTCTTGGCATCCACCATAATCAACGAACCGGACTTTGCCGCATGACCCTGCACTGCAGACTTCAGTTCGCGGTAGGCAATGTACTGCAGGCGCGAGTCGATGCTGAGCTGTAAATCTGCGCCAAAGCGCGGCGCCTTACCGTAGTGAAGGTTGCTCACCGTGCGGCCTTCGCGATCACGCAGCACGGTTTTTACACCAGCCTTACCCCGCAAACGCTCTTCAAAAGCAAGCTCTATGCCTTCGAGGCCAAGGTCGTCAATATCCGTTAGACCGACAACATGAGCCGTTGACTCACCTGCCGGATAGTAGCGCCGATACTCTGGTTCCAAGAATAAATGCGCTAACTGCAGGCTGCGAATTGTATCCATCCGCTCCCAGCTGAGATGCCGCTTTAGGTACAGATAGCCCTTTTGACGATTGCGCTTAAGAAGTTGCCTCAAGGCAGTCACCTGCATATCCAGTTGCGCCGCCAACGCGCTGAGCTTGGCTTGATTGGATGCATCAAACTGACGCGGGTTCACGGCGACGGCGAACACCGGCGTGCTGACAGCCAAGGCCTCGCCATTGCGATCGTAGATCATGCCGCGCATACCCGGCAGGCGTTTATCATAAACCGAGCGCTTATCACCTTCTTCCTGCAGAAAATCCCGCTCGGTGACGCCCAAATAAACCACTCGCACTGACAAAGCACAGGCGGCACAGATAAAGCACCCTAGAAACAGGTAGTGACGCCACGCACTCATGGAGATATCTCCTCCACCTGTTGGGGGAAGACCATTTGCAGTTCTTGGGTGGCGACCACTTCAACGGTTCGCAGACTCGCAAAAGTACCGCGCTCGAGAAGCAGGCGGCTGTATTGGGCCATGGTGCGATCTTGCTTGCTCTGCAGTTCATCCATGGCGCTATGCAGCGAACGCATCTCCTGAGCTGCTGTGACAAGTGCCAATCCACTACCCCCAACCGCCGCAAACAATGCCAGCATGGTAATGATTTGCCATCGTACTAAGGCTACAGGCAGGCTTTTGGCGACTCTGCGCCTACGACGCTTGGCTGCGGCAGCCATGCGCTCTTCACGGGGTGCCGCAGTAGATGCCATTGTTATCGCACCTTTTCAGCGATGGGCGTCTTTTCCAGAACACGCACCTTTTCAATAACGCGAAGGGTGGCACTGCGAGCACGCGGATTTGTCGCAAGCTCTGCAAGTGACGGCTTTATCGGCCCTGCAACCAGTCGCCCCGGCACCGCTTGTTCCAGTTCACGTACAGGTAGCCGACGCGGCAGCTTGGGTGGCTGACTGAGATGACGAAACGCATGTTTGACCTTGCGATCCTCTAACGAATGAAATGAGATCACCGCCAATCTACCGCCAACGGCCAGCGCATCGAATGCCTGCTGCAGGCCCTTATCTAGCTCGCTGGCTTCTTCGTTGACAAAAATTCTTACCGCCTGAAATGTTTTAGTCGCCGGATGTTTGCGCTGTACACCCTTGGGCCGTGGCGTAACTTCTGCCACGGTGGAGGCCAGTTCGGCAGTTGTGTGTAGCGGACGGGCGGCAACGATGGCGCGAGCGATGCGGCGGGACTGGCGTTCCTCACCGTGCATCCACAGTACCTTGGCAATATCCTCCTCTGCCGCAGTATTCAACCACTCTGCTGCAGATACACCCTCCGCGGGATTCATCCGCATATCCAATGGCCCGTCAACACTGAAGCTAAAGCCGCGGGCAGGTGAATCCAGTTGCGGCGACGAAACGCCTATGTCCATTAGGAGACCCTGCACTGAGGTCGCGCCGATGTCCTGCAAGATCTTTTCTATTTGCGAAAATCGCGCCTGTTGGATTGAAAAGCGTGAATCCGTGGCTGCTAAGCGACCACCTGCAGCCACGGCGTCTGGGTCTCTGTCCAGACCGATAAGCTGGTCATCGGCAGTGAGTTTTTCGAGCAGCGCCCGGCTATGCCCGCCGCGCCCAAAGGTTGCGTCAACCAAGACAACTGGTGCAGTTCTCTTAGCTGCCACACCGCCCAATAAGTGAGTTACCGCCTCTGCAAGCAAAACGGGTATATGTTCTAGGGCACTGGTGTCCGCCGTCGACGAGGCTTCGATGTCGG
>PCCE01000020.1 GCA_002731575.1 Gammaproteobacteria bacterium | reverse complement strand
AAACCTACAGGTCACTTTGGACGGCGCACCAAAGTCTGGTGATGTGTTCAGTGTTGACGACAACGGCGATGGTTTTGGCAGCAACGAGAACCTGCTGCGCTTAATCGATTTAGAGTCTGCCAGGGTTCTCGGCAATAACGACACCCTGCACGAATCCTATTTGGGGCTACTAAACCAAGCGGGTAGTACTGCGCGACAAGCTCAGGTAACCCAACAGGCTTTGCAGGTGGCCTATGAACAAGCAAACACAGCCCGCGACAAGGTCGCCGGCGTGAACTTGGACGAAGAAGCCGCCAATCTCATTCGCTTTCAGCAGTCGTACCAAGCATCAGCGCGTCTGATACAAACCGCTAATCAGCTGTTTGACCAGATTCTGCGACTGTAAAGGAGATCGCTTTGAAAATTTCTACAACGCTGAGCTTTCAGCGCTCGTTAAACAGTATGCAAGAAGGTCAGGCCGAGGTTGCTAAAACCCGCGAGCAGTTGGCCACCGGCAAGGCGGTAGTGCGCCCGAGCGACGACACCATGAAGGTTTCGAGCATCGACAACCTAGATCGCGCCATAGCGAAAGAAGATACCTATGACATGCTCATGGGCCAACTGAAGGACCGTTACCAGCTCGAGGAAGCGTCACTGACCAATGGTTCGGACATACTCATCCGCATTCGCGAGTTAGCTGTGCAAGGCGCTAATGCCACGCTGTCAGCCAAGGACCGCGAAATTATCGCGGTCGAGGTTCAGGGCCTGCGCGATGAGCTGTTGAGCATCGCCAACACCCGGGATGAAAACGGCAACTCCATTTTTGCCGGTGGTAACACCGAACTAACGGCCTTTAAAACACAAACCGATGGCAGCGTGCTCTATCAGGGCGATGCCCGGCAAACCTACGTTAACGTCAGCGATGAACGGCAGCTCGGTAAAAACCGTAACGGCCTAGACGTATTTACCTCAGCGGATCGTAACGTGCCTGGTAGCCCGGCTAGCTTTACCATTTCGGTTGCAGATCTCAGTAAATTTAACACCGCTCAGACGCTTTCTGACGGTGTCACCCGTATTGTTCTGGATCATAGCGGTGCCAATGCACCTCAGGATGCCCAAGACCTACTCACAGATATTACAGGTCATGCGAGTTACAGCTCATTCGCCTATACCGCGACGTTGTCTGGAAACGACTTAGTGTTTACTGCCAAAACCAATGGCAGGGTCGCCACGGCTGCCGAGCCGACGCTGGGTACCATGACAGTCAACCAAGGCAGCGCAGGTGTCGCTGATTCAGTACAGGGGGTTAGCTTCTTTGCGTCACTAGATGACTTCATCAGCAGCTTGCAGCAGGACAATACAGCCAACATTCAGCGCGCCTTGGGAGAAATTACCCAGCTGCATGATGGACTTGCGCTGGCCATAGGCAAGGTTGGCAGTGAGATTCAAAGTGTCGACACCCAAATGGAGATCAATACCGACACGCGGCTGCGGTTACAGAGCATGCTCTCCAGTGAGGAAGACTTGGATTATGCCGAGGCCATCACACGTTTTAATCAAGAAATGACGAGGCTCGAGGCAACACAAACATCGTTTGCTCAAGTAAGCCGGCTGAGCCTGTTCGAATACCTCTAGCGTTTTTAGGCTAGTAGTTCTTTCGACAAATCACCGACACCCTGAGTAACGCCTTGAGCGGGTGCCGACGTTGTGGGCATCAACAGCTTCTCCCAGCTTTTATGCAGGTCGCACACTAGCAGGCGAATCTCCTGTAGGTCTTCTTCCAGCGGCAGCTGCATGCTGTGATCAATAGAGCGCTTGAGCATATCGAAAAAGTCATTGAGATGACCGACTAATTGCGGGTCGGGAAGATCCTGAAAGGTACGATTCAAAAAACGCATAAGGTTTTTGGCGTGACGCAGCGAGGTTGCAGCAGAGGCATGTCGTTGGCCCTGAGCATTGCGTTCTGCAATCGCTAAGCTATTAATCAGTGAGTCGAACAGCCAGTGAATCTCTTGCTGTTTGTCCTCGCTGAAAATCGCCATGGATTTAATGTACTGCGCAAAATGTGACACGTGCAACCTAAATTCTTTGCCTACACCATTGTATCGGGGAGATTGTGAGTATCTTTAGCCGTTTACGGAAAAAAGCCGCAAAGACTCTCCTGCCCGGCAAATTTAGGTCGGGCAGCGGTCATACTCGCTGTCGAAACAGCTCTGGGCCAGCTCGGCGGCCTTAGCCTGAACGCTGCGCGAGAGCTGCATTTTGCTGTACTCCAGCAGGCTATCGGCATCCGCATAGCCGTTCATTTTGCTGACCATACCCCAGATAAACGCTTTTAAGGGTTCGGTTTTATCGCCGGAGTGACCCTCACCGTTTTGTAGCATTAGAGCAGTCATAAACTGGCCGATTGGACTGCCCAGTTTGGCCGCATCCATAAAATGGGTTCGCGCCCGGGCGGAATTTTTCTTCAGGCCGTGGCCTTGGTAGTAAATCAGCCCCAACATGTAGTGCGAGTTGGCCAGATCTAGCTCGGCGGCGGCGGTAAAATAGCGCTTTGCCGCCAAGTAGTCCTGACGCATGCCGTAGCCATCAAAGGCCAGCATGCCAAGATTGTGCATCGCTTCAGGCGAATCTTGAGCAGCGGCTTTTTTGTACCACTCAATGGCTCGGGTATAGCTTTGCTTTACGCCATGACCGCGCTCATATAGGAAGGCGATATTGTTCTGCGCCTCGGCTTCACCGTCGTCGGCCAAACCCTTCCACGCTCGAAACGCGGTGGCGTAATGCTCGCGTTCCATGGCATTAAGCCCGGCCTGAAACGGCTCTGCATGGACTGCAGTGATAAAGGCGCCCAGCAGCCATGCGATTAGCATGACCTTGCGGGTCGGAAAGGAAAAACCGAACAGCATTATTGTTGCCTCAAGTTGGCCTGTATCTGTAGGACTTTGTTGAAAATGTCGCCTTCACTCAGCGCAGTCACCAGGCATCCTTCATGTATTACGGGAATCGACTCACCGACAAAGGTACTAGCGGTGCCCATGGCGTCTGTAAGCGTGTCGTTAGCCTGCAACACCACAGGCTCGGGATCGAGCGCCGCAGACAAAGAGGATGCTCGGGCAAGACTGTGGATGTCAACTTTGCCCACTAACATTTGGTTGTCGTCGCAAACATAGGCCTCGGTGGCCTGGGCAACGGTCAAGGCCGAGCGTGCTTCTTCGACACTGGTTTGGGGGCTAAGGCGTACAAAGTCGCCGCCCTGAATTTCGCTTACCGGCGTCAGCGACAGTTCAATATGCTCTTGACCAAGGCGCAAATCGATGCCCCGATCGAGCAGCTGGCGGTCAAAGTAGGACAGGCCAAAGAAACGGAGTGTTAAAATAGAACACAAAATCACGCAGAGCATGGCGCTGAGGCCATAGGCGTAAGACCCGGTAAGTTCGATAACGATCATTATCACGGTCAGCGGCGCGCCGATCACTGCTCCGCCCACCGCGGCGACAGCGGCAACGGGTAAGGCGTAGCTCAAATGCGGTGCAAGCCCCAAAGAGACAGAAACATACGCCGCAATGGCACCGGTGGCTGCACCAACAAAAAGAGCAGGTCCAAATACGCCACCGAAGAAGCCAGCATTGAGGCAGTAAGCTGTTACGAAAATTTTGCCGATCAGCAAGAGCACCAACATGCCAAGAGCAAATTGTCCGTCAATCATCTGATTTACTTGGTTCAGCCCCAGCCCAGTGACGTCGGGCAGAAAAACGCCAATGCCGCCTACCACGAGAACGCAGCTGAACATCAGTGCAGGCATCGACCATTGCGAGCGCCCGGCCAGCTCGCGGCCTTTGCGGATAGCTGCCATGTATGCGACAGCGGCGCCAGCGCTCAAGAAAGCCGTCATGACAAGGAACGGAATGAGTGGCTGCAGTTCTATGGGCATGGCGGGTACAGAGAAAGTTGGCTCAATAGTAAAAAACGCCTGATTGGCGGCGTAAGCGACAATGGACGCCACAGCAATCGGCGCAATGGCGCCGATGGAGATTCGCCGCAGCAAGGCTTCGTGGGCGAATAGCACGCCAGCGATGGGCGCGTTAAAGCCAGCAGAAATTGCCCCCGCCACACCGCAAGCAATGAACACACGACGATCAATTTTGATTCGCATGTACTTAAGCAGAACCTCGGTTATGGTGGCGCCGAAATGCACAAGGGGGCCATATTGGCCTACTGATCCGCCGCCACTGGCGGCAACAAATGCTGCCAGCGTAGAGCCCATGCCCTGACGGACATCCAGTGGTTCCCGACTTTGCTGCACCGCATAGATGCTGTCGGCGGGACCCGACCAAATAGTGATGCCCAAAACGCGCCGCACAATAAGAATGAGTACTGCCGCGCCGCTGAGGGTAAGCAAGATATCTAAGTTGTAGCTAGTGCCTGCAATCGTCAGAGCCAAAAGGCTGTCGGTGCGGCTAGCGCTGAGAAACCAGCGGGCGCCCTCGACAAAGGTATTGGCAACGACCGCCATGACTAGTCCTACTACTACGGCAAGGAAAAATTGGCTGGCAATATCGATAAGTATGTTGCCAGTGCGCGAGGCAGTGGTTTTTGGGTCGCTATTTTGCATTGAGTTTTTCCCCTGCGGTGGATTGTCGAACTTGATAAATGCCTTTAGCTGGTCCGGTGTCAAGGCTTTGGCGCGAAAGCAAGGCAATCGCGGCCATCGCTTTGACGCACTTCGATACAGGGCAGCACGCGACTTTTGAAATTTAGCGCGCGGCAAAGGTAAGGGAAATTTTTATCCCAGCTGGTGTTGAAGTGACGGCACTGCCAGCAATTGACCTTGTCTTGTCTAGGGTTCTGTTTGGAAGGCGGCTGAGTCATCTGCTGTCACTCTCAGGGTCGATAGGCGCTGCAGAAATCTGTGTTGTTTGGCCGTCGATATCCAAAATAACCGGATCGTGTTGTTCTTTTGCTTTCAAACGCGCCGTGCTTTGAATCAATTCATCCAAGGTCTCTGGGCGCAGGCCCATATCGTTGCCCATGCCGCGTAAGCGTTCAATTTCCTCTTGGGACAAAATACCGTCTTCCAGCGCTTCGTCCACACTAGCCTGTAACGAGCGCCGACTGTTGCGCAGTTGGTCAGAGAAACTGGCAGCTAAAATACCCGAGGGTAGGGCCACCATACCGATACCAAGAATGGTGACTAAGGAGCCAAGCAGCTTGCCAAGCGTGGTCATAGGAATGGCGTCGCCATAGCCTACCGTGGTTAAGGCCGCCATAGCCCACCACATAGCCTGTGGAATCGAGCCAAAGGCCTCTGGCTGCACGTCGCGCTCTACTACATACAGCGCAGAGGCAGCCAGCGTCAGCACAATCAACATGATTAAGAACGTGCCGGTAAGATTTTTGCGCTCGTCGTAGAGCACGTTGAGTAAAATATCCAGTGACGCAAAATAACGAATTAACTTGAACACTCGAAACAGCCGCAAAATGCGCAGGAAACGCAGGTCTAGGCCGGGCATGAGAAACTGCAAAATAGAAGGTAGAAAGGCCACCAGATCGATAATCGACATGGGCTTTATTACATGGCGCAGGCGGTTGATCAGGCTGCTGGAGTCTCGACCTTCCCTGGGCATCGGCGCCTCGACACAGACCCAAACCCGCATCAGGTACTCGACCAAAAAAAATGCACAGGACAGCAGTTCAATGGCGAAGAATATGTCGCCATAGGCGGCGGCATAGGATGGGATCGACTCCAAAATAATCGCGACCAGATTAATGGCGATTACCCCAACGACGATGGAACTGATCGCCACCGAGGCTGGGTCGTTCCGGTCAAAGTGCTCTAGCGCGTGGTATAGGCGCTTACGAGTGCTTGCAACTAAAGCCATACGGTTTCTTCGCTAATTTTCTCGCAACCTATAGCACGAAAAGACCGACAATGGTCCTAGCCGTCAATAAGAATTTCGATGCGTCGATTCTGAGCCCGTCCAGCTGCCTCATCATTGTTAGCCACCGGCTTGGTGTCGGCATAGCCGAACACGCTGACCCTCTGACTGTCTATGCCGCTATTGGCAAAAAAGTAGTCGGCAACGGCCGCTGCACGAGCCGCGGATAAATCCCAGTTTGAATCGAAGCGCTCGCTGAAGGCGATAGGGATGTTATCGGTATGGCCAGATACCTGAACGTTGCCACCGGCTCGGGCTACTGAGTCGCCAACGTTGCCAAGGGTTGCTAAGAAGGCGGGCTGTAGCTCCGCATACCCCGAGCGGAAAGAGTTTGCAGCCGAAAGGCTAATTAAAATTTGGTCGTCGATTTTTTCGACCGAGGTAAGCCCCTGCTCGATTTCTGCGCGTAGGTCGGCTTGCAGCATTTGGTACTTGTCGTCTAATGCCTGATCTTGACGCGCTTGGCGTAACATTTCGTCTTCGGTATCTGAGGACAGGTACTCTACCTCTAACTCTGTTTCCATAAATGCCTGAGATTCGGCGACCTTGGCGAAGATCTCTAGTTCCTCGCGGTCTAACTCGCCGTCGTTCGCTTGCTGTCCTGTTGGTTCGCGCAGATTGGAGTCAACGTCTTCATTGACAGACACCGTAATTTTACCGTCGTCCTCTTTTAGTTCGACTTTGCCGGCAGCGATTTCCTTAGCAAAGGTACGCTTTAGATTTTCGATGTCTGAGGTGCTCTCAGATTTGCCTGGGTCGGGACGCTCTTCAAGTTCCTCATCGACGGGATCTGCGTCCGATGTATCCTCTTGGGCCTCTCTGCCCGGAGGTGACTTAGTTGTGCGGTAATTCTGGGCAATAATCGTTTTACCGATGGGCACCTCGATACTCGGTTCACGTGTCTGAACGCCAAAAGCCTCCGACATAGTGCCATCCAGCATTTTTGTGATGGACGGGTCGTCCATTTCTGTAAATGACAGAATCAGGACGAAAAAAGCCATCAGCAGCGTTGCCATATCAGCAAAGGTAGCCATCCACGCAGGCGCTCCGGCCTCACAGGTTGGGCATTCGACGGGTTTTGC
The DNA here is from genome assembly GCA_002731575.1 of Gammaproteobacteria bacterium. Lineage (GTDB taxonomy): Bacteria > Pseudomonadota > Gammaproteobacteria > Pseudomonadales > Azotimanducaceae > UBA4421. The sequence continues at coordinate 18,038 of PCCE01000020.1, read as the reverse complement.
CTTGGGCGGATCTTTCGGCTCCTCTGGCTCTTCCTCAATGACCGGCTCCAGTTCCTCTTCCGGCTCTAGGTCTTCCAGTTCTGGCTCTTGCAGTTCGGGATTTTCTTCAGCCATCGACGATCACCTCTATGCGACGATTCCGCGCACGGCCTGCGGCAGTGGTGTTGTCGGCGATTGGCTCGCTGTCTGCTAAGCCAGTGATCGTGACCCGGCCCGGTTGCAGTTGGCTGTTATCGAGCAAGAAGTTGGCTACCGCCGCCGAGCGGGCCGAAGACAGATCCCAATTGGAGCGAAAACGCTCACTGAAGGCCACCGGCACGTTGTCGGTATGGCCTTCGACGCGAACCAGACCACCAGTATTGTTCACCGCGTTTCCCACACTGATAAGAGTATCGGTAAAGCCCTGCTGCAGCGTCGCACTGCCGGAGCCGAAGCTATCTTGCTGCCCAAGTCGGATGACCACGCTATCGCCGTCGCGCTCCACTTCGGCCAGTCCCTGCGCGATTTGCTCGCTCAGCTGTGCTCGAATCGCCTCGTACTTACTGGCGGCTTCCGTAGACCGACCCTCAGCCTTGGCCTGGCCTTGAATTTGTCTTCTAACGACAATCTCGCTGGTAATGGCGCTTTGGACGTCGCTAGCCGCTTCAGCGACGTCCAGCGTTTGCTGTGATATGCGGCCACCCTTGCCCAAAGCCTCGGCACCGCTTTCACTGCGGTTTGAGGCGTCTTCGATCATTTCAACGACAATGTTTTCGCCTCGAATACTCACCGTGACTTGACCCTGCTCTATCTCATATTCGAAAGCTTCAAGCACTGCTTGATAGTCGGCCTGGATGTCTGCTGGTTCTTCCTCAAAGTCCTTCATCTGCTGAATGTTCTGGCGCGTCGTATCCTCTACTGTTTGAGTGACCTGAGGTATAACCGTTGGTGCGGCATCGGAAAGCGTGAAAGTGCTGTCGAGTACGGTTTCGGCCATGGGTATTGTTACCTTGGCCACTACGCGTTTAATGCCGAAGGCTAGTTTGATAGAACCGGCTACCTGCTCGAACTTGGGTACATTAACGCTGGAGAAAGACAGGATCAGAACGAAGAAAGCCATAAGTAGCGTAGCCATATCGGCAAAGGTAGCCATCCATGCGGGCGCGCCAACTTCGCAGCGTGGACACTCTTCGACTTTCTTCTTGGGAGGCTGCGGCTCTTGGGAGCCGCCTTCTTCTTCAAGCTCCTCTTCAAGTCCTTCTGCATCTAGAAGTTCTTCGTCAGCTGTGTTTTGTTCCTCAGCCATGGTGGCGTAAAGGCTACAGCCCTTCTAGAGCGGAGCGATCGTTGGGGGCCAGACGAGTTGCCAGCAGGTCGGCAATCGTTCGTGGGTTGGTGCTGTTTTGAATTTCTCGAATACCCTCCATGATCAATTCACAGTTTTCGGTCTCGTCCAACGAGTAGCCCTCGAGCTTTTCTGCAATGGGCTTACAGATACAGTTCGCCAGCAAGGCGCCGTAGAGGGTGGTCAACAGGGCGATTGCCATGGCGGGACCAATGGCCTTGGGGTCACTCATGTTTTGCAGCATGCCCACCAGTCCGCACAGCGTGCCAATCATGCCCATGGCGGGTGCAATCTCTGCCCACGAGCGCCACATCAAGGCCGCATTGGCATGCCGTGACTTCATTAACGACAGCTCGTTTTCGAGGCTCGCTTCAATCACTGTGGCTGGGGTGCTGTCGACGAGTAAACCGATACCCTTTGAAAGGAATTGGTTTTTGATGTCCTGACCCTCTAACGCAATAAGGCCGTCCTTCCGCGCGATGTTCGCCATTTCGACGATTTGCTCGATCAGCTCAGCAGGCTTGTCTACGCCAGAGAAAACGGTCTTCATAACGACTTTAGAGAACATGTTGATGAAGTCGGCAAGTTTAGAGCGCATCAGCAGTACCATGATGGAGCCGCCGCCCACGATCATAAAAGATACGGTGTCATTAAAAGCGGACAGACCCGCGGAATCGTTCATAGACCAAACGATTACACCCATTGAACCAACGAGCCCTATAACGGTCGCGATATCCATATTATTTCCACTTTAGTAAATGCGGTCGGCAGATTCTCTGACATTGACGGCTAGTAAACAATCGGTTGATGATTGTAAGACTTTAAAGTTACTAAACTTTTTCTCCAAGGAGCACCTGCAAATGCTAGCCAATGACCTGTGCGGTATTTTTTTAGCAAAGCTTGGAAACAGATTAAGACAGTATTTGCTGATTCTGCTAGCCCCTCTGGTTTTGGTTGGCTGCGATTTCGAGCGCATAGATACCCTGTGTTCCGAGTACATCGCCGCTGGCGATATGGGAAGGTTTACCGAGCAGGCCAATGGCATCGCCATGGATACAACGTCTGGCCTTGAGTGGTATCGCTGCGCCTTCGGTCAACGCTTTACGCCACAGGGTTGCGCTGGCGTGCCAACGCGCCTCGCTTGGTCTGCGGTAGAGGGCTACTTGAGCGAGATCAGTACCAAGGCAGGGCAGGCATGGCGGTTACCCACCGAGGGTGAGCTGGAAGCCATTACCGAAACCGAGTGCTTGTCTCCGGCCTTGAACCCAAATGCTTTTCCGAACGCGACGGTAGATAACCATTGGGTAACAGGCGAGGGCCTGCGGAAAGGCAAGCCTTGTGTGGTCTACACCTATAACGGCGCGCGCTCCTGTCGACTGCCCGTTGACGGCAACCGACCGTTTTTCATGGTCAAGGCCCGCTAGCAGCCGACCGCCTTAGGCGCTTAGCTGACGGTTTGCCAAGCTTCTCGCAGTTCTGACATGGCAACATAGAGCTTCTCTATNCTTTCGCCGTCTCTGTCGCTCTTGGCTTTGTACAAACTCGCCGCGATAGAGGTGTAGGTGTCGTANAGGCTTTGTGCCACTTCGCCGCCTTTGTCCATGTCGAGAACCCCGCGCAGGGCGATAACAATTTGCATGGCGTGGGTCGTAGCGTTGTCAAACGCCTCTGGTTCAGCGTGAGCGAGGTTTTCGTTAGCTTGGCGAAGTAGCACACAGGCTTTGTCGAAGAGCATGGTGACAAGTTGGGCCGGGCTTTGCGATTCGGTTTTTGTTTCGACGTCGATGTTGCTGTACTCGGCCAGCGCGGATTTTCGATACATCTTTTTTTTATCCAATTGTTTCTCGCACTGACGTTGTATCAGCACCTTTTACCTACTTAACAAATCGGATACAAGTGGCGCAGCTTTAGGGGTTTTTTGCAGGTACGCCACCTGTATCCGGTTTAACCGGTTAAGTGCTTTTGTCGATAAAGGTGCCAAGCATGCGGGTGAGGTTGCGCATAAAGGAAAGTAGCTCCTCGGCAGGCATTTGCCGGATCACATCGCCGGAGCTCGCGTCGACAACTTTCACTACACGAGCGCCGCTGCTTTCGTCGGTCGTAAATTCCACCGAGCGATTGCGCAGATCCATCATCACTTGCACCTGCTCTACTGCACGGTCCATTTCCTGCTGCGAAAAGCGCTCTTGACCCAGGTTGTTGCTCGGTAGTACTTGCTCAGCCTTTACTTTCTCCACTTCCCTGCGAGCAACATTGGCCGCAGGGTCGACGGTCTGCAAAATGGTGCCTGCAACCGAGCTAGCATTTACATTCTCAATAGACATTTGTGTTCTCCTTGAGCGCATTCAGCGCTCGTTCTTTTACGCTAGATCGAGCAATGTCCTGCACTCGATCTGCTACTTATGTTGAATCTATAGGCTTAGCCCCGCAGCACCTGTAGAACGATGTCGGTGGACGCATTTGCCTGCGAGAGCATTGCTGCCCCAGCTTGTTGCAGTACCTGTGCTTTTGCTAGCCGCGACGTCTCTGCTGCAAAGTCGGCGTCCTGTATCCGCGATCTGGCGCCGATAGTGTACTCGGTAACCTTCATCAGATTAGAAACCGAATAATCTAGGCGATTTTGCAGCGTACCCAGCGAGCCGCGCATGCCAGAGACAATCTCCAGTGCACCGTCGATGGTCGCAATGGAATAGCTGGCGCCGATTTGTGTGGATATATCCACGACCGCGACCGACTCGAGTGCTGCTGTGGTTGTACCATCGGCAAACCAAGTGTCTTCCGTACCGCCATTAGTCTGCGTCACGGTATAACCGTTGGAAGAGGTCATTCTCAGGGTGCCAACTACCTTGGTTGTGTCGGTGGCGGTGGACGCTGCGGCCCCGGCCACTAACTCCGCGTGAGTGGTCTCCACTACACTTGTTGAGTTGTCGGCTTTCGTCGCCGCGCTATATGCGACACTCGAGGTATCAAGGTCAATGCCTACCGTCAGCCCGTTCAAGTCGTCAAAAGACCCTATATTGGTTTGCGTGAAAGTAATTACTTTGCCGCTTGAGGTCGCTCCGTCCGCTGAGCCGGCGGCAGCCGTTGAGTTTGTTGATCCTGAGTGTGCGTTGTAGGCAAGCGCAAACCTGGCAGCAAAGTTGGCTGCGGTAATATCGTTGCCGAGGGTCGTGCTGGTTGACGAAGCACCGGCATCCGCCGCGCTATGGTCTAAAACCAAGGTAACAGTGTCTTCGTTAAACGTGGTTTGTATGGCGCCAGTAGCTGCAGGTGAGCCAGAGTTGTACCACTTCAGATACGCTGCATAGACATCGGCAACATCAACCTTCGCAACTTCAGCGCCGCTTGCGGCCAACGTTCGTAGCGATCCCGCTTCGGTTACGCCATCACTCTTAACACCACTTACCGTCAGGTTGGTGCCGGCCGCGCCATTGCGAATGATAACGTCGTCGCCATCGGAGTCGCTCAACAAGATTTTATTTTCTGTCGTGGCAGATGCCATAACTCCGGTGGTGGTATGAATCGCATTTATTTTCGCAACAGCATCGGTAACGTCATTACTGGATATTGAAAATGATGCGGTGGAGGTGCCATTAATCGAAAGCTGGTAGTTTTCACTTGTTGCAGAGGAAGACGCGACATGCAAGTAAGTTCTTGCTTGGGCAAAAACCGTCGTTGCACCCGCTACCGAGTTGATTTTTCGCGCGACATCCTTGGCACTGTCGTTGGCCGCGATGTCGATTGTTCGCGTGTTGCCATTCCCGACAATCGAGATGTCGTCGGCATTGTCCGTTAAGTTAGTCGTCGAGGTATAACCGGCGGTGGTCGCAGTAGCTGGTGTATAGGCCCCAGCACTGCTCTCGCCGACCATGACATAGGCCCCGAGTAAGGCGGATTCGACGGAATCGATGGTGAAATTGATTTCTTCGCCCGACATGGTGCCTACTTGCAGTGACTTGGCTGAAAACGTGCCGTTAAGCACCTGCGTACCGTTGTAGCGCGTATTCGCTGACACGCGAGAAATCTCAAGTTGCAGAGAGTTCAACTCATTGTCTGCAAAGGCTCTTTCTGTTGCTGAGTTTGTGGCGTTCGCTGATTGCACCGCGAGTTCTCGCATGCGTTGAAGCATTCCGGACACCTCAACAAGCGCGTTTTCTACTGTCCTGATTAGGGCGATGCCGTCGTTGGCGTTCTTCGTGGCCATGGTCAGGCCGCGAATTTGCGAGTTCATGCGCTCTACCATTGCCAGTCCCGCAGCGTCGTCGGCCGCGCTGTTGATTCTGGAGCCCGTCGAAAGACGCTCCATGGCAGATTCCATTTCTGACCGCGACTCTGTCAGCGCTCTTTGCGCCTGAATCGCACCGATGTTGGTGTTTAATACCAATCCCATAACTAAACCCCTTTAGCTATCTACATACCTGCACATCTTTGCCGCCTTTACAGCGCCATCGATGCCTATACGGCAAACTGGCCGGCAAAAACGGAGTGTTTTCTCCGGTTTCTTGGCAAGCTTTTGCCGCTTACAGAGACAAAGTCGGAGTTTGGGATTAAAACTTTAGGATTTTTTTTCGAAAAGGCGGAAACCCGGTCAGACCCCCTGACCGGGTTTCGAGGAAAAGTGAGTGTCTCACCGTGTCCATTTTGTTAAGGCCCCGGACCAGAGGCTCTTCAGCTTTGACACTGAAGGGGTCGTGAGCCTCTGGCCAGAGTGAGGTCCTGCCTGACCGGTGTCAGACAGGAAGCACCTACCAGTAGACCGACAGACCCTATCGGATCAACTGGATGGCGAGTTGCGAGGAAGCATTCGCTTGCGCCAGCATTGCTGTACCGGTTTGCTGCAGCACTTGGGCTTTAGCCAAACGGGCACTTTCTGCCGCGAAGTCAGCGTCTTCGATGCGAGATCGAGCAGCCGTGGTGAATTCAGCAACGTTCATCAGGTTAGAAACCGTGTATTCCAAACGGTTGGAAAGCGCACCGTAGCCGGCGCGATTACTTGCAACCTGTTCTATTGCGGTGGTGATCTTTGACAAGGAGTTGGCAGCATCGGCCGCAGTCAGCACGCTGATTTTCTCACCAGATGCCAAAGTGGCACTGGTAGCCGCGGTCTCTGAAGCGATGTCGTCAATGACCGCAGCAGCACTGCTGGTAGCAGCGGTGAATGAGTCATTAGTCAAGCCCAGTGTGTCTGTGTCGATCGCAGAAATGCTGAAAGCCACTGTCTGGCCAGAATCGGTGCCCACTTGGATGGTGCCTGAACGGCTGCCGTCTAGGACGTTAAGATCGTTATAGACCGTTTGCGAAGAAACACGGTTGATTTCGTTCAACAGCGAGTCGACTTCCTTCTGAAGGTAGCCTCGGTCAGTCGCAGAGTTCGTGTCGTTTGCGGCCTGTACTGCGAGTTCCCTTACGCGCTGGAGCATGTCGGTAACGTCATTAGTGGCGTTTTCGATGGTGGCAAGCATTGCTAGGCCGTCGTTGGCGTTCTTAGTTGCCATGTTCAAACCACGCACCTGAGCCGTCATACGCTCGGCGATGGCGAAGCCGGCAGCGTCGTCGGCAGCAGAGTTGATTTTCTTACCTGAAGATAAACGCTCCATGGCAGTTGAAAGTTCACGGGAAGATTCGGCCAGTGATCGCTGTGCGTTCAAAGAACCTATGTTGGTGTTTACTACGATGCTCATAACAGACCCCTGTCATTATGGGTGCTTACCTTGCACCCTGGATTCAATGGTTTCGGCAAACTGTTGCCTCTATGAGGAAGCGGCTTGCCGGTTTTGCGTCGAAGCGGCAGGTTCTTGCCGCGTACAACCAGTTAATCGGGGCTGAGCGGCAAAGCTTTAGGACAAAAGCGGCAAAAAAGGCAAATATTTGCCAGTTTTTTGGCAAAAGTTTGCCGATAAACGGCAAAACAGTGCCGGGTGCATTGGGTCGACAGCCAAAAAAGCGTCAGAAAATAGCTTGGCCCTAGGGTCCTATGGCCGAGCAATCGGCAACACCAGACAGCGATGGACAAATCAAGAGGACGAAAGAGATGACGAAAGATAAGGCGAGTTAAGGGAATGAGGTAATGACAGCAGCCAAAGTGACCGACTTCTAGAAAAACTCATCCAAGCCCCGGGGAAGACCCCTCTACCCGAAAGGCTTGGCATGAGTGCGTAACGGTTACTCGTTGTTACCGAAACAAGGACAGCGCTAGCTGCTGCGAAGCATTGGCTTGCGCCAGCATCGCGGTGCCCGTCTGCTGTAGCACTTGTGCTTTAGCAAGACGTGCGCTTTCTGCCGCAAAGTCAGCATCTTCAATCCGCGAACGCGCTGCGGTTGTGTATTCCGCTACGTTCATTAGATTAGAAACGGTGTACTCCAGTCGATTCGAAACAGCACCCAAGGATGCTCTGTTCCCGGCAACGGTTTCGATCGCAGCGGTTACCTTGGTCAGTGCATTGCCAGCATCAGATGCTGTCAACACGCTGATCTTTTCGCCCGAAGCGATAGTCGCCGAGGTTGCAGCTGTTTCAGCGGCAATATCGTCGATCGCAGCCGCGGCACTGCTTGTTGCTGCAGTAAACGAGTCGTTCGATAAACCCAGCGTGTCGGTATCGATTGCTGCTATGTCAAAAGAAATTGATTGGCCGGAATCCGTGCCAACCTGAATCTTTTGCCCACTTCTGCTGCCGTCCAACACTTCCTCTCCGTTATAAACGGTCTGTGCTGCCACCCTATTGATTTCATTCATCAAAGAGTCGACTTCTTTTTGCAAGTATCCGCGATCCGTAGCGGAATTCGTGTCGTTTGCCGCCTGAACAGCAAGCTCGCGAATACGATGCAACATGTCAGTGACATCGTTGGTCGCGTTTTCCACCGTAGCAATCATAGAAAGACCATCATTGGCATTCTTGGTCGCCATGTTAAGACCCCGAATTTGGGCCGTCATTCTTTCTGCGATCGCAAAGCCAGCAGCGTCGTCGGCGGCGCTGTTGATTTGCTTTCCAGAGGAAAGACGTTCCATTGCTGTCTTTAGTTCTCCGCCAGAGGCGGCTAAAGACCGTTGTGCATTCAAAGATGCAACGTTTGTGTTAATGACTAAACTCATAACATCAGCCTCTAAATAGTTTTAGATAGCCGCGTCATACGGTTGATGACCCCAACCATTTAGTCGAGAGCCCCGCTAAAGGCTCTCGTAGGCACCCCGCTAAAGGCGCCCACCGCATTCGCAACTGGTTAAGTTGCTGCAAAACGGCAATTACTTGCCGCTACGCAACGAAAGCGGCAAGTAATTGCCGCATTCAGAGACTATATCGGGCGGATTAAGAGAACCTTTAGAAAAAAGATTATTTTTTAGGGGTCATGGGAAATGCATGGGCAACGATGAACAAGGCTTACGTGGTCTATGCTTGTTGGGCTTCTAAATTGGTGCCTGGTGCGACAGAGGCGTGCCACTCCAAAAATTTCCCGAACCGAGAACATTGTTTTGAGCTGGTTTTACTCCATTCATTTTTAGGCCGAAGTACAACGCTCTATGTTAAGTGTCGATGAAAGGCAGTTGCGTGAATGGGTTATAGCTTTTAAACCCTCTACTCTAGAAGGTGCGTTCTCGCGTAAGGTGTCACGCGCGTATAAATCCATGGGGAGGGGATATGAGCGAAAAATCGAGCCAAGGGGAACTGCCTGAATCGCAAAAAAATATGGCTAGGCTTCTAGGTGACGTTGACCCGGCGCAAGACGCCAGCAGCGCAGTAGCCCTGCGCACCAAGATCTATTTTGGCATCGGAGCCGGCGGCGAAGCGGCATCTATGTGGATATTTAACGCGGTTGGGCTAATTTTCTACCAACAAATTCTTGGGTTGCCGGCTGGACTAGCCGCAACAGCCATGGCGATTGCGATCTTTGTAGACGCAATCACCGACCCACTGATTGGCGCGGTTTCCGACAATTTTCGCTCTCGTTTCGGTCGTCGGCACCCGTTTCTTCTTATGGCCCCTATTCCTCTGGCCCTTTGTGTCTTTTTGATTTTCCATCCGCCTCAATTTGTAGTCGAATCAACCTCGCTTCTTTTCTCTTGGCTTTGTCTTTTCACTGTGCTCCAGAGGACCTTCCAAACATTTTATGTTGTTCCCCACCTTGCAATGGGTGCGGAACTTTCTACCGATTATTTGGAGCGCACGCGTGTCATGTCTTTCAATAATTTATTCAGTCTGTACGGCACCATGTTTATGCACTCGATTTCATGGTTCTTAGTTTTTGGATTCCTCTTTGCTGATCAGGGAGGACAGCTATACAAACCTGCTTACACTTGGATCGCCATGACCGCTTGCGCTACGATTTTACTTTCGATCTTTGCGTGCGCCTTTGGAACTAAGGATAAGATCGAACTTCTTAAGCATCGTCAGAATACCCGCCAGAGTGCTGTTTCACTCCGATCGTTTTACAGCGACATTTGGTCAGTGCTGCACAATCGCAACTATCTGTTTCTGCTCTTGGGCTTATTTTTCCTTTCATTGACGATCGGGACTCACGAAACCCTATCTATTTATATGGTCACTTTCTTTTGGGAGCTCTCGGCTTATCAGATTGGGTTTCTGATCATAAACAACATTATAGGCGTCCACGTTGGATTTTTTTTGGCAGCACGTTTGCACGAGCGGTTCGACAAGCGGTGGACGATCGCTCTTTCCGCTGTAGGGTTAAGCGTGTTTTGGTCAATGGGTGTTAACTTGGCACTTCTTGGCGTCGCTCCAACTAACGGCTCTTGGACGCTGGTTGGTTTCATTATTTTTCTCGGCAGTTTTTCGTCTTTTTTTGGAGCTGTTCTCAATATCAGCGTGATGTCGGCACTGGCCGACATCGCGGACCAGCATGAGCTTGATTCTGGATTACGGTTGGAAGGTATCTTCTACTCTGCGAGGGCATTTTTTTCAAAAGCAATGATTGCTGTAGGACACATTGTTGCTGGGGTCGCCCTCCAGTTTTACGTAATGCTTCCGCCAAAATCTGTGCCGGGTGAGATTCCCGGCGACGTAATTTTCCGCTTAGGAATCGTCGATGGCCCCTTTGCCATGGTCGGCGGAATTATTGCGGGAGTGGTTTACCTTGGTTATCGGATCGATAAGACGGCTCATTTCGAAATTCTAAGCAGGTTGAAGGCCCGTGAGCTCGCTAACTCAGATAATTGAGAGGGGTGGCACCTGTGGTGTGACAGATTTGGAAGAAGGCGTTTGTTGCCCGGAGGGCAGGGGATCTATGAAGATGCGAGGTGTCTATCGGTTAAAAGGCGTTTATCGGAGACCGGCACAGCAGGTTGGGGGATAATTTCTGGGCAAAAAAACCGCCGGACTGAGCCGGCGGTTTTTGGTTGCTTTCAGTATGTAGATAGCTAAAGGGGTAAGCTATTACTGAAGAAGTTGAAGAACTAGCTGAGATGAAGCGTTAGCCTGAGCCAACATTCCAACCCCAGCCTGCTTTAGTACCTGAGCCTTAGCTAACTTTGCTGATTCTGAAGCGAAGTCCGCATCCTGAATCCGAGATCTTGCGGATTCTGTTTGCTCAGCGACGTTCATCAGGTTGTTAACCGTATGATCCAGCCTATTCTCAATCGCACCAAGATCCGACCGCATGCTTGAGATTTTCTCAATAGCGCCGTCCAGGGTAGCGATTGCGAGAGACGCGCCGGACTGACTTCTCAGATCGATGTTCGATACTGTGTTCAGGCTAGAAGCTTGAGTCGTGAAGTAGTTGTCATTGCTGCCGACTGCTTCCTCAGTTCCAGACTGAGTGACGGAGAAGATCTTGCTCGACTTCAGGCTTATCGTGCCTTGCACTGTTGCTGTGTCGTCACCCGCCGCAGCGGCTAAGGCTAAGTCTTTTGAGTCAGCGTCACCAGTAGTTGTGCTACCAGTCTCTGCAGCAACCGTCGCCGTCGCCGAAGTTGCGATATCGAAGTCGCCGAACTCTCGAGCGCCTTTATAGGTCACCGTATCCGACGTGCCAGCAATGCCCACAAAGAAACTACCGACGGACGCGCCAGCTACGCCGGTCGCGGTCGCAAATACGTCTACCGCGGTAACAGTTTTAAAGGCATTTATCGTATTGCCTAGGGCTCCAGTACCACCAGCTATAGTTTCTGAAATCGTGCTTCCATCACGGTTTGTGCCCGTAATTGTAAAGCTGTTTGCTGATTCATCAGAATTCGTGAAAACCGAAACTTTTTGTGCTTCGACCATTGTGTACACCTGGCCGGAAGCGGAGCCGATAGCTGCACTGGCAAATGTACCGTTAAGGGTTATATCACCATTAGCGTCTGCGGTTACTGCGGTTGCGATTGCATCACTGTCCACGCCATCGGTCCCCGCAGCGGTTGTCACTAAGATACCTGTGCCTTCCACACCGACCTTGTGGTTTGCGTGATTTTGATCAGAGATATCGGTATTAAGGGTCGCATCGCTGTAGATGTTGAAATCACCGAAGAGTTGATCGCCAACAAACTGAACATCACCGCCGGCCAGGGAAACAGTGATATCGCCTCGTTCGGTCAGGTTCTTACCCTCTCCGTCGAAGTCCCCACCGAATCGAACAGCGTTGGTAAGAGCGTCTTGCCATTCAGCTGCAGTATTGCCATTGCTCACACTTAGCTTGAATGCGTGCCCCGTAGACTCCTGCTTCAGGTAGTAGGTGCCTGTTGAGAAACTTGCAGCTGTCGCGCTAGTGACTCGAATCCCTGCTGTTCCCTGATCAGTGCCAAGCGCATTGTTTATCAGGGTGGAGTACTCGTGCTGATTGTGAGTGGAGCCTGTAGCAAAAGACGTGTTTACGCCTGTCGACGCATTTCGAACGAAAAACGTGCCGGTGGCAAGAACACCGTCGGTTTTAATCGCGTTTACAGAAACCTGGTCTTGCGCGGTTATACCGTCATGCTTGATGGTCTTGACCCTCAAGTTCGTCAGTGCCTTTTCGTTCTCGATAGTCATGTCCGAGCCGTCGCTGCTATACAAACGTACTTTGTTGTCGGAAGTAGAAGAAGCGGTAACGCCTGTGGAGCCAGAGATCGCGTTGATCTTATCGATAGCATCGGAAACGCTGGTGCTACTGATGACAAAGTCGCCGGTAGTGACGTTATTTATCTTTAAACTATAAGTCTGATCAGCGGCGTACTCGTTGTAGAGAACGGCGTACGTTTTGGCTGCCGCACTAACACCAGTTTCGCCAGATACAGCGTTGATGTTTGCAGCGACGTTTTTCGCCGAATCGGCCAGCGACACACCTACCGTGCGTGAGACGCTATTCCCGTTAATGATAAGATCGTCGGCGTCGTCAGTAGCATTGGTCTTAACGCCGTTTCCAGCGCCTCCCGTTGCAGCTATCACGTCGCCAGTAACTTCAAAAGCGCCCAGCGCGTTGGCAGAGGTGGATTCCAAGGTAATAGAAATTTCCTCACCTCCCTCTGTACCAACTTGAATCTGACGGTTCGTGAAGGAACCATCTAAGACCAATTGATTATTGAAGCGTGTGTTGGAAGATACTCGGCTTATTTCTGCAACCAGAAGATTCACTTCTTCTTGAATAGCTGATCGGTCGATATCCGTATTGGTGTCGTTCGCGGCTTGTACAGAAAGCTCACGGAGTCGCTGCAGCATATCTGCAACTTCGACAAGCGCGCCTTCTACCGATTGAGTTAAGCTGATGCCGTCGTTGGCGTTTTTAACCGCCATGTTTAGACCGTTGACCTGAGCAGTCATGCGTTGAGCGATGGCAAGACCTGCAGCATCGTCAGACGCGCTGTTGATTTTGCTACCAGTGGATAGTCGTTGCATAGCTTCGCCCTGAAGAGAGTCCGCATATGCAAGAGCCCGCTGAGCTGTCAAAGAGCTCACATTGGTGTTTACAACTAAAGACATAAGTCTTCTCCTATTTCTAAGTTTATGTGTTGCGTTTGCGAGGCTCTTGCGAACCAATCGCGAATCGCTTTATTGCGACAGAAACTTAGTCGGACTTCTGAATTTCTTCTTTAGGCGCCTCAAAAAAAGAAAAGATAATAATTGTTAGTCTTCGGCAAGGGGCTGCCGGAGAAGTAATCAACCTGCTCGAGAAGCGGCAACCAGTGGCCGAAAAGAGTCGAGAAACAGGGGTAAACAACGCAAAAGCGGCAAAGCGAAGGGCGCAATTTTTTTTCACTTTTTTTTCCGCGGGGAAAAACGGCACGCTTTAAAGCGGCAGGCGCGCGCCAGTTTTGTTTGGGTTGTTGCCGCTTATCGGCAGGACCTTGCCGATCTAACGGCACGCGTTCGGCGCGGTTTAATTGGTAGCGTGAGTTTGCGGCTTAAAATGGCAGTATCGCCGCGTGCAAAGTCGTAGAAACATGACCGCGTGGTTTTTTAAATGAGTCGTGCTTCGTATTGGTGGCAGGGAGCTACTAATGCCACCAGGTCTCAACTAGCATGGGGTCGCTATGTGGTACCGATATAGGGAGGGAGCGCTTAACGTTGCGCGCAGCGGCTAATTGATTGCGCGCTAACGGCTCGCAGATGCGTTGTTAATGACTAGCCGTGGGAGATTATCAGTTGCTTGAGTCTGTTGGAGCTGGTTTGTCATAGGCATCATCAAACCTGCGGGCCAGCAATCGAGCGATAGCTTTTTTCTCTTGGCGATGCTCGTAGATACGCCACCCCAAGATCGCAATAAGACCGATAAAAATGCCCTCAGCGGCAATTTCATGTAGCGGAATGTCGAAGCTGGTTTCTGTTTGGGTGCCCATAAGCACTACTAGCGGAATAGCAATGGCAAGAAACCAGCGTATTCGAACGCATACTTCACAGACGGGCTTTTCGGATTGGCTCACACTAAAACTCTCTATATCGCCGCAGGCGTAGAGTATTAGTCCCGGTTAGAGAATGGAAGGTTCTCGAAGGTGCTCTCCATGCTGTCGCGTGTACTGTTCATCTGGTCGATAATTTGCTGCATCGCAAGGAATTGGCGGTTATAGCGCTCTTCAACCCGTTCCATCCGCGTCTCTAGCTCCGTTAGCTCGACTTGGCGTTCGGCGTTGGCATCACCCAAAACTTTCTGCTGAGTCACCAGGTAACCGTTACTGGAGGTCACGTTGTCTATGATTCGGTTGATATCGCCCGCTAGGCCAGCTGCTGCTGTGCTTGCTACCGACTGATCATCGGTGTCTGCCGAGAACATTTTTACGACGTCAGAATAGTTATTCGAAAGAGCGTCATCGAGCTTTGTATCGTTGATCTCTAGCTCGCCGGTACGACTGACACTGATGCCCATGGCAGACAGGCTAGAGATGTTGGTGCCTGCAGAGGAGGACGTACCAAGAATAGTTGTGCGTAGGGTAGAGTTCAGAGAACGAAAAATACTATCGCCTGCAAGCTCGCCGCCAGTGCTGGAATTCGTCAGCTCCTTCAGTTGGCGCTGCGCTTCGTTATAAATAGTTGCGAAGTCTACGATGTTGGCGCGGGCCAGATTGTTGTCTTGGCTAATGTTTACGTTGGCAGCGCCCGTGGTCACCGTGTTTAGCGTCAGCGTTACGCCGGTTAGCACATCGTCAACCACGTTGCTGGAACGCGTGAAGTCGATGCCGTTTACATTGAGCTGGGCATCGCTCGCGCTCTGCACGCTCGAAAAGCTGATCGCACTATCGCTGGACGTTAATGAAAAGGCCTTTTCGGAGCCAGTGTCGCCGATCAGCTGAATACGATAGCGGTTGGTAGAAGCACCCGTATCAACGATTTCCGCGGTGACGCCTAAGTTTGCGTTGTTGATTGCGGTAACAGTGCCTTGCAGGCTTGCGTCGGCAACAGTGATATCCGTTGTCGTTGTGCTGCTACTGCCGACCGTCAACGAAAGAGTAATGGAACCAGAGTTGAATTTATTGGTACTGGACGCGAATGCGTTGGAAACGCTGCGCTGTTCCTGAGCGATTTGGCTTACCGTAATGTTGTTTGAGCCAACGCGTGCCGATGTAGTCGATGTAGCAGTAAGCGCCGAGGTCTGACTGTTGCTTACCGCAAAAGTCTTAAAGTCCTTGGCATCGTTAAGGCGCAGTGCTGCATCCTTTACGACGTTAAGAATAGAGACCGCCTTGCCTAAGCCGGTGATTTTGGCTTCAGACTCTGCAATCTTGGAATTAATGCGGCTTTCTTGAGGAACCTTTTCTGCGTTCACTAAGGCTTCCACGATTTTTTTCGTGTCGAAGCCGGCTCCAGCGCCGAGGGCTTGTACGTAATCCATGCCAGCCATAAAGGGTCATCTTCGTTGTAAGAGACGTTGTAAAAAACTAGTTCTCGTCCATCAAATCGGTGCGTTTGAGCAAAACTTTAGCGGCACTGACATTTTAGGGAACGAGCATTAAAAGTTAGCAGCGACATATTGCGCTGCTGTGCTAATTAGTCAAATGCTAATGTTGTGCGGAGTCTTGGGAATACAATTCCCGGCCAACGCCAGCACAAGCTGTAGCACTCTCCTTATCCGTAGCATGAATCCTTTAGCAAAGACCGTGCCAAGCTCAGATCGGAAATCTGAGCCAAAACAGACGGAAAATCCGGCCGATTATCGAAGTTTTGCCCAGATACCAACAGTTTCCACCAGCTTTTGCCATCATGTTGCTAACACAGTCGGCAACGCTGTGCCGCGCACTGGGCAATTGGTAACCGTAAATGCATTAGCTCCGGGTAAAGTCGCCAAGCCATATGCGTTAGGCTAAAGTTGACAGATTAAAGGTGAATGGACCATTAAGTGTCGCAGCCAATTATCGGAGAAAGTGCATATACGAGGCAGCTATTGCAGCTGGTTCGATCTATTGCGCCCACTGCGGCAAGCGTGCTCATTAACGGCGAGAGCGGGGCGGGCAAGGAACTGGTAGCCAGAGCCATCCACGATCAGTCCGACCGTGCAGAACAAGCTTTTGTAGCAGTGAACTGCGGTGCGATTCCAGCCGAGTTGATTGAAAGCGAACTTTTTGGCCACAAGAAAGGAGCCTTCACTGGTGCCATTGCCGATCATGTCGGCAAGGTTACAGCGGCACACGGCGGCACCCTGTTTCTGGATGAGATTGGCGACATGCCCATGTCCATGCAGGTCAAGCTGCTGCGGGTACTGCAGGAAAAAGTGGTGCTACCTGTGGGTTCAAATCAGCCCCAGAACGTCGATATCAGAGTCGTTGCCGCCACCCACCGTGTGCTTGAGGATGAAATTACTGCCGGGCGCTTTCGCGCCGACCTGTATTACCGCCTAAACGTGGTGCCGCTGCAGGTAGAACCCCTGCGCAGCCGCCGCGATGAAGTGCCGGCACTTATTCGGCACTTTGCCGTCCATTTTGCCGCTGTCGACGCACCGGCAATTGCCTTTACTGAAGGATTCCTGACGATCATGCAGCGCTACGATTGGCCCGGCAATGTGCGCGAACTGTCGAACATGGTGCATCGGTTGTCCGTGCTTTACCCAGGCCAAACCCTGCACGTTAATCATGTTGCCCCGTCAATGCTGCCGGCGGGTATGGCCGAGTTAATTGACCACGAAACGGCGGCTAACGCCCCGGATGAACAGGGCTCGCTATTTGATCTAATGATGCAAGACGACACTGCGGCAGGTGAGACAGCCTCCAGCACCGGCGCATTAGAGGCCGAGAACGATGTCGAATCCATTATTATGCAGGCTCAGGGCTTTGAAGAATTTCGCCAGCGCGGGCAATCGCTAAAAGGCATGCTCAGTGAGATTGAGCAAGATCTGATTGAGCGCGCGCTGCGTGAATCCGATGGCAACGTTTCGCGCTGTGCCAAGCTGTTGCGCATGCAGCGCACCACGTTGATTGAACGTATCAAGAAATACAATTTGAAAATGGATGCGGCTTAAATGCTCTGACACCAACCCGCAATGGGGCTGTCAAAAATACGACAACCCTCGCCGGGCCACCGGCAACTCCTGGCATAGGAGTGGCAAAAATCCGCCATATTGCCGTAACTTGTTGTTTTAAAACACAATAAAATCTGGCACAGCTTTTGCTAACTAGTCTGCATCGATGTAACAACGTGATGTGAAGACTATGTATCAAGAACACCCGATAGACCTCATTTGGGATGAATCCTCACCAATGGACGCCAACGTCATGGGTACTCTTACCCGTGCCGGTTTTCGCCCTCGATCCATGGGCGCTGCAGAAGTAGCCCAGTACGTTGAGAAAAATGGCTTCGGTCCCTGCGTGCTCTGCATGCACCGGCGCGAACTGCCCGACATTGAAATGATCCGCACGTTAAAGCAGCACTATGGGGCAAAAATTTACCTTGTACTGCGGGTGGATCCAGCAGACTTAGAAAGCACCGTGGAAGCGATTAAGTGCGGTGTTGACGATGTTATCGCCGACGGCTCCGACCAGCAGGCCAAGTGGGAAAAAATCGCTGGCTTGGCCAAGCTTCGGTTACTCAAAAACGATTCCTATGTTTTTGTAGACGAGACCAGTCAGCACCTGCTGGCATTGGTCGAACGAGTTGGCGCGGCAGAGGTCACTGCGTTGATGTACGGACCTACGGGTTCGGGCAAGGAGGTCTTGGCCCGGTTAACTCATGACTTTTCACCGCGCCGAGATGGCCCCTTTGTGCCGGTGAACTGCGCAGCGCTACCCGAGGCCTTGGCCGAAAGCTTGTTATTTGGTCACACGAAAGGGGCCTTCACCGGTGCGACTCGCAGCACAGAGGGTTTTTTCTCGCAGGCCCAGGGA
>PCCE01000019.1 GCA_002731575.1 Gammaproteobacteria bacterium | reverse complement strand
GCACTCACCGATGGCGCGCATACAGTGATGGAGCCTTGCTGGCCCAAGGCGTGCTTGGCCGATGGCAAAGCCCGCTCCCTCCTCGCCGAGCAAATTGGTCACCGGTACGCGGACATTGGTGAACTCTAACTCGGGGTGCAGATTGGTCTCGGACAGATGATCAAAAACCGGCAGATTGCGAACTACGTTGATACCTGGCGTATGTCGAGGAATCAGTACCAGCGATTGGCGCTGGGATTTTTGCCCCTCTGGATTGGTAACCCCGACAAGTATCAGCAGTTCGCAATTGGCATGGGAGCCGTTGGAAGCAAACCACTTACGGCCGTTGATAACGAACTCGTCACCGTCGCGCTCAATACGGGTTGCCAAATTGGTTGGGTCAGACGATGCCGCGTAAGGTTCCGTCATGGCAAAGGCTGAGCCGATTTCACCTTCTAACAGTGGCTGCAGCCACTGCTGCTTTTGCACGGCGTTGCCAAAGAGCTGCAGCAGTTCCATATTTGGTACATCAGGCGCGTTGCAGTTAAAGACATGGGAGCCCCACTCCAGCCGGCCAAGAATTTCGGCCACCCCGGTAAATTCCAGATTCGACAGCCGCAGCCCCGGCTCGTCCTCACTCAATCGCGGCAGCGCCATATTCCAAAGCCCCAGCGCTTTCGCCTCGGTGCGCAGGGTTTGTTGAATCTCAGGCAGGGCTTGTCCAGCGCGAGCCTGTTGTTCCCAAAGTTTGTTATTGGGTAGTACCCGCTGTTGAAAAAACGCTTCGACTTGAGTCGCCACATCAATGGCGCGTTGGGGCAGTTCAAACACCGTAAAATTTCCTTAGCAAGCCAGAGAGGACACCGAGTATGCCGAGCAAATTTCGCCGATGGTAGTTGCCGAAAATGATCCACCGCCGGGCCGCTTT
Organism: Gammaproteobacteria bacterium; assembly: GCA_002731575.1. Lineage (GTDB taxonomy): Bacteria > Pseudomonadota > Gammaproteobacteria > Pseudomonadales > Azotimanducaceae > UBA4421. Next base: position 7,144 of record PCCE01000019.1, on the reverse strand, counting down.
GTGGCAATATCGGCGCGCGAAATATCGGGGCTAAGTAGACATATGAACAAGCGAAACAATCATTGGCTAGCTATTGCAGGGGCCTGGGTTTCGCTGTTGCTGATGCCTACAGCGGCGTTCGCGCAGAGCGCCGGTGTCCAACCGCCCAATATCGTCTTAGTGCTAGCAGACGACCTAGGCTTTGCGGATTTGGGGTCTTACGGCAGTGAGATTCAAACCCCGAACATCGACCAGCTAGCGGCGTCGGGTCTGCGGTTTTCGAATTTTCATGTGGCGGCATCTTGTGCGCCGACCCGGGCCATGCTGATGACCGGCCTCGACAGCCATAGCGTCGGCGTGGCGAATATCCCTGAGGCAATTCCAGAGGATCAAGCCCATGCGCCAGCGTATCAAGGGGTACTCGATACCGACGTTCCTACCGTCGCCGAGATGTTGCGTCAGGCAGGTTATCGCACCCTGATGAGTGGTAAATGGCATTTGGGCATGGCAGACGCTGAGCGGCCCAGCCAGCGCGGGTTTGATCGCACGTTCATGCTGGCGGACACCGGTGCAGACAATTGGCGGCAGCGTTCCTATCTGCCGATTTACGCCGAGGCCAATTGGTTCGAAGACGGTGAACCCACGAGCTTGCCCGAAGACTTTTACTCATCTAAGCACTTGGTGGATAAAGCCATTGAGCAGATCGGCAGCGAGTCTGAGCAACCGTTTTTTACTTATCTGGCTTTTCAGGCGGTGCATATTCCCGTGCAGGCTCCGGCAGAATTCCGCGATAAGTACCTGCAAACCTATGTAGACGGTTGGCATGCACTGCGCAGCGCCCGTAGCCAAGGCTTGGCCAATACCGGCATTTTGCCAGCGGTGTTAAAGGGGCTGCCCATGCCTACCACCCCAGACTGGCAGAGCCTGACGCCCCAGCAGCAGGCTTTTGAGGCTCGTGGTATGGCGGTATACGCCGGCATGGTAGACGCCATGGATTACAACATTGGGCGGCTGGTAAAGCATATTGAAACCATGGGCGCGCTGGACAACACGGTGTTTATTTTTCTCTCAGACAACGGAGCTGAAGGCTCCCTAGCGACCCGAACACTAGGAAATAACACGGCACCGCTAAGTGCCCCCTTTAGGGCATGGATGCGTTGGGTTGGCTACAACACAGACTCTGCCACGCTTGGCGAGCGCGACAGTTACCACGACATTGGGCCGGGTTGGGCCAGCGCTGCGGTAGGGCCGCTGGCCTGGTACAAATTTTTCTCCGGTGAGGGGGGGTTGCGGGTGCCCTTGGTGATCAGTGGCGCGCACAATGGCCGCCCAATCGTTGCCGGGGCTGGAGGCGTTAGCCATACGCTGGGTTGGGCGACAGATGTGATGCCGACTATTTTGGGCCTAGCGGGCGTTGCTAGCCCGACCCAGTTACACGGCAAAACCCTGGTGCCAGTGCTGGCAGATAACCAAGCCCAAATACGCAGTGCTGACGAGGGAATTGGTTACGAGCTAGGCGGCAACAAAGCGTGGTTACAAGGTGACTATAAGCTGGTGCTGAACCGCTATGGCGACGAAGCCCAATGGCAGTTGTTTAACCTAAAGGCCGACCCAGCCGAAACCAAGGATCTTAGCCAAGTGCAGCCCGAGCGTGCGGCGGCCATGCAAGTAGCTTTTGCGCAATGGGCAGACGACCGTGGCGTGCTGCCGGTACCCGCAGATTACGATCAGCGGCTGATCGTGTTCCGCAAAGGCCTGATGAACCGTCCGGGTCTGTTATTAGCGGTTGCACTGATGCTGCTCGCGCCTGTAGCACTGCTTGTGTTGTTACTGGTGTGGTTGCGCAGACGACGCAGGGTATCTTAGTCGTCGATTAACGCCACACAGCGTGTCCAACCCGCGCTGGCATTGGCAATTTTTACCGGGAAGCAGGCAACAGTGAAGCCGTGATCGGGTAACGACTCCAGATTGTGCAGTTTTTCCATCTGCCAATAGGGGATTTCCCGGCCCGCCTTATGTCCTTCCCAAATCATGCTGGGGTCTGGGTTCTCAGCCCACTTTTTTGCCGTGTGATTAAATGGCGCGTCCCATGACCAACCATCAGTGCCTACCACCCGAACACCTCTCTCGGTGAGATACATGGTGGCTTCGCGGCCCATGCCGCAGCCTGCGTCAACGTATCCGGGTTCGGCATAAACAGACCCTGCACGGGTGTTTACCAGCACAATATCCAGCGGCTGCAGATCGTGGCCAATGCGCGCAAGCTCTACCTCAATATCTGCCGCGCTGACTAAGTAACCGTCCTCGTAGTGACGAAAGTCCAGCTTAATTCCCGGTCGAAAACAGTAATCTAAAGGCGTTTGGTCAATAGATGGCGCGGGATCAGCGCCGTTATTGGTGGTGGAGTGAAAGTGCCATGGAGCATCCATGTGGGTGCCGTTGTGGGTCGATAGCGTAATGGTTTCTATCGCCCAGCCCTCGCCATCGGGCAAATCAGATGCCTGTAAACCCGGGAAAAAATGCGCCAAGCCGTTGGCTGTTTCGGCGTGATTGCGGTAGCTCACCTTAGGGCTGCCACCGGGATGGTCGCTGTGTTCGTTGTTGTCGATAGACACGGATAGGTCGATAAAGCGTGGCATGTTCCCTCCTAAATTTAGCCCCTGCAATGGCGCTATTACGGATGCTATCACTACATGGTTATCAGTGAACTGACGTTAGCTGCCGAGTTTGACCAGCAGCCTGGGCAAGAAAAACTCTTCCACCAGCAGCCCCGCTGGCAGCGTTTGATTGCGCCAGTAACAGCCTCTGCCCGAGGTACCGTCTGGCAGGCACAAGTTTTGGGTATGACCGCTGCGCTGCCACGAGGCATCGGTAAACAGTAGCTCTGCCAGCGGTCGCGTTTGCAGGTTGGTTAGTGCCTGCATTCCCGCGCCCTGAGTGGTTACCGAACGCGCCAGCACCACAGGTTGCTGGTCGATGGTTAGCGCAATGTGGCGGGCATAAAGTGGCTCATCGGTTTGCAGGGCCGCGCACTCCCATGCGCTGCCTTGTTCTAGGTCCTCGCCCAGCACTATGAGGCCGGGCCTCACGCCAAAGGTCATACTGAGATGCCGCGTTAGCGACGTAGTAAGTTGCAGCCAAGGCGACAACACCTCAGCAGGCTCAAGCGCAGCTAAAGAGTCCGCAACCTTTGCCCCCCTCAAACGAGCGATAGCGTCGGTAGGGTCAGCCAAGGCGCTTGGGTCAGGGCTGGTTTGCGTGTGCAAGGTAAATGCTTGATTGAAGTAAAAGTAGAGCATAGCAACCTGCGCAAAATGCGTCGCGGTTCAACTGTTCGCCATTTTTTTGATCTACTGGCTATCGCCGATTTCAGTGCCAAGCTAAGCTCGCAGCAAAGTTCAGCAAGGCATGCCTGTGATTAAGTTCCCGCAGCGCTCAGCATTAAATGGCTCCGATCAGGGCGAAGACACCGCGCCCTACGACGTAGTGTATTTGAAGGATACAGATACGCCCCTGCCTGAAACCATCAACTACCGTACACGCTATGCCTACTTCAAGACCATTGCCCGGGGCGGCAAGTCGCTGATTATGTCCTGTAAAGACCTGCATCTATCCCGAGTCGTTTGCTACAAAACACTGCGGCCAGAGCTGGCCAACGACCCCACAGAACAGCAGCGCCTGCTGCGCGAGGCACGAGTTTCTGCACTGTTGCAGCACCCCAATACCGTACCAACCTATGAGATTGGCCGAGACAGCAAGGGCAAACTCTACTTCACAATGAAGCTAGTGCACGGTTACACCCTGCGCGAGGTGCTGGACTATCGAGAGCGCTATGACCTTAGCCAACTGGTCGAAGTTGTTGTACAAATCGCTCAAGCGCTGCAATACGCGCACATTCACGGCGTCATTCACCGTGACGTAAAGCCCGAGAATATTCTGGTGGGACCCTACGGCGAGGTACTGCTGCTTGACTGGGGCTTGGCCAAGGTTTGGCATCCCGACGGCAGCGATGCAGAAGCTCAGCCTGTTGACGAAAAAGAAGGCGGCACCGGCAAAACCATGACTGGTCGCGGCAAGTTGCAGGGCAGCATTTGCTACATGTCGCCGGAGCAGATTAATCGTGACGTAAGCATTGACGGGCGTACTGACGTATTCAGTCTAGGCTCGGTGCTGTACGAAATTTTGTGTGGCGAAAACCCCGCCGTAGGCGAGACCATGCAAGACCTAAAGCGCAGCGCGCTAGAAGACGTTCCAATAGCGCCAAGTGCTATAAGCACCCTGCCACTGCCCTCGCGGCTGGAAGCCTTGGCCATGCAGTGTCTGAGCAAGGACCCGGCGGCGCGTCCGCAAACTGCCGCAGACCTGATTCGTGAACTTAACGAAGACTGGCGCTAGCCGCACCTTAAGCGCTAAAAGGCTGCGGGCGCTCTGCGTCTAAAACCGATACCCGTTCGCCGTACCGAGCGTAGCCGGCGTAATCTAAAATGGCGTGATGCTGCACGCTGCGGTTGTCCCACATGACTACCGTATTGGGCGCCCACTTTACCCGGCATTGAATGCGCGGATTGGTTGCCGTGCGCTGATACAAACCATGAAGCAGCATATCGCTCTCCCATCGCGGCATGCCTTCAATGTGNGANGTAAAGCTGCCGTTAGCAAACAGGTACGGCTTGCCGTTCTGTGGGTGCCGGGGCACCAAGGGATGGGATGCCTTGGGGTAGGTCTGTTCCGGGCNCAGGCGAATGCCNTANTTGCGCAAATCGATTTCGCCGTCGTGGTANGCGGTTTTGCTNAGCAAGAGTTGCTGCAGGTCTGGCGAGAGTTCCGCAAAGGCCTCGTGCATGTTGGCGAACATCGTGTCGCCACCGCCGTTTTCCGGGCACTTGGTGACGTACAAAATAGACGCCAGCGGCGGGATCTCCTCGCAAGATACATCGGAATGCCATGCTTCACCATTGGTGAGCTTGGCACCTGGCTTGGTATTCACAATGAACAGCTCGGGGTCGTCATGGTTCATGCCATTGCGTTTGGACGGATGCACATGCAGCTCGCCAAAATGCCTGCCGAAGGCCTTGTGCTGTTCGCGGGTGAGGATTTGGTCGCGGAAAACTAAAACATGATGCTCAAGAAAGGCATGCTGTATTGATGCAAGAGCCGCCTCGCTGAGTGCGGTGAGATTAATATTCGTTATTTCAGCGCCAAGATTTGGCGTGATAGGCAGAATTTTCATACATCAAGGCTTGTAGTGGGGGCAACGCAAGAATAGCCGTTGAGAATTTTAGAGTCAGTAGCAATAAGCCCCTCTAGCTAGAGGGGCTTACTGGTCAAAATGTTAGTGCTACAGACTAGCGCTAACGCGTACTGACCAAACACGGCCGCGAGGGTCGTGCAAAGTGCCATCGTAGCCTGTGATTACAGGAACGAATGGTGGTTCGTCATTATTTGTATTTTGTACTCCAACCGTAATGGATGTGTCGTCAAGGAACTGCACCTCGCCGATGCTGTAGGTGTAGTTGAGGTCTGCGGTGATCCATGAATCTATCGAGCTGTCTAAGAATTCCGCTTGAAAATCCGGACCATGTGCAACACCGGCGGTGGCAGCAAAAAATGTCGCACCATTGGTGAAATTGTGATTAACGCCATCAACATATTTCACAATGAAAAAAGCACGATGAGCATCTCGTGACCAATTCAGTGTGACATTTGCCTTCAACTCCGGCAGCGGTCTTGCAACAGGGTTGTCATCGTTATATTCGCCGACAGCGTCGAAAATGGTCACCCCTTCGTCGGTGCGGTTAGCTACTTCATACTCGAGCAGGTAAGCGGCCTGAAGGCCGACTCGCCAAATTCCGCTGTTTGTATCGAAACGATAGGAACCGGATACGTCAAAACCGGATACATCTGCCCGGTTTGCGTTGGCAAGGTTCGGCAAAACCCGCAGTAAGCCACCAGTATTGTTGCGGACAATCTGCTCTCGGTTGCCTGCTCCTGCTTGCACCGCCTCAAGCAATGTGCCGGCGTTCGCGGTCATGCAGGCGTTTAAAGCATCTAGGTCCTCGCGCAACAAGTTGACATGACTCTCACGGGTAATGATGTCCTCATAGCTGTAGTTGTAGTAGGCGAGATCAACTTGAAAGCCTTCTAGAGAGCCGTCTGAGGGTGCCCAGGGGATGCCGATGTTGAAGTTGGTGGACTCTTCTGGCGCAAGGTTCGGATTACCAACAGTGATAGACGGTCTAAACGCGGTACCGCCTAGGCCCGTATCTGCCATGTTATGAACCGTTGTAATGTTGCCGAATAGTTGTTGGATTGTTGGTACGCGGAAAGATGTGCCAACGGATGCTCGCATTGACAGCGCGTCGGTGGGTCGCCATAACAGACTTAGTTTGGGGTCTGTGGTGCTCTCGCCTATTTCATCGAAGTCCTCTCGCATGATGAAGTTAACCACATCACCGATGGCATCCGAGCCATACACTGCCGCTGCGCCATCCTTGAGAATTTCTACGCGTCCAATAGCACTCTTGGGTATTGCGGCGATATCTACGCCAACGATTTCATCAGCCACATGTCGGCGCCCGTTAATCAAAACCAAGGTGCGTGACGAACCCAAGCCGCGTAAGTTGACGGTGGCTACCCCCTCGTTGGCTTGGCCGCCGGAGGTGAATTGATTGGTCTCGCCGAGGTTTGCTCTGCTTACGCCAAGATTGCGGATCATTTCAACGATAGAAGGGCTGCCGGTTTTCAGCAGGTCCTCGTCAGAAATTACGTCGATAGGAAGTTCCGCATCCTCGGGAGAGCCCTTGATACAGGACCCGGTAACGACGACTTCTTCAATGATGTCGTTTGCGGCAAAAGCTTGGGAACCAAGGCCAAGTGAAATGAGTAGAGGCCCCGTCAGCCACAAAACTTTTGTCAGTGCTGAGCCAAGGAGATTCTCGGTGAGCGTGTTACGCATTTATCCCTCCAGTATGTTTTTAGCGCTGCGAGTCATTCCGGACTCGGCTCGATAGCGCGGTAAGAGCAATGGAATTACCGACTACTTCGCTGCCATAAGAATTTGTAAACAACTAATACAGACTGTTTTCATTCGGTTACATTTCTAACAAGAAACGCGGCGAACGCTAGCGTAGAGGGCAGCTAGTTTCGCGTTATGAGGGGTCGGTCA
>PCCE01000018.1 GCA_002731575.1 Gammaproteobacteria bacterium | reverse complement strand
CGCTGGAATTTTCGCACAGTCTGCAAAACCAAATTGGCGGCCAGCTAGAGGCGGGACTTACCCTAGCCGGGGTCTATGAGGACTATTGGGATACCCAAGTCAGCCCGTTAAATGATTACATGCGAACCTCGATGGCCACGCTGGCAGTCAAACCCGAGTTACGCTAAGCATAAATTTGGCCGCGTGCGCAGACCATTACACCTTTGAAAAACAGCAACGAAGAGAGCAATCGCCATGGAACTAGGCTTAAAGAACAAAAACATTATCGTCACCGGCGGTAGTCGCGGCATCGGTTTGGCCGCCGCCGTCGCCTGCGCTGCGGAGGGCGCGAACATTTCCATTTGCGGGCGCACCCAAGATAGCCTTGATGCGGCGACAGCAACACTGAAGTCCTATGGCACTGTGGTACACGGCGAGATTTGCGATATCGCCAATGCGCAGCAGATCAAAGCCTATATTGCGTCAGCCGAGCAGGCCCTGGGCAGCATCGACGGATTGGTCAACAACCCCAGCGGTTTCGGTAATACCGACGACGAGGACAGTTGGGCGCGCAGTATGGACATTGATGTGATGGGCGTAGTGCGCTGCACTTGGGCGGCAAGCAATGCACTGCAGGCCAGCAAGGGAGCGATCGTCAATGTTTCCTCAATTTCCGGCATTGGCGCGTCAGCCGGATCAGCAGCCTACGGCGCGGTGAAAGCAGCGGTTATTCAGATGACCCAAACCCACGCTAAGAATATGGCAGGCGATCACATCCGCGTTAATTGCGTGGCCCCCGGTTCCATCGAGTTCCCGGGTGGCTTATGGGACCAAGCCAAGCAACATGCGCCGGATATGTATAACGGCGCGCTGGCGAGCATTCCCTTTGGCCGCATGGGCGAACCCCAAGAGGTGGGCGAAGTCATCGCCTTTTTGCTATCCGAGCGTGCGTTCTGGATTACCGGACAAACCGTGGCCATCGACGGCGGGCAGAACCTTTAAGGTTGCATAAAGGCCGCATGCTTGGCGCCCTAGGCCGTTAGCTGCGGCGACGCGGCGGCCAAAGCATGAGCATTGGAGTGCGCTTCATGTAATCCTGATATTCGGGATCCGCGCCCCAACGCTTGTTGCCGCGATTTTCCAGCATACGCACACCGCTGATGGCGGTAAGCAGTACGACAACCCAAATCAGCGATAACAGCAGGTAAATTTGATTTCCTTGCAGCGTCGGAATCGCCATCACCGCAATACCCGCCCACAGTAAAATTTCCCCAAAGTAGTTGGGATGCCGCGACCATGCCCATAAGCCCGTAGTGATAAACGCTTCGGCGTTAGCGGGATCTGCGCGGAAGGCTGTCTTTTGACGGTCGGCGATAACCTCGACCGCAAAACCCGCCAGCCACATGGCAAGGCCCAAATAGAACGCCAACTCCGGTGCGACTTTGTTGCCGGAGGTAATGGCACCCAAGCCCGCGCTCACCGTGACAAAGACCCAAGCGCCTTGCAGGGTCCAAGTCATAAAAAAGGTTGGGAACGAGACCTTAATGCTGCGAAAACGTCGGTCTTCGCCAGCTTTCTGGATGCGAAAAAACAAAAACGGCCCCAGCCGCAGGGCCCAGACCAGTACCAAGCCAACAATCACCAATGAGCGTATATCAAAGGCCGCGCTCAGGTAGCAGGCCGCCAACACCAAAACGATGTAGGTAAGGGAGCCGGTAAGATCGAAAAAGTGCTCGGTTTGGGCAAACCACGCATGAATGAAAATCAGCCACTGCACGCCAAAGGCAAATACCCCACACCAAACAAAGACCGACAAATCGTCATAGGTGATACCTTGGTCCGCGCCTGCCCAAGCGACAATGCATGCCAACACAATCGCGCCAATGCTGCCTAAAATTCCCACAATCCACTGCTGCATAATGTTCCCCTTAACCCGTCTTAAACCGATGGTGTTCGCCAACGCATGTTGTCATGTCTTGTTATTGATTGGCATGGCCACTTGCAGGTGGCCATGCCTCGCCAGAACTGCCCTCGCGCCACTGCGGAAACTTGGTCATAGCCCCAGTGAACAAGGGGTCTACTAGCCAAGCGTCCAGCCACTGGCGCAGACGCTGCTGCGGCTGGCTGTCAAACCACTGGCGGTCTACTGCCGCAAACTGGCGGACAAAGGGCATAACTGCAAGATCTAAGAACTGTGGCGCTTGTCCCAACAAATAGGGTTGTGCGCTCAGGCGTTGCTCAAAATCCTGCAAGCATTCAGCCCCGGCATCGCGGTAGTACTCTAACGGCCGCTCAGAGTCCTGCCGGTAGTATTTGTAGCTGTCTAATAAGGTTTTGAAGTTGGCATCAAAGGCTTCGGCCAACTGCAGTTGCTCACCCTGCGGAAGCAGTGCGAACCAAGCACTATCTGCTGGAAGTGCCCAGCACATAATGTCCAAACTTTCGTCGATCACCTGACCCGCGTTGGTTTGCAGCACCGGTACCGTGCCCTTGGGCGAAAGGGCCAGCATACTGGGTGGCTTATCGCGCAGTAGTACCTCGCGCAGCTCAACGCTAAGGCCTTGGGTGTGCAGGGCCATACGGGCACGCATGGCGTAGGGGCATCGGCGAAAACTGTAGAGTATGGTCAACTGGCAGCTCCGCAGTGAAGTTTAGGACTGCTGGTCCACACCCGGCAGGTGGGAAATATCATCTGCCCAAGCCACCTTAGACTGGCACCAAACCTGAGCTTGCGGCGGCAGCTGGGCCAGTTCGCGCAACAAACCGGTGCGGATACCGAACGTGCGCTGGCCGTTGGGTACATCTTCCGTTACCGATGTGGCATAAAGATGGGACCCACAGTTGGCGCAGAAGCTCAGCTCACGACGGTTGCCGCTGTCGCCTACTTTGAAATAGGGCTTCGGCTCGCCAGCCAGCAAGCTGAAGTCTGCTTCTTTGACCTGCACAATGCTGCGGTAGGGGCTACCGGACATCATCTGACAATCGGTGCAGTGGCATAGGACCGCTCGCGCTGGATTGGCCTGTGCCTCGAAAATGATTTGCCCACAGTGGCAGGACCCGTGGATCTTCATCATTTCCGATCTCTTGGTTTCCGACATCGCTTACTCCCGATCGTCGCTGCAAAGACTCAACTCTCGGCCAAGCCCGAGCGCCAATCAAGAGGTAATAGGCCAAGGCGATGGGTCAGATTTTCATCTAACAGTCGCCTGACACGAAGTGGCACGGTATCTTAGGACCCCTAAACGCACCGCCAATGGCGAAGTGTTGAGCCAGACTTCGATAACAAGAGGGTAAGACTAGTGATTCGTATCGCCACAATTTTCGCTTTGCTACTGGGCTTATGCAGTACCAGTTGGGCCGATGAACGCACGCAAAAAGCCATCGACGCGCGGCAGGGTTTGCTTAAGGTCGTTGCGCAATATTTCGGACCCATAGTGGGCATGGCCAGAGGCCAGATTCCCTATGACCCAGCGCTGATTGAGAAGAACGCGGGTAAAGTCGCACAGCTTGCGCCAATGATTCCTGACCTATTCGCCATGGATACCAGCGCCAGCGGCCTTACCAGCGACGCCAAGGCTGGCATCTGGGCAGACTACGCCGACTTCAGCGCCAAGGCTGCCACCACCACCGAGCGCGCAAATGCTCTGGTTGCCGCCACCGCCGAGGGTCAAGGAGCAACGATGAAGGCCTTTGGTGCCCTCGGGGCCTCCTGCAAAAACTGCCATGAAAGCTACCGCCAGAAGTAATAGTGCAGCCTGACCAGCGCGCCCATTTGGTTTGGGATTTACCCCTACGCCTGTGGCACTGGGCGCTGGTTCTTTGTTTGGCCGGTTCGTGGATTACTGCCGAGGCAGGCTTCGAATGGCAGACCACCCATTTTTACTTTGGCTACAGTGCGCTGGCGCTGGTGGTTTTTCGTTTTGCTTGGGGACTGTTAGGCACCCGACATTCACGCTACGGCTCATTTCTTGTGGCGCCGCGCACGGTTGTCGCCTACCTGCAGGGGACGAAGACGCAATGGCAGCGGGCGGGACACAACCCACTAGGCGGCTGGGCCAGTCTCCTACTCGTGGTCATTGTCGGANTGCAGGCCACTACGGGCNTGTTTATCAGCGACGATATTTTCTATGCCGGGCCCTATAATTCTGTGNTTAGCAGCAGTACTGCGGATGCCTTGGCAGGCTGGCACCATCGGATATTTACCCTTCTGCAAATACTCGCTGTGCTGCATTTGACGGCGGTAGGCTGGTACACATGGGGGCGCAAGGAGCGTCTGCTGCATGCCATGTTGCATGGCAAAAAACGCCTCGGCGCGGACGCGCAAGGTCAGACCATCAGCAGTCACCGGGGGCTACTGGCCCTGCTGCTAATTGGCTTGGCCGCACTGCTCATTGCCGCCCTAGTCTGCTTTGCGCCAACCCCTAACTACGACTTCTACTGATTCAGCAAAAATTCCTGCAGCGCTTCTAGGTTGGCAAACCGATAGCGCGCCTTGGCAAAGTTCTGGGCAGCGGTGAAAGGGTGATCGATTACCGCACAGTCTATTCCCGCCGCCACCGCAGAGCGTAAGCCGCGCTCAGAGTCCTCAATTACCAATGCCTGGGTTGGCGCTATGCCAAAGCGTGACAGCGCTAACAAATAAGGTTCGGGGTCGGGTTTGCTGTTCGTGTAGTGGGAGCGCTTGAGGATGAGGTCCATATGTCGTACCACATCCGGGGCATACTTGGTCTTCGGGCCACTGTTTAAACCTTGGTTTAACCCTCCGTCTATACCTACGTCTAACCCATGTATGAGATCGAAGTCTGCATCGCGAGAAGTGGTGACGATGGCGAGCTTAAACTGCGTCGCCAGCGTGGCCACCACTGCATCAACACCGGCGATGCGAATGGGCCGATTTTGTAACAGCTGCTGGTAGCGTGCATTCCGGGCATTGCGAAGCCGGTCAACTGCGGCTTCGTCGCAGCCAGCATTTCGAGCCAACATCCAAGGGTCTGCACCCACCGCCATGTTTTGAATATAGTCGGCCTTGGCTAATTCGACGCCTAGCGTTGCAAGCTGTTCTTGAATGGCCTGCAAATACAGTGGCTCTGTATTGACCAAGACGCCGTCGTGATCGAATAACAGGTGGCTATAGGCCACTGGAGGTCTGTCCTAGGCGACTTTGTAGCGTTCGATCTGTATGTCTTCTTCGCCGATATCAGAGAAGTTATCGGTAACGCGCCCGCGAATGTACTCCTGCCAAGAGAATGCGCGATAGCGCGGTGTTTCTGCCGCAGCCAGCCACGGCTCTACTATTGCATCAACCTTGGGCTGATAAAAAAACGGGATGCTAAAGCGCCCGCTGGGGCTGGTAATTGGTACCACCCGGTGGACACCTGCGCTGCAGCGATCATTCGTCCATACCTGCAGTATGTCGCCAATGTTAACCACAATGGCACCGGGCACTGGCGGTACGTCGATCCAGCCATGAGCGCGGGAGTGGGCCTGCAAACCACCACAGTCGTCCTGTAGCAGCAAGGTGATTGCCCCCGGATCCGTGTGATGGTGCAGGGCCATATCACCCAAGGGAGTAACCGCGTCGCGCTCGTCAGCCGGTACTGGGTCTTTGGCGGGGTAGAAGTTCAGACGCGCGGCACTGGTATGCGCGACCCCAAAGCCCTTGGCCATGGTACTTTCGACTGCCTCGGCAGGTAGCCCCAGTCCGGCAAGAACCATGCGCATGGTCGCTTCGGACAGGTCTGTAAACGCGGCAAAGAATCCCGTCAGCGCGGGCCTGAAAGCCTCAGGCTGAGCGGGCCAACGGGCGTGGCGCAGCGGGTTCTTGGAAATATGCCCACCGGCTTTAAAATCAAAGACCTCCTTTTGGTCGCGGCGCTGCTTGGTAAGTTCGCGGTCGTAATAACCGAGCGGATTTTCTGCATCCCGGTACACTGCCGTTTTGCGTTCCCTTGGCAAGGCAAAAAACTCTGCTGCTGCGGCAAACACCTGCGCAATTTGCCTATCGCAGCCGTGATTGGTGAGCAGAAAAAAGCCGTGGTCTTCACAGGCTTCCACCAATGCAGCTTGGTCAATGGCCGCTAGGCCACCGTGGCTAAATGCCTGAAAATCAATAACTGGAATATTTTGCATAACACCCTCCGAAGCGCGCAAAGATCACCCAGGGGGATGTTACTGCGATCTGCACCGAATGCACATGCGCGAAACCGCAGCGTTAGCGTCGGGGTGATCTTCTGTAGCTTCGGCAATCAAGCCTTCGTACTGGTCAAGCACATCGTATTCAATGCCCGCACTTGTACTAGCGCCAAGTAGCTGATCGCGCAGCTCCTCGGGGGCAACGCGAAAACGATCACTACTTGGCCCAGCAAGTGGCCCTGCTATGGATGCTGAGTCTGACTGCGGCCATTGCAAATGTTCTTCAACTACCAGAACGCCATTGGGGGCAAGCCCTTCCAATAGGTGAGGTATCAGCGTCGGGGCCACAAACCGAAACATTACGATGAGTGCATAGGCTTGGGCGGGCACCGGATTTGTTGCCGTTAACATATCGCGGCACTGCCAGCGCGCGCGCAGGCCCTGTGCCACGGCAGAATTTGCGGCTTGCGCAATAGCCACCGGCGCAACATCTACCGCATCAACGGCAAAACCCTGAGATGCCAGATAGAGGCTGTTGCGACCGCGCCCACACGCCACATCCAATGCCCTGCCTGCAGCGGGCGTGATGCCTTCATCCACAAGGTGCTGCAAATACGCGCTGGGCCAAAGGCGCTCAGCATAAGCACCGTCGCGATAGCGCTGATCCCAACGCTGACGGTCGGCCGCTGTGCTGATGTCTCGATGATCGCTCATGCCGCTACTGTAACCCATCACAGCCAATGTGCAGTGTGGGCAACAAAGCACCAGCGCGGTTGCATGCGCGGATGGGAGCAGCTAGGTTTGGCGTCCTTTTGCGTGAGCACAACTTTTTGGCATCTAGCAGCGACCATACCCGCCTTGATCGAGCGGCCATTTGGCTATCGGGCCTGTGCCTAATTCACTGCCTTGCCGTGCCTGTTGCCTTTTTGCTGGCGCCATCGGTCTCTGCTTGGCTGGACACCACCGAAACCCAAACCCATTGGCTGCTATTTGGCCTCGCCCTGCCCATTAGCGCTATAGCGCTCAGCCGGGGTTATAGACGACAGCCAAACCTTATGACCGTTTCGCTGGGTAGTGTGGGGCTGTTGCTAATGCTGCTTGGCGTGACCCATCTTTTCGGCCATGAGCTGGAGATTTTCCTGACCACAGTTGGCGTGATCATGGTAATGGTGGCTCATTTGCGCAACATGCATGGTAGGCACCATCATGACAGTGAACATCAAACACACGCTTAAGATCCTTATCATTCTTAAGAGCAAGTCACTTTCGTTCGGAGAGCGCTATGAAATACGACAATATCCTACAAACCATTGGCAACACGCCCATCGTCAAGCTGAATCGGATTGCACCTGACCATGTAGATATGTACGTGAAAGTCGAATCGTTTAACCCCATGGCTTCGGTTAAAGACCGACTCGCTTACGCCATTATTAAAGATGCCCGAGACAGCGGTGCACTCAAGCCCGGGCAAACGGTTATCGAAGCGACCAGCGGCAATACGGGTATTGCACTAGCCATGGTCTGTGCGGTGATGGGCCATCCGTTTGTTGCCACCATGGTGGAAACATTTTCCATCGAGCGGCGTAAGGTCATGCGCGCACTTGGGGCCAAGGTCATTCTCACACCGGCAGCCGAGCGTGGCTCTGGCATGGTCGCGCGCGCTGCCGAGTTGGCAGAACAGCATGGCTGGTTTATGGCACAGCAGTTTCAAAACAGTGCTAATCCCGACTACCACGCCAGCACCACTGGACCTGAGATATTGCAGGACTTTGCCGGTGAGCGGCTGGACTATTGGGTAACCGGCTGGGGCACCGGCGGCACGCTGTCGGGGGCTGGCCGCACTTTAAAAGCCGCAAGGCCAGACATTCAAATTGTCGCCGCGGAACCCGAGCAGGCGGCCCTGCTATCCGGTGGCGAATGGTCACCGCATAAAATCCAAGGTTGGACGCCAGACTTCATTCCAGAGGTACTTGATCGCGACATTACCGATCATGTGATACCGGTAAATGAGGACGAATCTATGGCCTGCGCGCTGCGCCTTGGAAAGGAAGAAGGCATCTTTGTGGGCATATCTGCTGGCGGCACGTTAAGCGCTTCGTTAAAAATTGCTGCGCAAGCGGAAAAAGGAAGCGTCATCGTTACCATGCTTGCAGACACCGCAGAGCGCTATCTGTCTACACCTCTATTCGCGAATATCAACGAAGGCTCAGACGACGACTGGTTAGCGGCGCAATAGCGCTGCATCCGTGAGTTCAGAGCAAATCCCAGCCAACTAGGGGCCAGGAGCCAGCAGTAAGCGCGTGGCAACTGCCGCCGTTGTGCGGGTCAGTGCACGCCGCGCCTTGAAACGCTGCATGGCCTGCTCGTCTGGCTGACGCGAAGTCTCCCAAGCCGCGAAATTTGGGTACCAAGTGAGCAAATGCAGAACGCATTCCTCGGTCGCTTGCAGAGGCTCAGCAGGGGCAAACAAACCCATGGGTTCTGCGCTGTAAGCTTCAGCCCCTTCAAAGGTTTGCCAAGCGGCACTGGAAAGCTCTACTGCTTGCCCAATGTCTGCATATGGCAGCCAAAAATTTCGAAAAACATAGATGCCTAAGCGGGTTAGCGGGTGTGGTGTTTGCGGACGCGCAGTTGCCTTGAGCCGCCACTGGGCTTCCACTGCACAATCTATGGGAGCATGCCAACCGTCGTCCAGGGACTGATGCGCACTCATGACAATAAGCTGATGTGCACCGAGGCCAAAGACACCCTGCCATAGACCCCAAACCACAGCATTCGGCAGCTCGGCAAACTGCCCGCGCAATGCTGCTTCCGCAGCCTGCAAATTCTGATCGCTGAAACTGAGCACGCGCTTGGTGAAAAATTGTTCGCTCATGCTCATAAGGGAGCGGTCTACCGCAGCATTGCTGGGTAGTCTAGCTCCGCGCCCCAAAGCACCTGTGCAACGCTCGCGTAGCGGGATTCGTTGACGAAGCCGTGATGCCGCAGGGTCTCGGCGTCGCGGTTGATACGGTCTAAGGGATGGCCGCGCTCGGTCATCGTTGTGCCCGCTACGTTGCCCATAAGACGTACAACCTCTGCCGAGGTCTGTACTGCATGTGTACCCGCCAGATACAAATCAGCCCGATGCTCAGGACTGGCTTCGAGGCCTTCTAGAGCACGCTGCCAGGTAAGTTCTAAGGCGTTATAAAACATCAAGCGGGCTGAGCGATACTGGGCCAACGCCCGACCGAAATGGCCTTGGGCCATATGCTTTTCGGTCAGCTTGCTGGCACCTCCACCGGGAGTTTTGGTTTTTACTAAGGCAGCGACCTCGTCAATAGCCTGCTTAGCCAAACTCAGTGCAACAGGCACATAGGTAGCAAACACGATACGCGAAGGGCACCGATACAGCGCACCCTCGTAATAACGATTGACCGGTGTTTCTGGACCCGCTGGCGGCACCACTTGCAGGGCTGGCACGGTGACATGATCTATCAGTACGTCGTTACTACCAGACCCACGCATACCCAAAGTATCCCAGTTGTCCTGTACTTGGCAGTCTTCAATAGCAATCACCGCGTTATGCATTTCACCGTCTAAAATCACCGGCGACATAATCCATTCAGCGAAGTTACAGCCGCTGACAAACCGCTGGGTACCAGAAATTTCGATGCCATTAGCAACCCGTTTGGCGCTTAGCGGCGTGTGCCCGCTGGCGGCAACAAGCCGGTGCGGTTTGTCCGCCCAAAGCTCCTCTACCAGTTCAGTCGGCCACTTTGCAGCCATTAACTTCGCCGCGTTGAACACCATAATATGCCAGGCGGCGGCAGTATCGCTGGCGGCTACTTCCTCGCAGACTGCTGCACAGGTCATAGGATTTACTTCATCACCGCCTAGTCCTTGGGGCAAAAACAGATGGGGTATCCGTGCATCGACGATGGCGGCAAAACTGTCATCATGAAGCCGCCTGGCCTGTTCCGACCATACCGCGTTTGCCGCAAGACAGTCCTGTACTGCAGCGACCCGAGCCAGCGCTTGCTGCTGTTCTGTTAGCTGATGTTGAGCTGTCACAAGGAATCCCCTCTCTGCTGGTCTGGCCAACGCTCTTTGCTAGAGGCACCCAAACTCAATTAACCCGGATGAAGCTTAGCAGCGCCGGATGCGCCGAACGATACCCAGGCCGAAAATTTTTTTGCCAAAATTGCGCACTGCTAAGGTATTGAGTTTTATAGACTTTCACATATTGAAACAATTTTACTAACTTTCACCGCTTTTCTTAGCTCGAAACTTCTGTATTCTTGCAATCCTCACCAGCCGGAGCTGTACATGTATACAGTGATTTTACTCGGCAGGGTTGTTGCTTTGATGCAATGTCGGCTCGGCTGGTTGAGACCACCCCAAACCTCTTCGCTCGCTCCTGTTTCCTCTTTCGTCTCTCTACCTCGCCCTAGAGCGCGGGAAATTCGGGCAACTCATCCCGCCACGGGTAGCTGGCATCCGCCACCGCCAAGAATTCTGGATTAAGCAAACTGTCCTTGGTGTTATAGGGCAACTCACTGCCGTCTGGCCGATAAACTCCGCCGCCAGCAGCCACGAGCACCGCTTGAGCTGCACCGATATCCCACTCGCTAGTTGGCCCCAAACGCGGATAGATATCGGCGCCGCCTTCGGCGAGCACGCAAAGCTTTAAAGAGCTACCAACTGGTGTGCGCTGGCAACCGGCAAAGCGTTGCTCTACCTCGGCCAAATAGGCCTCTAGGCGGTCACCGCCGTGGTTACGACTGGCGACAACTCTGACCGGCCCATTGCGCTCGTTAGCCGATTGCCCAGTCAGTAATCGGGGACTGCCGCCATCTAGCACATAGGCGCGCTTGTGCGCTTCGCTCTGTCTTACATCGCCGATGTATACCTTCTGCTGCACTGGCACTCCAACGATGCCGAGGACCGGTTCATTACCCTCAATCAACGCGATGTTGACGGTGAACTCGCCATTGCGGTTGACGAATTCCTTGGTGCCGTCGAGTGGGTCCACCAACCAATAGCGTGACCATTGGGCGCGTTCAGCAAACGCTGGCGGCGCGGATTCTTCGGAAATAATGGGGATTTGCGGCGTTAGGGCCTCTAAGCCTGCAACGATCACCCGATGAGCCGCAAGGTCTGCCTGGGTAAGCGGCGACTCGTCGTTTTTCGTTTGTACCTCGAAGTTGGTGTTATACACCTCAAGAATTGCAGCCCCTGCTGCCTCGACGATGACTACGAGCTCGTCGACCCAATCTTGGGAAATCGCTTCAGACATTGGTACTCCTTGTTTGATGGCGCAAACAGGCCATTGGGTTGTTGTTTAGTGTTGTTTTAGGACTTATTTGCCGCCACCCAAGCGCTGCCGAAGTTGTGGCAAACATAAGGTCAGTGCGGCAATAACCCGAGCCTCATAAAATTCTTCATGGGTCAGCAGCTCATCAATTTTTTCCAGTGGCCACAGCACCAGTTCAGGCGGTTCTGGCTCGTCACCGGGAATGTCGTGGGGATAGAGATCGCTGGCCATCAGCACATTTATAGTAAACCCCATATGTCCAGGAGCAATGCTTAGGCGTTTTACGAAGCGAACATCGCGGGCACCAAAACCCGCCTCTTCCGCAAGCTCGCGGGCTGCCGCGGCTTGCAGCGTTTCATCAACCTCAGCCGCGCCCTTGGGCAGCGTCAACTGGAATTCATGAAAGCCCGCTGCGTATTCGCGAATTAACAGCAGTTCTTCATTGTCATTCACCGCGACGACAATAACGCCTTGTTCACCAACGGCAGGCAATCGCTCATAGACGCGTTCGACGCCGTTGCTGAAGGTCAGATGCATGGCTTCTATGGTGAAAAATCGGCTTTGTGCGAGAACCTGTGTCTTGCGAATGGTCGGTAAGGGCATAGGAATTTAAACTCTCGTCGCCTTGGGTTGCGGGTAATATAGCTATCCGAAGCCCGTCAAGCCGGGATCGGTGTACACGACGATGCCGCCGTGTCGCCAACGCATCGCCACTGTAGCAACATGAAGCAAAGAATGAACGCATCGCTGATTCCCTGGCAGAGCATAGATACCGTACTTTTCGATATGGACGGCACGCTGCTGGATCTAAACTACGACAATCAAGTTTTCAGCCACTTGCTGCCAACGGCCTACGCACGTAAGCATGGGCTTAGCGAGGAGGATGCTCAGACCCAGCTGCACAGCCATATGATGCAAATTCTGGGCAGTATGGATTTCTATCGCTTTGCCTACTGGAACCAATTTACCGGTCTGGATATGGCAGCCCTGCATCGGCGGGCAGCGCCGCTGATTTGTTTTCTACCCGGTGCTGAGCACTTTTTGCAGCAGGTAGCAGCAAGCGGCAAACGTGCCTTGATCGTCACCAACGCAGACCGCCAATCCTTTGTCATTAAGGATGCCGAGCTACAGCTGACGGCCAAGGTCGAGAGCGTGGTTTCTAGCCACGATTTCAACATCCCCAAGGAGGCCCCTGAGTTCTGGCAAACACTTGTCGCCAAAATGAGCATAGATCCAGCGCGCGCGCTGTTCATTGATGACACGCCCAGAGTGCTCGACGCTGCCAGAAGTTTCGGCATTGGCCATACGCTGGCGGTAGCAAAACCGGATACGCAAAAACCAGCGCGGCAAGACCTTGGACATACCAGCTTTAGCCACTACGACGAATTGTTAGCGGGCCTTGTATGAGCAGTGTGCGTATTGACCGTTGGCTGTGGGCCGCTCGCTTTTTTAAAACGCGCTCGCTGGCAAAGACAGCGGTTGAAGGCGGCAAGGTCCACCTTGAAGGCAAACGCGTAAAGCCATCTAAGGAACTCAGCCTCGCACAAACGCTGGAGATTCGCCGTGGTGACACGGTACAAACAATCGTCGTAAAAGAACTGTCTGATAAACGAGGCCCAGCCACTGCAGCACAAAATCTCTATGAGGAAACCGCTGAGAGCATCGAGCTGCGAGAAACGCGCAGAAGCGTCCGCCGCATGGAGCGTGCTGGACTCAGTGTGCCGAGCGGTAAGCCGGACAAAAAAGACCGACGCGCGTTGGCGCAGTTACGCGACCTTGACCAACACTGGGAACAAACCAGTGACGATTAAAATGGCCGGGACTTAGTATGGATACTCTGCATCGCTTTAGCTTTACCAACCTGCCTATTCGCGGCCAATGGGTACGCTTGCACCGGACGTTGCAAGCAGCCGGTCAATACCGTGCTTACCCCGCCGAAGTCAGCAGTCTACTCGGGCAAATGCTCGCCACTGTCGCCATGGTGGCCGATAACCTGAAATTTTCTGGTGCTGTGGCCATGCAATCTCGGGGCAATGGTGCGCTACGCCGCTCCTTGGCGGAGTGTCGCGACCACACGCAACTGCGCGGTGTCATGCATCTGACCGACGACGCCAGCTTTCCAGCCAGCAGGCAAAACATCGATGCATGGCTTGGAGAGGGCCAACTTGCTCTCACCTTGCTGCCCGATGAAGAAACTGGCATGCAGCCATATCAGGGCCTTATCGCGCTGGAAAATCAGCAGCTGGGCAAATGCCTAGAAGATTACTTTGAGCGCTCTGAGCAACTGCAGACGCGGCTGCATTTCGCCAGCGATACGCACCATGCCGGTGAGGTCGTAACCGGACTGCTACTGCAGCGTCTGCCCAATCACCCAAACTCTACAGAGGCAGAATGCGACGCCGCAGAGGACACCTGGGAAACTTTGATCGCCCTAGCCGCTACCGTAACGGAAACAGAGTTAGCACAGCTTGAAGTGCAAACCCTGCTGCATCGTTTGTTTCACGAATACCCCTGCGTGCTGCAACCTGCGAAGCAGCTTGAATACGCATGCACCTGCAGTACCGAACGAACTGACAGCACCCTGATGTTGTTGGGCAAGGAGGACTTGGCTGCCCTGCTCGAGGAGCAAGGTGAGATCAGCGTAGACTGCGAATTCTGTGGTAACCGCTATCTTTACGATGCGCCAGCAGTAGATCGGCTGATGCTGCGCTTCGAGGACCGAGACAACCTGCAAGGCGACCGCCCGCTGCATTAGTCCTCATAATACCTCCGTCGTTTTTGCCACTTCGGGTCGTTTTACGGCGAGGCATGCAACATATGCCCAGATTTCTTTCATTCCTCGCAGGACTTTGTCTGGCATAATCGGCGCCCAGAAAAAAATCGCACTATCAATATCGCTATGACAACGAATACTTTCACCGATCTTCCTAGCGCCGACTTGGCGGAACAAGCTGTTATCAGAGGCGAGGGCAAATTCGCCAGCAACGGCGCCATCGTCGTCGAGACTGGCGCCCGCACCGGCCGCTCTCCCAAGGACCGATTCATTGTTGATGAGCCTTCAACCTCTGAATCTATCGACTGGGGTGACATCAATCAGCCTATTGCAGCAGATGTTTTTGATCGACTGTGGGATCGGGTGCAGGTGCATGTCAGCGAACGCGAAACCTTTCTATCGCACCTGCATGTTGGCGCTAGCCCAGAGCACTATTTGCCCATCGAAGTGACCACTGAATATGCATGGCACGGGTTGTTTGGCCGCTCTCTGTTCATCACCCCCGAGCACTACAACCCCCATAACAAGGTGATTTGGCAGGTGATTAACGCACCAACTTTTCAATGCGAACCAGAGCGCGACGGCACCAACAGCGATGGCACCGTGATGATTAACTTTGCCCAGCGCAAAGTACTTATCGCTGGCATGCGTTATGCCGGTGAAATGAAAAAATCTATGTTTTCGGTATTGAATTTTCTGCTGCCAGAGAAAGACGTGCTACCCATGCACTGCTCTGCTAACGCTGGCCCCGACGAAGACGTTACCCTTTTCTTCGGCCTATCAGGCACCGGTAAAACCACGCTATCAGCAGATCCAGATCGACTTTTGATTGGTGACGATGAACACGGCTGGGGCAAGGGAACTGTGTTCAACTTTGAGGGCGGTTGCTATGCCAAGTGCATCGACCTGACGCGCAAAAACGAACCGGTAATTTTTGATGCCATTCGCTTCGGTGCCATCGTCGAGAACGTCGTCGTGAACGATCAACGTGATCCAGACTATGCGGACAGCTCGCTCACCGAGAATACCCGGGCCTGTTACCCGCGCAGCAACATCGAGGCCAAGATTCCGGAAAATCGCGGCGGCGAGCCGAACAACATTATCTTCTTGACCTGCGATGTCAGTGGCGTCCTGCCGCCAGTGTCGATTTTGAGCAAGGAGGCAGCGGCCTACCACTTCCTGTCGGGCTATACCGCAGCGGTTGGATCAACGGAAATCGGTTCTACCGAAGCATACAAAGCAACATTTTCTACCTGTTTTGGCGCGCCATTCTTTCCACGACCCGCGGGCGTTTATGCCGACTTGCTGATCAAACGCATCAAGGAATTTGACTCCCGGGTCTATTTGGTCAACACCGGTTGGACCGGTGGCGGTTACGGCGTGGGTGAGCGTTTCAACATTCCAACCACTCGCGCAATTATTAGCGCGATTCAAAGCGGCGCCCTGGCGGACACAGCAACAACTCAACTCAGCGGTCTCAACTTAGCGATTCCTAAAGCGGTACCCGGCGTGGCCGGTGAGCTGTTGAACCCGCGAGATACTTGGTCAGACAAAGCAGCCTACGATGCCGCTGCAGCCAGTTTGGTTGCTAAATTTCAGGAAAACTTTAAGCGTTTTNAAGTTGAACCCGNTATTGTCGCGGCAGGGCCCGCCGCCTAGACCGCGCCAGTTGCAACAAGGCCTGACCGGGCGGGCCTGCAATACGGCCCGGTCTAACCAGTTCACCCAGTCTGGGTGGCGCGTAACTTCTCGAAGCAGCAGGACATGATGCAACTGGACACCACCACACTTAACACCCTGTTGCAGCCTGATATTGGGCTTAACGCACTGCTCCGTGGTATTGAGAAAGAAAGCCTGCGAGTCAGAGCTGATGGGGCATTATCCCAGCGGCCGCATCCTCAAGGCATGGGCTCAGCCCTCACCCACCGCGCCATCACTACCGACTTTTCGGAAGCCCAACTCGAACTGATAACCGGTGTGCACGCAAGCCCAGAGGCGGTACTGCAAGAGCTATCTGACGTACATGTCTTTGTGCAAAAACACCTCGGTGACGAGCTACTCTGGCCCAGCAGCATGCCCTGCATTCTTGCTGCAGATCAGGCGCAGATTCCCCTCGGCCAATACGGCAGCTCTAATATTGCTCAAGCCAAAACCGTCTATCGTCGCGGACTGGGTAATCGCTACGGTCGACTGATGCAGACTATCTCGGGTATCCATTACAACTTTTCTGTCCCCGACGCTCTTTGGCAGGCGCTCGGCAAGACCAGCCAAGACAGCCAAACCGAAGCCTACTTTGGGCTAATACGAAATTTCCGCCGTTGGTCCTGGCTGCTGCTGTACCTCTTTGGCGCCGCCCCTGCGGTATGCCGGTCGTTTATTCAGGGCCTCGACCACAAGCTCGACCAATTTAACGAAGGCACCTATTACCTACCCCATGCCACCAGTTTACGCATGGGCCGTCTGGGTTATCAGAGCGAGGCGCAAAGCGCATTGGACGTGTCCTATAATTCTGTGGCCGATTACTCGCGGTCAATGCGCGTCGGCCTAACCGAAAGCTACGCCGATTATCAGGCCATACAGCCAGCCGCAAATGGCGAGTACCCTCAGTTAAATGACGCGGTACTGCAAATTGAGAACGAGTTTTACGGCACCATTCGCCCTAAGCGCACTACCCGCAGCGGCGAGCGGCCCTTGTCTGCGCTAAATGAACGCGGGGTTGAATATGTGGAGGTGCGCTGCGTTGACCTAAACCCCTTCGAGCCTTTGGGGATCAATGCCGAACAGATTCGTTTCTGCGATACCTTTTTGCTGCTGTGCCTGTTGGCGGATTCCCCGCCGGACTCTGCGCAATCGCGAGGCAAGCTTGCCCGCAATCAAACTCGTGTGGTTGAACGCGGCCGTGAACCGGGGCTGCAACTGGAAGCAGACGCAGGTCTGATGGGACTGCGCGAGTGGGCTTCCGCCTTATTGGAGGCCTGCCAACCCATCGCTGCCGCATTGGACCAAGCGCATGGCGGCTTCAGCAACAATTACCAGCACAGTCTGCAACAACAACAAGCCAAGGTCGCACGCCCCCAGCTGACCCCCTCTGCCAAGGTCATCGCGGCTATGGCAACGCGTGGCTCGTTTTTCAAATTCACCATGGATCAGGCTGAGCAGGTGCGCGAGCGGCTGCGAACCACTGCTATTGACCCAGCTACGCTACAGGAGTTGGAGCAGGAATCCGCCGCGTCGCTAGTTCGTCAGGCAGAGATCGAAGTGGCAGATACTCAAACGTTTGCGGAATTCTTAGAGGACTATCTGGCACTGCCCTAGGGCAGCGTCTGAGCCGTTAGCCCTGCTGGCTTAGCATGAATTTTCTTGCCCACTGCGCCCTAGCCGACGATGCCAGCAACACTTGGCCTGCCGGTGAGGACATGCGCCAAGGCTTACTGGCTGGCGCCATACTTGCCGACTTTGGCAAAGGCCCCGTGCCTACAAGCATGCCAAACGCTCTGCAAACTGGCATCCGCTTGCACCGGCGAATTGATGCCTTCTCCAATCAACAGACGGCCATCCGCGAAGTTTGCGCCACGTTTCCTGCCAACCTGCGTCGCTACGCGCCGATCTTTTTGGACATTCTCGGGGATTATTACCTGTCAAAGAGCTGGGACCTTTACTACGAAGAGCCGCGTCACATATTCAGCCAGCGTTGCTATGCAGCATGCGTTGAATTCCGGGACTCTTTGCAGGGCAACTCGTCATTACAGTTAGGTAAATTTCTTAGCTACATGCGCGAAACCGATCTGCTGGCAAACTACGATGAATGGCAGCATGTAGAGCGAGGTTTACATTCTGTACTGCGCCGACTTGGCCAAGAGACGCTATCGCAAGAAGTAAAAGAAGCGGCAATTGCACAGCGCGATACAGGTGAGGCCGCTTTCCGCATATACTTTGCCGATCTACGCAGCCAGCTTCCCCATTGGAGCGCGCTGGCAACGACCCACGAAGGGTCTCAGTCCTGAACCAACATGAGCGAGAAATTTCTTGAAAGCGGTACTTTGCGAATCCTTCGGCCCAGCCGAAAATCTGACATTGGCTGAGGTGAACTCACCAGAATTAAAGCCCGGGCATGTTATTGTGGACGTTCGATCCTGCGCCCTGAACTTTCCCGACGTGCTCATGGTCGAGGGCAAATATCAGTCCTTGCCGCCGTTTCCCTTCACTCCCGGCGGCGAATTTGCGGGCGTAGTCAATGCGGTGGCCGAAGATGTAACCCAATGGCAAATTGGCGATGAGGTCTTTGGCGGCTGCGGTCACGGTGCCATGGCAGAGCAAGTGAGCGTCGCTGCAAAAGTGTTGCGGCCAAAACCCGCAAATATGGCATTTGCTACGGCATCAGGAATAAGCACCACCTACGGCACGTCCTACTATGCACTGAAGCAGCGCGCCAACCTGCAGCCCGGCGAGACCTTGCTCGTACTCGGCGCCGCTGGTGGCGTCGGCTTAGCAGCAGTTGAGCTGGGCAAGGCCATGGGTGCGCGGGTGATCGCCGCCGCCTCGAGTGCGCAGAAGCTCGCGGTAGCCAAGCAGGCAGGCGCCGACGAACTCATCGACTACAGTGACGGTGAGCTGAAAGACAAAGTAAAGGCGCTGACTGAAGGTCGCGGTGCAGATGTGATTTACGATCCGGTAGGCGGCCCGCTGTTCGATCAATGCATGCGCTGCATAAACTGGAACGGCCGAGTGCTCATCGTTGGCTTTGTTGGCGGTGATATTCCAAAGCTGCCGACCAATCTCATACTGCTAAAAAGCTGTCAGGTTGTCGGCGTTTTCTATGGCGCATTTTCTGGCCGCTTCCCCGCCGAAAACGAGCAAAATTTTGCCGAAATTATTGACCTCTTTGCTGCCGGTAAACTTCAGGGGCTGGTGGGAGCCGAGTACGCCCTCGACAACTTTGTTGCAGCGCTGAATTGTCTATCTCAACGTCGCGCCGTGGGTAAGGTCGTGGTGAATATCTAATGCGCAACGTAATCGAAACGGAACGTTGGGGCGCCCTAGTTTGCTTGATCGCTGGCGGCATTTTATGTGTCGGGCTGGTGGTGGAGTTCGCTCTTGGACTGCAGCCTTGCCCGCTCTGCATGATGCAGCGTATTTGGTTTGCGTTAGCAGGCATTGTCGCGTTCATTGGACTGGCACATAACCCCCGCTGGGGCATTTACCCCTTGCTCAGCGCCCTGTGTGCATTAATTGGCGGTGGTTTCGCCATTCGACAGCTGTGGTTGCAGAGCCTGCCAGCCGATCAGGTGCCCAGTTGTGGGCAAAGCCTCGAATATATGATCAGCGACGTCGTTGAGTATGGCGCACCGATCGGTCAACTTTTGGCCAAAATGACGTCGGGCACCGGCGACTGCGCTGTAGTCCACGATGTCATTCCCGTGCTGAGCATTGCCGGGTGGGCGCTCGTAGGCTTTATCATTGTTCTCGCAGCCAGCGTAATGCAGCTGCGTCAAAGCCTACGCTAGAACCCACCCGCTGGGATGTCAAAATCCTACCAGTGCCGCAATTCCGGCACTGGTATCCTGCCCATAGACACTGCTATATTGCTTGCCCTTTTGCTCCATCGAGTCATCTAGGGCAGATTTGCTGGGTTGTCGCGGCGCTGCGCGCGGCGATAGGCTCGTAAATTAGTTGTTAGTAAACAGAAGCTTAATGGCTTTGGTCGGCACCCGGTGATGTTATGAGAAACTCAATCAACGACTCCCATACGACTCTGGGTTTTTAGCGTTATGGCAACCCGCAACATACTGGTAGTAAACAGTAAGGGTGGCTGCGGCAAAACCACTGTGGCGACTAACCTTGCCGCGGCCTACGCTAATGCCGGTCAGCGCGTGGCACTGTTTGACTGCGACGCTCAAGCCAGCGCCAGGCACTGGGCACAGTGTCGTGACGGCCAGCGTAGCAATATCGACTTATACTGTTACCCAGAGCCAAACCAAATATCTGCGCCAATAGTTGGCGACTACGATGTCTGCATTTTCGATTCCGCACCAGGCCTTACGACAAAGCCAGTACTGCGCAAAGACTTTGAGTCATTACTCCGCCTAGCTGATGCCATTGTCGTGCCCATGCTTGCATCGGCTTGGGATATTCAGGCCGGTGAGCAGTTCATTGCCCAGTTAATGACCCAGCGAGTATGGCGTGCAGCACCCGCGCCTATCGCCGTGGTCAGCAACCGCGTCAACGGCAACCTGACCAGCCAGCAAAAGCTACAGCACTTTCTCAGCTGCCTAGACATACCGGCTGTTACCCAGTTCCGTGAATCACCAGTGTATGCCGAAGCCAGCGATAGCGGCCTCGGTGTCATAGAGATGAAGCTGAACCGCGCGGCGCGCAAAGAATTCAAGGCTTGGCATACGCTAACTGATTGGCTTGACCATGCTGCAATAGCAGGGCAACGGGCGGGGCAACAGACGCGTCGTCCGGCGCTGCCACTGGCTGCGCCCAAGGCACCCGCCGCTAATCCCGCAACCACCAACAGCGACAGCCAAGAGCGAGCCTAACCATCAGCCACTGCGCACGATCCTTCGTGCTAATCACCCAGACCTAAGTCCACATGCTGCAAGTTCAAAATCTAACCTTTGAGCGCGGCGATGACCGGCTGTTTACCGACGTGAACTTAGTCGTGTATCCCGGGCAGAAGGTCGCCATTGTCGGACGCAACGGCGTGGGCAAATCTACTCTGTTTAACCTCCTGCTGGGCAGACTGGATGCAAGCCAAGGCGATATCAGCTATCCAGATGACTGGCAGATAGGCTATATGGCCCAGGAAGTTGAAGCCACTGACCGGGCCGCCATCGACTTCGTTATCGACGGCCACCGTGCGCTACGTCAGGTAGAAGCCCAAATCGAAGCCACAGCGGATGCGCAAAGAGTTGCCGCGCTCTATGTAGATTTCGAGGATCTGGGTGGCTATCAAGCTCGCGCTCGAGCCGGTGAAATTTTGTATGGCTTGGGGTTCTCGGCGGAGCAGGTCGAGCAACCCTATCGCAGCTTTTCCGGTGGCTGGCGCATTCGCCTAAATTTGGCCCAAGCGCTGATGTCGCCTGCCGAGCTGCTGCTGCTGGACGAACCTACCAACCACTTAGATTTAGAGGCAATCTTGTGGCTGGAGAGCTGGCTGCGCCATTATCCGGGAGCGCTGCTTATCATCGCTCACGACAGGACCTTTCTGGACCATACCGTTGACCATGTTCTGCACCTCTCCGGCGAACAGGCCCACTTTTACAAGGGCAACTATTCCGCCTTCGAACGATTGCGCAGCGAGGTGCTAGAGCGCCAGCAGGCTATGGCGGTTAAACAGCAAGCCCAGGTGGCGCATATTCAACAGTTTGTCGATCGCTTCCGCGCCAAGGCGAGCAAGGCCAAGCAAGTACAAAGCCGAATCAAGGCACTGGAAAAGATGCGCACGCAGGCCATGCTGCACGTAGATTCAGACTATCGGGTGAGCTTTGCTGATCCGGACAAGGTATCTAACCCGCTGTTTAGTTTTCGCAACCTTAGCCTAGGTTATGAAGACACCACCGTGCTGCAAGGTGTGGGCCAAACCATTTTGCCCGGGGCACGAATTGGCGTGCTCGGCGCCAATGGCGCAGGCAAGTCGACGCTACTCAAAGCCATTGTCGGCGACCTTAGGCCCCAGCAGGGTGAGCTGCAGCGGGGCACCCATGCTCCCATCGGCTACTTTGCCCAACACCAACTAGAAGCTCTGGATTCAAACAACACAGCATTTGCTGCCATGTCCGCGCTGCGGCCAGATTTTTCCGAGCAACAATGCCGCGACTACCTCGGTGGCTGGGGCTTTAACTCCACCATGATTGGGCGCCCGATACGTAGCCTTTCGGGCGGCGAAAAAGCGCGCTTTGTGATGGCTCAGCTGGCTGCGGAGAAACCCGCGTTGCTGGTGCTGGACGAACCAACCAATCACTTAGACCTCGACATGCGCGATGCCTTGGCTTTGGCCCTACAGGCCTACGCGGGGGCGGTGCTAATTGTTGCCCACGATCGCGATTTGCTGGAAAAAATTGTCGACGATCTCTGGGTAATCGAAAACGGCAGCCTGCGCACCTATCAAGGCGACTTGTCAGAATACACTGCCGGCCGCTTATCCGCTGGAAGCAAGGATACTGCGCCGCAGCAACAAGCGGCGCCGTCGAAAAAAGATCAGCGCCGAGAGCGCGCCGCTTCGCGTCAGTCTCTCGCCCAGCAGCGCAAACAGGTGCGCGAACTCGAACAGCAGCTCGAACAAACTACCGCCAAGCTGCAAGACATTGAGCAGACGCTGGCGGATGAAAAAACCTACAGCGAAATGCCGCCAGACGAGCTAACGAACCTGCTCGCAGACGCTGGCAAAACACGGCAGGCCTTGGAGGCCATTGAGGAGCAATGGATCAGCGCAGTCGACCAGATTGAGTCCGCAGACGACATGCCAGAGTAAGTTATACTGGGCAGCAAAATTGCAGGAGCAAATATGCGCCGCTTCCCCAATACCCGCCTTCGCCGCAACCGTGAAAAAGACTTTGTCCGGCGCTTGGTGCGCGAGAACCGTGTCAGTGCCGATGACTTGATTTATCCCATGTTCATTATTGATGGCGACAACACGACAACCGACATACCTTCTATGCCCGGTATATCGCGCCTTTCTGTAGACCGCACTGTAGCGGAGGCAAAAATGCTCTACGAACTGGGGCTGCCGTGCATTGCGCTGTTTCCTAATGTGGACCCAAGCCTGCGCAACCTCGACGGTGCTGAGGCGTACAACGAACAAGGCCTGATTCCCACAGCGGTGCGAGCCATTAAGGCAGCAGTACCAGAGCTGGGCATCATTACCGACGCCGCACTGGACCCTTATACCAGCCACGGACAAGACGGTATTTTAGATGCCGACAACTATGTTGATAACGACGTCACGGTGGAGGCGCTACGCCGCCAAGCGTCAGTTTGCGCGGCGGCTGGAGCTGATGTCATTGCGCCTTCTGACATGATGGATGGCCGCATTGGCGCTATTCGAGCTCAGCTTGATAAAGACGCGTTCATAAACACTCGAATCATGGCTTATTCGGCCAAGTACGCTTCGTCTTACTACGGGCCGTTCCGTGATGCGGTTGGCGCAACGGCAACGCTGGCAACCGGTGACAAGAAAACCTATCAAATGGACTCAGCAAATGGCGATGAGGCCTTGCATGAGGTTGCCCTAGATATCGAAGAAGGTGCCGATATGGTGATGGTCAAACCCGGCCAACCCTATCTTGATGTAGTCAGACGGGTAAAAGACGCCTTTGAGGTACCAACCTTTGCTTATCAGGTGAGCGGCGAGTACGCCATGCATATGGCGGCCATTAATGAAGGCTGGTTAGCAAACAGTGTTATCGATGAGTCGCTGCTGGGCTTTAAGCGCGCTGGCGCCGATGGGGTGCTCACTTACTTTGCAAAATACTGGCTAACACAGCGGGCGGAACAGGGTTAGTTGCAGCAATAGCCCAGCGAATGCCCACTATTACGGGACAGCCGACAAATAACGGTGCTACAATTTTTACGAAAATAAATTCTGGAGAAGACTTATGAGCGATAACATCGTGCACACCAGCGATGACGGTTTTGAAAGCGATGTACTGGGAGCCGACAAGCCCGTATTAGTAGATTACTGGGCCGAATGGTGCGGACCCTGCAAGATGATCGCTCCAATTTTGGATGAAATCGCCGGCGAATACGCCGACCGTCTGAAAATCTGCAAGCTGGATATCGACGCCAATCAGGCGACGCCTCCTAAGTACGGTATTCGAGGGATTCCAACTCTTATGCTGTTCAAGAACGGCGAAATAGAAGCGACAAAAGTGGGTGCCTTGAGTAAGTCTCAGTTACAGGCTTTCCTCGATAGCAACATTTGATTCGACCCATTCGGCAACAAGCCGGCGAGGTAATCGACCATACACGCCGGCGTTGCAGTCAAAGACCCTTTTTAAAGCACCATATTTAGCCTTGACCCAAGGCTCGAAATCACTAAACTCTGTGTTCGCTCAGGCTATGGAGAGGACACGGGACCCACGCCCGTATCCAGTCTAGCGCGCTCTCTTTTCTATTCATTCAAATCCAATCGCCCAAATACTCGTGGCGACCTATAACCCAATTACTCGGTTCTCATCTTTTATGGCTATGCACCTATCTGATTTAAAACGTAAACCCGTCACGGAACTTGTCGACACTGCACGGGAAATGGGCCTCGAAAACGTGGGGCGCTCACGCAAACAAGAGGTCATTGCGGCCATCGTTCGCCAGCTGTCGAAGAACGGCGAAGACATTTATGGCGAAGGCACGCTGGAAATTCTTCAGGACGGCTTTGGCTTTCTGCGTTCTCCCGACAGCTCCTACTTGGCCGGACCCGACGACATTTATGTCTCCCCAAGCCAGGTGCGGCGCTTCAACCTGCGTACTGGTGACAGCATTGCCGGCAAGATCAGACCACCCAAGGACGGCGAGCGCTACTTTGCATTGCTTAAAGTCGATGAAATTAATTTCAGCGAAGTTAATAACAAAACTAACAAAGTCCTGTTTGAAAACCTCACACCTTTATTCCCGGACGACCGCCTACAGCTGGAGCGGGGCAACGGCAGCACTGAGGATTTAACCGCGCGCATTGTTGATCTGGTCGCACCCATTGGTAAGGGCCAACGGGCCTTGGTGGTTTCACCACCCAAGGCAGGTAAAACACTAGTACTGCAAAATATTGCCCAATCCATTACCTCGAATAACCCCGAAGTTGTGCTGATCGTGCTACTGATTGACGAACGACCGGAAGAAGTCACCGAAATGCAGCGCTCGGTGCGCGGTGAGGTGGTTGCTTCAACATTTGACGAGCCACCGTCGCGCCACGTTCAGGTAGCAGAAATGGTAATCGAAAAAGCCAAGCGCTTGGTCGAACACAAAAAGGATGTGGTTATTCTATTGGACTCCATCACACGACTGGCCCGCGCCTATAACACCATTGTCCCCTCTTCAGGCAAGGTTCTTACCGGCGGCGTGGATGCCCACGCGCTTGAGCGACCCAAGCGCTTTTTTGGTGCCGCTCGAAATATCGAGGAGGGTGGAAGCCTCACTATCGTTGCCACCGCACTGGTCGACACCGGTTCTAAAATGGATGAGGTCATTTACGAGGAATTTAAGGGCACAGGTAACCAAGAGCTGCACCTTGAACGTAAAATCGCTGAAAAGCGCGTCTATCCTGCAATCAACATTCGTCGCTCGGCTACCCGGCGTGAAGAACTGTTAATGTCGGAAGAAGAAATTCAACGGGTCTGGATATTGCGCAAACTGCTGCATGACATGGACGATATTGCGGCCATCGAATTTATTTTAGACAAGCTTAAAGACACTAAGACCAACGATGAATTCTTCAATTCTATGCGGCGCTAGTCAACAAATCCGAGCGATACAGGTGCTATTACGACCGCTGGTACAAGTGCTAGTACTGCGACTCCGCTAGCAAAGCCAATTGCCCCAATTCCTTTAACACCTGCTCGGTTAACTCCTGAATCTCGTCACCCTGGCGTGCTCCCGAGCGCAAGGTTTTCGCCGCAGCGAGCAAGTGCCTGCGGGCTTCTTCTGGCCGGGTGTCAGCACGCAGCAAACGCGCCAAGGCCAACTGAACTTCTGGATCATCAGAACGCTCTTTGAGCCACCGTTGAGCCTGTTCAATAGCACCGCCCAGAGGCTTAGTTTTGCGCAACAAGCCGAACCGCCGTACTAATGTTACCTGCCATTTTTTCCCCAATGCATGCTGCAACAGCTGCCGTGCCTGCGCCTCGCAGTTTTCAGCAACGAGAAAACCAGCCAGTAGCTCTAACGTGTTCGCGTCAGCTCGCCACTGTTTCGGCAAACTTTTAAAACCCAATTGCCAATCAATGTCACCACTTTGCTGTCCGGCATAAGCATCGGCCATCGCCTTACCCGCCCGCAGCGTTGCCATCTGTTGACGAAAAACCTCTGCTTTCAGCACATTGTACTTATCAACTTCAGTCCAATGACTTGCTAACGCCTGCCATCGTCCTAGCTCAATACAGGCCCAAGCATAAAGCCCTGCTCGCTCGGTAGAGGGTGACAAATCGCCGATGAGATCTAGCGCCTGGGCTGGGGCAGCAGACTGCAGTTGCCAACGCGCGAGGGAGAGTTTGAGCTGAGGCAAAAGCTGCGCGTGGTCGTGCGCCGTTTGCTCCAACAACTTTGCTAACGCGCCGTCATCACCTGACTGCTGCATATGCCAAGCCCGAACAAGTATGGCTTCCAGTCGTCGGTCATCGTCAACAGCGGCGCCTTCTAGTGCTTTCGCAGCCCCGTACCAGTCTGCTGCTGCGAAAGCGACGACACTCCGCCGCCAGCTGCCTGTTTGCTTGTCCTGCCGCCGCGCAGCACGCCATCGACCAAGCAGCCCGAGGCTCTGCAACAGCCGCCGCAGCAGGAAGCTCAAGCTATAAATGGTCAGCAACAGCAGCACAACAGCGAGTACTGCCGCCGCGATGGTGCTTTCAAACACCCCTTCTCCGACACGTACCAACACATAGCCAGGGTCACTGAGCAGGGCAGCACCAACCAAGGCGCCCAGCACAATAGCAAGGGCTAGCCAGAGCCACTTCATTACAGCGTATCCATGGTTTGGCTCAGCGCACGCAATGAGCCACTTATTTTTGGCATCTCGGTGTTCAGTGGTTGCTCCATCATCTGTGCCAGTTGCTGGAGAAACAATGTCAGTTGGGGATCTGCCGGGGCGGCGAGCTGCCGAGCCGCTTGTTGGGCATCGGCCAAACTGGCTTGATAGGCCTCGTCATGATGGCGCAGAACGGCAATTTGCGCTCGCTCCAATGCGGCAATTACGGCGCGTCGGGCGGCTAAAATTGCTGCCGGGCCTGCGTCAACCTGATCATCTGCCGAGGCATCGTCGCTGGTCAGTTCGGCTAAATCCGTCAGCCGTACAAACTTACCTAGCTCCTGCGCCATGGCATCAACAAATGATGCAGATTGGCCCGCATCTGCCGCCTCAGTTTGGGCCTGCAAACTCAAGCCCTGCCGCACTGCCGGTACGTTTTCTGCAAGCGCCTGCAGGCGCAGGTATATGCCCTGCACATCTAAAGGTTGTACTGCCTGTAGGGCGAGCACTTCCTGAGCCAAGGCAGAGCGCACTGGCAACAGGTCATACTCGTCTTGATTGCCACCGGCCTGCACTGCGAGCAGCACGTCGTCTGCACGCTGCAAGGCGCTTAGCGCAGTGCTTACATCACCCTCAAACTGCAGCCAGTAGTTGCCCATTCGCAGCAAAAACGCCGCTTCAGCCAAACGCCACTGCCGCGGCGTAGTGGGCTTGTTGGTCTTCGCGTCCGCAAGACTTTGAGCTACCGCCTGTTCCAGCGCCTGCTGTACGGCACGATTGTCTGCCTCTAACTCCGCGGCAAGATCTGCCACCGACTGCTGAGTTTGCAACATTGATGCATCTAGCTCAGCGAGCATGCGCAGCTCTAACTGTTCAAGACTTGCCTGAGTTTGCTGGGCCTGAACGGTAAGCGGCTGCAAGTACACGAAGCGATAGCCCAAATATGCCACCGCCGTCAGCGTCACCAGACCGAGCAGCAGCGCAAACCGGGCAGTCCAGCGTCCATGCACGGGAGCTGACGCCGTCGCCGATGGGGCTGTCGCTGTCGCCGTTTCGCTGGGCGATATCGCTGGCTTATCCATGCTTGTTGATCCTCTTGCAAATTTGTTCGACGGCCTGGACATCCGAGGCCTCACAAACCTCTAACCGTCGCCATGCCAGCCGCTGTGCGTAATCTGCAATGCGAGCTGACGCGGCCACCAGCATTGTCCTTTGTCGGTCAATTTTCAACGTATCTGCGTGCCCATCCACCTGCTGCAAGCCGTGTATGGAACCAACCCAAATGGCGCTCAGTGATTCCCTTGATGAAAAATCAGGCGCACGCTTTTGCCGTCGATAGAGATCAAGACGCTGCAGCTTGCAGCGCTCTGCAAGCGCCTGCGCAACAAGGTCGCGGCCACCTTGACCCGTCAACAACCAAACCGTTTGATCGGCCCTTAGTCCAACAAGTTCCGGCATCGCTAGCAGGCCTTCGGAACTCGCCCGCGTCGGCTGACGTATCTCAAAGCCTCCGTGTTCGATCAGCCCTGCTGCAGTAGCAGGGCCGATGGCAAGGGTCAGCGCTGCGCTGTGCGCAGTTCGATAATGGTTAGCCAGATAGGCCGCAACTGCATGCTGAGAAAGCGCAATCAGCAGATCTGGTGGCGTTGTCGGCAGAGGGTGCGGCAAGGGCAGAACTTCGATGCGCGTAACCGGCTCGCACAGGCTAGATTGCCCGAGGGCAGCGAGCGTTGTCGCCAACCGCGACGCGCTCGGCTCACTGTAGGTTACCCAATGTGTCATATCGAGACGTATGCTGCCGCGTTGTTGCTTGGGTGTAATGCAGGAAACATTCTGCAACCCCGTTACTTTTTTGCACCTTGGGCGGCACCTTGTGCCGCATCAAGAATGGCTTGGGCGCCTTGGGCGAGCAACTGTTCCACAACCTGGGGCGCTAATACGTCAGCATTGGTGCCTAACCCTTCGGCACGCAGGATTTTCGACCCGTCTGGCATGGCCACTAGCGCGCGTAGACGCATTTTCCCGTCACTTTCAAGCGTGGCGTGGGCGGCTACTGGCAACGCGCAATCAGCACCCAGCCCGGCACTTATGCCCCGTTCCGCTTGAACACAGCGCGCTACATCTGGCTCGACTAGGCTTTCCAACAGGTCAGTAACTGGGCTTTCGGCCAGCACTTCTATGCCAAGGGCGCCCTGTCCGGGGGCGGGCAAGCAGGTGCGAATATCCAATGGATGCGCGTCGGCACGTTGCAGTTGAAGACGCGACAGGCCTGCTTGGGCCAGCACTATGGCGTCAAATTCGCCGCTGTCGAGCTTGGCGAGACGCGTTTGTACATTGCCGCGAATGCTCTGCACCTGCAGATCCGGACGAAGGGCAAGCAGTTGCGCCTGACGGCGGGGACTGGAAGAGCCCACCTTGGCGTGCTGCGGCAAGGTATCTAGGGCTCCATGACGGCTGAGCAACACATCGCGAACATCTTCACGAAAACCAACAAATGGCAGGCTAAACCCCTCAGGCAGATGTGCTGGCAGGTCCTTTACCGAATGCACGGCGAGGTCCGCTCGGCCCTCCAGCATGGCGACTTCCAGCTCCTTGATAAACAGGCCCTTCCCGCCGATTTCGTGCAAGGGGGCGTTCAACCACTGATCGCCCTTGGTGGTCATTCCCAACAGGTTTACTTCAAGCTCGGGATGGGCTTCAAGTAAACGCGCACGGACAAAGTTCGCCTGCCAAAGCGCTAAGGCGCTTTCTCGCGTTGCAATGGTTATATGCTGCATGCGCGCAGTATACGCGCAGCTTGCTACAAGCGTCGTAGAACTTTTCGAATCGCTGGCAAGTGGCGCCGACTTACATCCACTAGCTCTTCGATATTCCCCATACCAACGCCAAATTGACCCATGCTATCCTTTTCCAAACCCTGCACGTGGTTGGTTGAAACCAGTGCATTGCGGTGGACGCGGGAAAACAGGTCTGGAAACTCGTCTTCAAGCTCACGCAGGGTCTCGTCAATAATCACTTCGCCATCGACATGACGCACAGAAACGTATTTTTGGTCAGCTTTGAGGTATCGAATGTCGCTTATATTAACCAACTCGACACCCTTGTATGTTCTCGCACAAAGATGAGCACGGCGGTTTGCATCTATATTTTTCACCGCTGCCATTTGCATGCGGTTCAACCGTGCACAGCTGCTGAAAGCCCGAAACAGGTCGTTGCGTCGTACGGGTTTGAGTAAATAGCCAACGGCTTGAAGCTCGAAGGCCTGCACAGCGTGCTCCTCATAGGCGGTACAAAAAATGACCGCTGGCGGCTCATCTTGAGTCATAAAATGTTGGGCTGTCTCGATGCCGTCCATACCGGGCATGCGAATATCCAGCAAACACAAATCGGGGCGTAGTACTTCGCAGACTCTTACGGCAGCGCGCCCAGTTGCGACATCACCAACCACCTCATGCTACCCATCAGATTCAATCATCCTGCGCAGCCTATCCCGGGCTAGGGTTTCGTCATCCACAATCAATATACGCATAGCACGTATCACTCCCCATCGGTCAGCATGACGAACGCATTGTCATTGCTAGACCCAACATCCTCTCACATTGCGTTTCGTCTCGTATCGGCCACCGCCTGTCTGCTTACATCGGACCTTTTATCGCACCATTCGTCCTCACTTTTCAGTAGTCAAAGGACCAAAAACGACCGTCTATCGACTAAATGGCGCACCTTTTAGCATTTTTGCTACCGTTGGGCAGTTGAGCCAAGTTGTAAATAGATTGCCTTCCTGAGTTGTGAACAAGTTGGCGTTTTCGCCATAAACCATGCTCAATCGCTGGCCGTTAACTTGGGTGGTATCAGGTGCCGTGTTGACTGCAGTTGTTGCACCCGGCCTTTGTCTTGTGTCGTTGGAAACCTCTCCAGATATTCCGTGCGACGCAGTTTGGTGGGCAGCCAATGGCACTTCATCCCGACCACTCTTTGTAGCGCACTTGGTCTGTCGTATTTTTTAACGTCAGCCGCAAGCTTAGATTGTTATACTGCATCCTTGGCAGAACCGCAGGGCCGCTATTGCCAACGATCATAGGAAAAGCATGACTATAAAGGAAAACCCCAGCGCTCAATTAACCCCGAACAAGAAGGGCGGCTCACTGCGCGGACGATTCAGCGAGGCCACAGACGAATTCGTGCAGGTTTTTACTGCCTCCATTGGTTTCGATCAACGCCTATACCGCGAGGATATTGCAGGATCCATTGCCCATGCCACCATGCTCCAGCGCATCGGCGTGCTAACGGAAGACGAGTGCGCAACAATTGTTTCGGGGCTGACCTCTATTCAAGAGGAAATCGAAAACGGCGAGCTGACTTGGCGCATCGAGCTAGAAGATGTGCATATGAACATCGAACACAGGCTTATCGAGCTGATTGGCGATACCGGCAAAAAGCTCCATACCGGACGCTCCAGGAACGATCAGGTCGCTACCGATATTCGCCTGCACCTACGTGCTGCCATCGACATGTTGGTGGAGCAACAAGGCCGGCTGCTAACCGCTCTAGCGGACTTGGCTGAAGCCAACGCCGACACAATTATGCCCGGCTTCACCCATTTACAGGCTGCGCAACCGATTACTTTCGGCCACCACTTAATGGCGTGGTTTGAAATGCTGCGTCGCGATCGGGAGCGATTGCTAGACTGTCGTAAGCGTGTTAACCAACTGCCCCTAGGCGCTGCGGCCTTGGCCGGCTCACCCTATCTGCCGGATCGTGAGTTTGTGGCAGAGCTCCTCGGCTTTGATGGCATTTGCGAGAATTCGTTGGATGCAGTCAGTGATCGGGATTTCGCCATCGAATTCTGCGCCGCCGCAGCGCTGTCGCTAACGCATATGTCACGCTGGTGCGAAGAAATGGTGCTGTGGGCGTCCCAGCAGTTCAACTTTATAACCCTACCCGACCGCTTCTGTACCGGTTCTAGTATCATGCCGCAAAAGAAAAACCCGGATGTGCCAGAACTCATTCGCGGCAAAACCGGCAGGGTAAACGGACAACTAATCACCCTGTTAACGCTGATGAAAGGCCAGCCGCTAGCTTACAACAAAGACAATCAGGAAGACAAAGAGCCACTATTCGATGCCATAGATACGCTCAGTAACTGCCTTACCGCACTGATTGGCATGGTGCCCAATATCCAAGCAAATAAGGCCGTTATGCTTGAAGCAACGCTCAAGGGTTTCACCACAGCAACCGACCTCGCCGATTACTTAGTGCGCAAGAATGTACCATTTCGAGACGCTCATGATTTAGTGGGAAAAGCAGTACAGCTGGCGGCCAGCCAAGGCAAAGGGTTAGAGGAGCTGAGCATAGAAGAACTCAATGGGCCAGACACCACAGTTATCGAGCCAGATGTATATCAGGTGCTGACCTTGCATGGGTCTGTTGCAACGCGCGATCATCTTGGTGGCACCGCGCCAAACCAAGTCCGGCAGGCTATTACCCGGGCCCGAGCGCTAATCTAGCGCGGCAGCTACAAAAAAGCGGCGCCACTTAGAATAGGGACCGCAAAAAATAACAAAGGAAACCCCCTTGAGTGTTACTCCTGAGCTTTTAAACGCCACTGCAGCGCACTATCGCAACGGCGAGTTATTTATTGAAAATGTGAGCCTACGCGAAATCGCAGATTCGGTTGGCACACCGCTTTACGCTTATTCTTCCGCCATGCTCACGCAGCAATACCGGCGTCTCGACGGCGCGCTGGCTGGGCTAGCGCATCAGCTGCATTATGCGGTCAAAGCAAATTCGACCCTGGCGGTGCTGCAGACCTTTGCCAAGCTTGGAGCAGGGTTTGATATTGTTTCTGGCGGCGAGCTGAGCCGCGTACTGGCTGTTGGGGGCAACCCCGAGCAGGTGGTGTTTTCCGGTGTGGGCAAGTCTACTGAGGAGATCGACTTCGCACTGAAAACAGGCATCGAGTGTTTCAACGTTGAAAGCGCCGGGGAGTTAGAGCGCATCAGCGCTCGCGCCACTCTGCTGCAAAAAGTAGCGCCCATCGCCCTGCGCATTAATCCTAACGTGGACCCTAAAACCCATCCTTATATTTCTACCGGGCTGAAAGAAAACAAGTTTGGCATTTTGCAGCATACGGCGTTGGCGCTGTATCAGCAGGCCGCAGCGGATCCGCATCTGCAGGTTCGCGGCGTAGCCTGTCATATCGGCTCGCAGATTTGTGAGCCAACACCGCTATTCGACGCCTTAGACCAGCTACTTGGTTTAATCGACGACTTAAACGCTCAAGGTATCACCCTTACTGACCTAGACTTAGGCGGCGGTTTTGGTGTCACCTACGAAGACGAGCAACCCTTTGACGTAGATGCCTGGGGGCGGCATGTCGTTGGCAAGCTGGCAGGTCGAAGACTAAAGCTGTCTATTGAACCGGGACGATTTTTAACGGCCAATGCGGGCGTACTCGTTACACGGGTAGAGTATCTTAAGCCTGAAGAGGGCTCTGACGACGACCAGCAGCAGGGCAAAAACTTCGCCGTTATCGACGCGGCGATGAACGACTTACTGCGACCTTCGCTGTATCAGGCTTGGCATGGAGTGCTGCCAGTGCAAGAAAATAGGTCGGCGCCGACTAAGCGTTGGGAGATCGTTGGCCCGGTCTGTGAATCCGGTGACTGGTTGGCGAAATCACGAAACCTCGCGCTTCACGAAGGCGACTTATTAAGTATTCTGAGTGCCGGTGCCTATGGTTCTGTGCTCTCATCCAATTACAACAGCCGCAACCGCGCAGCTGAAGTGATGGTGAGCGGTGAGAGTTTTCGACTTGTCAGGCGGCGTGAGAGCATCCAAGATCAATTGTCTACCGAGGTTCTTTAGAGGCCAGCATGCTGCACTTCAGTAAAATGCACAGTCTTGGTAACGACTTTATGGTCATTGATGGTGTTTCCGAGTCGGCCAAGTTCAATACCGAACAAGTGGCGCTCTGGGGTGACCGACAGCGCGGCATTGGCTTTGATCAGTTGCTTGTGGTTGCGCCTCCGAGCGATCCTGACTGCGACTTTGATTACCTGATTTTCAATGCCGACGGCAGTGAAGCCGAGCAATGCGGCAATGGCACACGCTGCGTTACCGACTTTGTGCGACGGCGGGGTTTAACCCAGCAAAGCGAACTACGCTGGCGTTCGAAGGGCGGCATTACGCGCACGGCAATTGAAGACAGCGGGCTAATCGAAACTTGGATGCCTGAGCCACAATTCGATCACCAAAGTATTCCATTTTGCGCCGCTAATGAGGCTGAGCCGGAAGTGCTGAAGACTGCGCTAGGCACCTTTCAAGTGCTGCCGGTCTCAATGGGCAATCCGCATGCTGTGGTATTCGTCGACGATGTAATCAACCTAGACGTAGCCGGTATCGGTCAGGCTTTATCCAACCATTCGGCCTTTCCCGAACGGGCCAACGTAGGATTCTGCCAAGTGATTAACGATGGCTTCATCCGTTTGCGAGTCTTTGAGCGCGGCGCGGCGGAAACCCAAGCCTGTGGCAGCGGCGCTTGTGCGGCGGTAGCAGCCGGCAGACACAGTCAGCGCTTGAGCAATCGGGTCAAAGTTTCCCTACCCGGCGGCAAGTTGCGTGTGGAGTGGCCAAATGCTCAGGGGCCCATGAAGCTTGTTGGCGATTCGACCTTTGTGTATCAGGGCCAACTCTGAGCTTTTGCAATCAACCATGAGTTTTAGCGTATGAGCATTGAAAAGTTTACCGGAGGAAATAAAACCCCTTTGCCGAACGATCAGTCGGTACTGGACTTTCTGCGCCAGTCGCCGGACTTTTTTCTGCGGCATCCAAGCGCGTTGTCGGAACTAAGCCTGCCCCACGAATCCGGTAAGGCGGTGTCGTTAATCGAACGACAGACCGATATTTTGCGCGAGCGCAATATGACCATGCGCAAACGCATGAATGAACTGCTGCAAGCGGCGCGCAACAACGATGAGATTTTTGCCAAAACGCGCTCGTTGAACCTGGCACTGTTGGAGGTGAGCAGTTGGCCCGAGCTTAACGAGGTGCTGGCAACCCATGTGCTTGTAGATTTTGAGGCGGATTTCGTATGCGCGCACTTGTGTGGCGCTGATCTAGCGCTGGCCTTGGATCATATTCAACACCACAGCGAACAAATGCCACTGCAGCACTTACACAGCAAGACCAGCGCACTGTGTTTATCCCTGCGCCGAGAAGAACTGACCCAGATGTTTCCGTTATCTGACCACGACGATAGCGGCAGTGCTGCAATCCTCAACCTGAGCCTCGTCGACGGCGCTGGCGCACTTTGCATCGGCAGTCGCGATGCGGGCCGCTTTGCCAAGGACATGGACACATTGTTCGTTACCTACATCGCTGACATCGTTGCCAAGGTGATGAACCGTCTAGCGGCTGCATGAGCACTCCCAGCGACTCTGAAGAACAACGGCTGCAGGAGTTTCTCCTGTTTCTTGCGCAGCAGCGCAATTACTCAGCGCGAACTGTTACAGCCTACGCCCGAGACCTCGGTCGTTTTCTGGCTTGGTTAGATGGCGATTGCCACTCCGCAGATGCGCAAACGATTGCGCGCTACATTGGACACCTAAAGCATCAACAGCTGGCCAATAGCAGCATTCAACGTAACCTCTCCGCAGTGCGCAGCTTCTATGGGTTTTTGCAGCAACAGGGCCGGGTCAATTCCAATCCGGCAAAGGTTAGCAGAGGGCCCAAACACAAAAGGCGACTGCCCAAGGTGCTGGACACAGACCAAGCCTCGCAACTGCTGAATTTTGCAGGCACCGCACACAAGTCGCTACAGGATAAGGCACTACTAGAACTGTTTTATGGCAGCGGTTTACGGCTCAGCGAAGTGGCCGGACTTAGGGCCAAGGACCTGTCGCTCGACGAGGGCCATGTTCGGGTTACCGGCAAGGGCGACAAGGAGCGCCAGGTACCCTTGGGTCGTTACTGCGTAGC
>PCCE01000017.1 GCA_002731575.1 Gammaproteobacteria bacterium | reverse complement strand
AAGGCTTGTGGGGGCAATCTGCAAGGACAGCTGGTATTAGATGCCTGCGCAGGTTTCGGCAGTGACGGTTTGCTACTGACTCAGTTCGGTGCCCGGGTCACCTTTGTCGAGCGAGAGCGGTTGATTTGGGTGCTGTTGCATGCGCGGGTTCGGCACCTAGAACACAGCACAGCAATATGTGATGAAGCTTCCAACGTTTTAACGGCAGCCGCGCACCCAGCAGACAATTGGGATGTGGTGTTGCTAGACCCTATGTTTGCGCCCAGTGCAAAAAAAGCGTTACCGAATTTAGGCTTGCAGTATCTACGTGAACTCACAGAGCCTAGGGGAGCAAGCGCAGACGATCTCAGTGGCCTGGTGGCGGCAGCCCAGCGTCGCTGCCGTGGTCGCGTAGTGCTCAAGCGGCGCTTGAAAGAACCGGTATTAGATCGCGTGGCGTTTCAGATCAAGGGCAAAAGCGTTAGGTTTGATGTGTATTTGGGAACGGCCTAAATACTTTTCTCTTGTCTTCAGGCGTTTGCGCTGGAGCTAATAACTCGCTGCAAAGCGAGATGAACCGAAGGTTCAATGATTTGCTCGGCTGCCTGCTCGGCGACTTGCTGCAACAGTGCTGATGCAACTAGCTGCTGCTGGGCGTTCATCGACATAAGCTTAGCGTTGAGTAGCTTTTCGACAAAGGCATCTAACAAACGCTCTTCTGAAAATTCCGCGCCATTGAGACCAAACAAGCGCGAGAGTTTCTTTGCTGCGGCTTGGCTTTGGCGCTTCAGTTCTTCTCGGGTTACGGCGCGTACAGTAGCAATGCTGATTACCACATACATACGCTGCAGCATCTCAAGCACCAAGCCGCCCAGCTGATTTAGAAGCGCACTAGCTTCGCTTGGCTTACTCGGCGGTAAAATAGTTTGGCCC
The DNA here is from genome assembly GCA_002731575.1 of Gammaproteobacteria bacterium. Taxonomy (GTDB): domain Bacteria; phylum Pseudomonadota; class Gammaproteobacteria; order Pseudomonadales; family Azotimanducaceae; genus UBA4421. Next base: position 14,028 of record PCCE01000017.1, on the reverse strand, counting down.
TCACGTACGATAAGTTGCTGCTGTTCTAGCGCCTGCAGCAGGGTGCCTAAATCTAACTGTTCTGCAGTGGTAAGCTCCTTGGCAATAAACGGGTAAATAAGTTGGGTCTGTTCGTCCAATTGGCTAGCAGTCAGCCCTGCGGCGGACCGAGAAACCAGCAGTGCAATCAGCGCTGGCGCGGCAAATAAATGCAGTACGTTGTTGCGGTACCAAGTGAGTAGTGTCGCGGCGTCTACGCTGCAGGTGACCCATGCCTCGTCCTTGTGCCGACTGACAAAGTCCAAGGCTTCGGCCCGTTCGACAACCGCTGCAGCTTCGCCCACGTTGGCGGTTAAAACCTGTTCGCCATAAAGGTTAACCGCGAGCTCCCGATAGCAGCCGATTTGCGCCATCAGTGACTGCTCTTGCATGGTTAGGTGCGTACGTTGAGTAATCGCCAGCGCCAGTAGGTTAATGGGATTAATACTCGCCCGTCGATTGATCCCCAGCATGATGTCTTGGCCCAGTCGTTCCAGTTGTTGGGGCTGCTCAAGGCACTTGATGCTGTCTTGCTCTAGCCAACTGTCCAGCTTGATGGCATCGGCCAGATTCACCTGTAACATGCCGAAACGCTGCCGCACTACCTTGGCATTACTGATGAGGTCGGTTAGGCGTTCTTTTTGTTTCGCGCTGCCGCGCAGTTCCCGCAGGTAGCTGCCACCTTCCACGACTTTTTCGTAACCAAAATAAATGGGCACAAAGGCGAGCGGTTTTTCCAGTCCGCGTTGCTGGTGCTCTAGGCAAAGCTTGAGCAGGCCATACTTGGGTGTCAGTAAACGGCCGCTGCGGCTGCGTCCGCCTTCAGGAAAGAACTCGATACTATGGCCTGCGGCAAGTACCTGATACACGTACTCCTCGAATACGGCGGTATACAGTGGGTCGTTGCGAAAACTGCGGCGCATGAAAAACGCGCCGCCCTGACGCAGCAGTCTGCCAAGCACCGGCATGTTGAGGTTATCGCCCGCAGCAATAATGGGCAGCATAATGCCCTGGGTGTAGAGCGAATAGCTCAGCACCAAATAGTCAATGTGACTGCGATGGGTTGGTACATAAACTAGTGTATGTGTGTCGTTGAGGGTGCGCAGGTCGTCCAAGCCCTTTACTTCAACGCCGTCATAAATGCGCCGCCAGAACCATGTTAGAAATATCAAGAACAACCGGATGGTGCTGTAGGTTAGGTCTGAGGCAATGGTTCGAGCCATTCGCAAGGCTTTGCGGCTGAGGCGTTGGCGACGGTCACTTTTACGCGTGTCTGCTGCCGCGTCGATGGCATCAATGGCTTTACGCACTCGGGGTGCACTGGTTACCTGATCGAGTAGGGTGCGGCGGTGGGAGCGATCTGGCCCCAGCGTTACGAATTGCATGGTCTTAAAGAGCAGGCGCATGATTCGCGCAGCCCGTCGAGCGGCGAACTCTGCACCGCGCTCATGGTTTGCAAGCTTTACCAGCGCTATTGGCTTGCCGAAACAGACATGCACATCGCCACGGTTAAAAATAAGGCCGAACAAACGCTTCAAGCCTGCGGTCGCNGAGCGCTGGTCTGATGTAAGGGCGCGCAGAAAACTGTCCTTGGCGGAAAGNGCGCGGCCCCAAAATACGCAAACCGGCACTANTGTAACCTGCTCTTGAATTGATCTTGGGGCCTGCATCAAATGTGTGAGCANCGCTGGAGTCTTGCGCANGGTCACTCGGCCCGCTACGCCTTGGGCCAGCGCGGTATAACTTTGATCGCTATACCACTCGGCGGCGCTTAGTGGCTGTAGGGGTGAATTTGGGCCTTCGGTATGTTCAGCCTTGCGAAGCGCATCTACCGCCTTTTCAACAATTAATGTGTCGGCGATAGAGCGGGTGGCCTGCACATAGACAATACGCGACGGCGCAGCTTTGCTTGCTTGCAGCAGTGTTTGCTGACCGCTCATCATTGGCTGAATACCAAGGGTGATGACGCGCCGCCAAAGGGCGCGGTAGAGGCGCGTCCAAGGGCGAGTGGTGCTGTTCGCTGACACGGGTTAGATGCGAGCGTCTAAGGGTGCCGCGTTTAGCGACGCGGCGGCCGGCCCTGAAAAAGATCGTTAGGTGAGATAGGCTTTTGCGTGGGCTCACCTACTTCCCAGACGCCGTTGAGCTTTTTTGTGGTCAAGGAATTCGACTGAGATTTGTCTTCGATCACAGTGGGTCGCAGGAAAACCACAAGATTGGTCTTCGTCTGATTTTTGCTCCTGGATTTGAATAAGTTACCTAGCACTGGAATTTTGCCCAACAGCGGCACTCGAGCATTGCCGTCGGTGACGTTGTCCTGAATCAGTCCGCCTAGAACAATGGTCTCTCCAGATGTGGCAAGCACCGTGGTTTCTATTGAGCGCTTGGAAGTCACTACATCGGCAAACGCAGAGCTGCTCACCGCGCTGTTCACGACGTTCGAAATATCCTGCAAAACCTCCATCCGCACTTCGCTGTTGTCGTAAACATGTGGTGTTACCGTCAGTTCTATGCCGACATCCTCGCGCGTCACGGTAGTAAAGGGATTGTTCGCGCCTTCCCCAGTGGTAGCAAAAGAGCCGGAGCGAAAAGGTACTTCCTGACCGACGAGAATTTTTGCCTCGGTATTATCTAGGGTCACAATGCTCGGTGTTGAGAGGAGGTTTGCATTCGTCATATTTGCCAGCGCGCTTATTACCGCGCCAAAAGAGACCCCGTCCAAGTCGACCTTAGCAGCGGCGATGGTCGGTTGGCTGACGCTGCCCAGGGCGGTGGCGGGATTGGTGCTTACCGAGCCGTCCTCATTCACGCTGACCAAGGCATTTAGCACGCTGGCCAAACTCCCGCCAAGCGCCGTGGATACCAGCGGTAGTCCATTGCCTCGGGCGTCGATGCCAGCCATCTCAACGCCAAGGTTGAAGTCATCGGTAAGGCTGATTTCGACAATGGCGGCCTCAATCAGTACCTGTGATCGGGCGGTATCCAGACGCTGCACAATGCTGAGAATTTCGTTCATCGCGGTAGGGTCTGCCCTGACCACTATAGCGTTTAGGCTAGCGTCAGGCTGAATGGTGACGGCGTTCGCCTGGCCCGACTTGGAGCCGCCATCGCTTCGACCCACTAGGCTGTTGAGAATGCCAGCAATGTTTTCAGCATCACCATGATTCAACATAATCACCTGGGTGGCATCGTTAGTCGTGGTTGGTTGATCGAGTTTTTCGATGATTTGCAGTAGCTCGGCGATAGAGGCCTGCTGACCGCGAAGTACTAACGAGTTGTTACGCTCGTTGGCAATAATCTGAATGCGCTGGGGGCCTTGGGCGTTGGGTCCTAGCTGGTCGGGGGCCACCTTTTGCAGTATGTCTACCACGTTGCCTACCCAAGCTTCCTTAAGTGGAACCATAACAATATCGTTAATTTGCGCCACATCAATATCTGCAATAATGTTTTTCAGTCTTTCAATGTTATCGGCATGATCGGAAAGAATGATTACATTAGGTTGGCTCACACTACCAATGTGGCCGTACTGGGGAATTAAAGGCCGTAGTATTTTTAGCAGATCCTCTGACTTGACGTTCTGCACTGCGATGATTTCGGTTACCAGTTCTTCGGGAGCAGCACTGTCTAAACCACCAAGTGCGCCGGGAGTCTGCTTGCCGGTAGCGCTTTGCTGAATACGGATGACGTTGCCCGACGGCACCGCGGTATAGTTTTGCAGTCGCAGCACGCTCAGAAACAGCTCGTAAACGCCGTCCTTACCCAAGGGGGTTTCAGACACCACGTTTACCTGCCCCTTAAGTTTCGGATCGACCACAAAGGTTTTACCGGTAATTTTCGCCACTTGGGCGACAAATTCCTGTATGTCCGCGTTGCGTGTCGCCATTTGCCAGGTTTGTTCTTCGCCTGCGTTAGCACTGTTTACCGCTGCGCTGAGAAAGGGCAAGAGGCATAGCAGCAACATCAGCAGCCTTCTTGCCTGCGGATTACGGCGACGTGGAATAGATTCAGCAGGCATTGTTTACATCTCGCTTATTGGCGGAGGTTTGCGGGAATTCGCGTGGTAATGGTCAGAGTTTGACCGTTGCGTAACAGTTCAACACTGACGCTGCCGGCACTGGCAAGGTTGCTTAACGCCAGACGGTCAACATTGATGTCGCCCAAGGGGCGCCCGTTTATCGCGAGCACCACGTCACCGGGTTGCAAACCCGACCGGGCTAGGTAGGGGTGGTTGACGCTGCTACCAATGCGATAGCCACCCTCGGCGCTGCGTGATACGCCCATTTTATCAAGGGTAGCATCCGGATTCTGTGCCAACTGAGTGTTGAGGCTCTCAAGTACCGTCGCATCTGTGTTGACGCCTGCGGTGTTGGCTCTTGGCACCGCCCGAGGGGCTATGGCTGCGGTGCGGGCATTTTGTTTGGCTTTAAAATCGGACTTAAAGGCCAGCGCCTCGCGCACACCAGCCCGGGTCAATATCACCCGTTCGGCTTCCACCTCACTCAGCCGCGCGTTGCCCGGTACCGAGTCACCTGTGCCATACGGTTTGCCGGGTTTGCCGCGTTGGGAAATGATTGCGGTAGATTGGTCCGAATCGCTGCTGACAAAAACCGCCTCTAGAGTCAGCGGCAGGCGTGTTGGCGTGGCCGGTGCCGAAGACAGGGTGTTGGTCACAGTGCTGCTGCGACCAAACAGATCTTGCCCAAGCAGCGCCTGCAGCGTGGGCGCTGGCGGTCGTTTGTTTGCGCTCGCACTGGGTGCTGACGCTTGCGTTGGGCTGGAATCCGCGGTGCCACCCATAACCACCAAGACTGTGTTCGCAATAACAAAAGCAATGGCCAGCGCGCCAAGCCACTGGATGAAGATCAACAAGCGAGGTAACCATGTTTGGAAGTGTTGGAGCATGCGCGAGTCTTTGAGTTCTGTATCGAAAGGCCAACCACAGGGGTTGATTAAGCCCACATTGTGATGGCTTAGCGCCAAATTACCAGCCTTGAATGGCGGCTACCGCGGGTTAGGGTTCAAGCTGCGTTGTACTTCAAAAATCAGTTCGTCTGCTGCCTCATTGCCAGACCATGGGTAGTTGGCAAGGCCGAGCATGCCGCGACTTACAGCAAAATAGACATTGCCGTTTTGCGCGGCGCGAAGAATCAGCAGCGGGGCACTGTTTGCTTCGCGACCGTAAATTTTAGCTTCTAGGTGTCCTTGGTCAGTGTTCACTAGCGTAGCCCGCAGGGGCGGCATTGCCGCCTGATATTGCCGGTTGGCGAGTATGTATCGTACTGCGCCACCACTCCACTGCAGGCTGCTCGGCTGGGACAGACGGAGCTGGTTTTGCTGCATCAACATTTCAGTATTGTTGAGCCGAAATGTGCCCGGTACAAAAAGATTATAGCGCTGCAGCAGGGGGGCCAGCGTCGTGGCACCCAATTGGCCTTCAAGCGTGAGGCGATAACCGCCCAGATGATTGCTCAGCGTCGGCTTAAGACGGCCGTGGATATCGCTGTCTTTGTCAGTGAGATGCAGATTCAGCCCCAGTGGCCAAAACATGGTTTGCCACTGCACTTGTGCCTGTAAACCAAGGTTGCTGACCAGCCTGCCGGATCCATGCCAAAGGCTACCTTGGGGCGCCACCAGAGTGAGCTGGTCGCTGTCGATAAACTGCCGCAGCAGGTTTGCTGGCAGATTTGCCATCAGCCAGAGTACCCCCAAATTGGCAATGAGCAAGATACGCAGTTTCATGCGATGGCTGCTTAGCTCCCAAGCAGGCGTTGGGTAATTGCCGTGTAGATGTTTGCCAGGGGCGCGAGATCATCGACGGCTACGCACTCGTTTACCTTGTGAATGGTGGCATTGATTGGCCCCAGTTCGACTACCTCCACCAAGGCTGCGCCGTCCCCGTCCCATGGTGAAATGAAGCGTCCGTCAGAGGTGCCGCCTGAGGTAGACAGTTCGGTTTGCAGTCCGGTTTCGTCCTTGATCGCGTCGGTTACCGCAGCGGTAAGGGCACCTTGCTCAGTCAAGAAGGGTGGGCCGGAGAGCTGCCACTGTACGTCGAAATTCAACTGGTGCTGGTGCAAGATGGCTTCAATGCGCTGGCGCAATCCCTGCTCTGTTTGTTCGGTGTTGAAACGGATATTGAACAACGCAGAAAGTTCGCCCGGCACCACATTGGTAGCGCCGGTTCCCGACTGAATGTTGGATACCTGCAGGCTAGAAGGAGGGTAGTAGGCGTTGCCCGCATCCCATACTTCGCCGGCCAAGGCGGCCAAGGCTGGTGCAGCGGTGTGGATCGGGTTCACTACCGACTCTGGATAGGCCACATGACCCTGCAAGCCCTTAACGGTCAGCGCTGCATTCAACGAGCCACGACGCCCGCAGCGCACCACATCACCGAGTTGTTCGCTCGAGCTGGGCTCGCCTACTACGCAGTAATCGGGACGAATGCCGCGCTGAGCCAGTTCGGTAATCGCATGACGGGTACCGTGTATGGCTTCGCCTTCCTCGTCACTGGTAATCAGAAAACTCAGTGTGCCCTGGTGCTCAGACTGTGCGGTAATAAACTCGTCTACCGCGTACAACATAGCGGCCAAGCTCGATTTCATGTCAGCGGCACCGCGTCCGTAGAGCATACCGTCTTTGACCGTTGGCTCAAATGGTGGACTGCTCCACGCTTCTACAGGGCCTGCCGGCACCACATCGGTGTGACCCGCAAACATCAGATGGGGTGTCGTTGCGGCAGCCGGGCTGGCGGGATCGACACCGCGCCATGCCCATAAATTGTGAACACCATGGGCGTTGATTTGTTCCGTAACAAAGCCATGATGCTGCAGCATTTCACCAATCAACTCTTGGCAGCCAGCATCCTCTGGGGTAACCGACACCCGCCGGATTAACGCCTTGGCGAGTTCTAGAATAGAGAGTTGTTGGCTCATCAGTTGTGCTGATGCAAGGTATCGTTGAGCTCAATGGCTTTACGGTTTGTTCTACACATGACCTGACCGCTTTGCGCATTGCGGATAAACAGCATGTCTGAATGTCCGGCCAACTCGCGCGCTTTTACCTGGCGCACTTCCTCGCCATGTTCGTCGACCACGGTGATAGGGGTGCCAGCAGTAATGTACAGGCCTGCCTCAATAGTGCAGCGATCCCCCAGCGGAATACCAGTGCCCGCATTGGCGCCAACTAAACATTGCTCACCAATGCTGATGACGATTTCGCCCCCTCCAGACAATGTCCCTTGGGTGCTGGAACTGCCGCCCAAATCGGTGCCAGCACCGATAGTGACGCCCTGAGAAATACGACCCTCCACCATGTTGGGTCCCAGTGCCGCAGCATTGAAGTTGACGAAGCCTTCGTGCATCACAGTAGTGCCTTCGCCTAAGTAGGCGCCCAGCCGGATGCGGCTGGCATCGGCAATGCGCACGCCGGGCGGCACAACGTAGTTCACCATTTTGGGGAACTTATCCACGGAAAACACCTCTAAATTCAGGCCCTCGGCTCGAGCATTGAGCTGAGCTTGGGGAAGCTCACTGACTTCGACAGGACCAGCAGAGGTCCAAGCAAGGTTCGGCAAGTGGGCAAAGATGCCGCCCAAGTTCAAGGTGTTAGGCAAGGCTAGCCGATGTGACAGCAGGTGCAGCTTCAAATACGCCTCTTCGGTGCTGGTAATTTCGCTGTCGGCACCTAAACGAATTGCGATCAACTCCTGCGGGGCTGCGCCATTGGCTTGGCTGGTCAGTAACGCTTCGGGCACTAGCTCCGGCGCACTGTTGCGAAGCGCCGCAATTTTATCGTCGTCCAGCGGCGTCACGCCTTCTGCCAGCGCGGCGATTGCTTCGGCAGCTGTGTCGGTCGGATTCATCACCGGCGCGGGATACAGGCAATCGAGTACTAGTCCTGCGCCGTTGCTGTTGCGGATGCCAACTGCGAAGGCGAATGTGGTGGTCGATCTAGCATTCATAGCGCGTATCCCTAAGCGTTTTTTTCGAGAGTTTACCTTGGTTGCCGGCAGCATTCGAGGGTGCCCGCTCTTGGTAGCCATCAGTGGTCGTACCGCGACCAGTCGCTACAGGGTTGCGGCAAAATCCGCCAAGCGCTGGGCCGCCAGCAGACAGTCGTCGAGGCCTGCCACCCAGGCCACTCGAACATGACCTTGGCCTGGGTTGCTCGCCGTATCGTCGTCGCTGACGCGACCGAGAAATGTGCCGGGCATGACGGTTACATGCTGTTGCTGCAGCAGCAGCTGGCTGAAACGCAGATCGTCTATCGGCGTGCGCAACCAATGGTAAAAGCCGCCCTCGGGCTGGCGCAGGTCATAGTAGGGCTGCAGCACTTGGCTAACCGCAGCGAACTTTTCGCGATACAAATTGCGGTTGGCAACCACATGGGCTTCGTCGCGCCAAGCCAGCGTGCTGGCGGCCTGGTGATGGGCGGACATGGCGCAGCCGTGGTAGGTGCGGTAACTCAAATAACGCTGCATTAACTCGCTGTCGCCAGCCACGAAGCCGCTGCGCAGACCGGGCAGATTAGAGCGCTTGGACAGACTGTGGAAACTCAAACAGCTTTCAAAAGGCCGCTTATTGTGGGCCTTTGCGACTTGCTCCGCCACGCTTAACAAGCTGCAGGGCACATTGTCGTCGTCGTAATAGAGTTCGCTGTAGCACTCGTCGCTGACCACAATGAAGTCGTGCTCATAGGCCAGTTCGATCAGCGCCTGCATATCCCCAGCAGACATGATTTGCCCGGTGGGATTACCCGGCGAGCAGATGTAGACCATCTCCACCGCCTGCCATTGGTCAGCTGTTACGGCACTGAAGTCAGCGTGATAGTCGTTGGTCTCCACGTTGGCAATGTACAGTGGTCGCGCACCGGCTAGCAGGGCGGCTCCTTCGTAAATTTGGTAGAACGGATTGGGCATTCCTACAAGCGAACCGGGCTTGCCGCTGAGCAAGGCTTGAGCCACAGAAAACAGCGCTTCTCTGGTACCGTAAACGGGCAAAACCTGTGTTGCTGGGTCAATGCCGATACCGAAGCGGCCCCCGAGCCACTGACTGATGGCCAAGCGCAGATCGTCGCTGCCCTTGGTGGCGGGGTAGATACCGAGCTGGGTAGTCAGCGCTTGGGCGTCGGCCAACGCCCGCACGACAAAGTCTGGTGGCGGATGTTTCGGCTCGCCAAGCGATAAAGGAATATGTGCCAGTTCACCGTCGTGCTGGCAGTCCTTGTGCAGTTCGCGCAGCCGTTCAAAAGGGTAGGGCTGCAAATGCTCTAACTTGGTATTCCACACGGCTGTTTGCTTCCTATTGTGTTGTTTTGCGCTCGGGCCAATTCACGCAGGTTATGGCGCCTGATCCAAGCTTTGGCGAATGGCCTGTTCAATATCGTAGCTTTGCTGGGCATTTTGCAAGGTGGCGCCGTCTCTGCGCGTGACTAAGAACAGGTCTTCGACGCGCTCGCCCAACGTAGTCACTCGCGCCGAGGTAATTTCCAGCCCAAGGTCAACAAATACCAAGGCGATTGCCGCCAGCAGACCCGGGCGGTCTGAGGCTGTAATTTTCAATAAGGCAGAATGGCCGTCGCCCTGTGGCGTTAGACTGACGCTTGCGGGTATTTTCAGCTCCTTGAGCTGGCGCGGCACACGCATGGTCGCGCCGCTGGTGGTTGGCTGCGGCTGGGCTAGGGTGGCTTTGACGCGATCGACTATGGTTTGTCGCAGACTCGGATCCAGCACCTCGGCACCCTCGCCATCGAGCACTGTGAACATGTCAAAATATTGGCCCGCCGAGGCTTTGTTGACATAGGCATCTACCACCGTCAAACCAAGCTGACTCAGCGCCACCACCGTTGCTGCAAAGGTTTTGGTTTTGTCTTTGTCGAGAATGTAGATTTTGGTTGCGCCTTCGTCGGCGCCAATGGACTGTGGCTGCGATAGCGCCACAAAGGCGCCGTGTTCAGGTGCATGCGTCAGCAGGCGTCTGCTTAGCTCGACAATCTCTGGTGGCGTATGACGCAGGAAAAAATCGTCGCCGAGGTCCTGCCAGATTTGCTGCAACTGCATTTTGGTCGTACCGTCTAGCTCCGATTCCAGCTGTTCTAGCGCACTTTCCTGATAGGCGCGTACACTGGCCTGCCGGCCCAGCGGTTCTTCTTCGGTGCGCAGTACCCGTCGTGCCTCTGCGTATAGATGACGCATCAGGGTTGCCCGCCAGCCATTCCACAAGGTTGGGTTAGTGGCGTTAATATCTGCCACGGTCAGGGCGTACAGATAGTCGAGGCGCATTTGCGATTTCACCAGCCGAGCAAAATCCCCCACCACCTCTGGGTCATAGATGTCGCGGTTTTGCGCCACCGATGACATGTACAGGTGGTGCTGGACCAACCAGCAAACCAGTTCGGTATCCGCATCATTGAGGCCATGCTGCTGGCAAAACGCGGCGGCATCCTTGGCACCAAGCTCCGAATGATCGCCGCCCCGGCCTTTGCCGATGTCATGGAATAACCCTGCGATATACAGTAGCTCGCCCTTGGGAATGTTTTTCACACAGCGATGGGCGATGGGAAAGTTTTCTTGTGCATGGTCATAGCGGAAGCGACGCATGTTGCGAATCACCATCATGGTGTGAGCGTCGACAGTATAGATGTGGAATAGGTCGTGCTGCATTTGCCCGACAATGTCGCCAAAGGCCGGTAGGTAGCGGCCCAGTACCCCATAACGCCGCATGCGGGTAAGTTGAGTTACCACGGTGTAGGGCGATTTGAGAATGCGCAAAAACAGGCTGCAATTCTCAGGGTCAGAGCGAAAATTTTCATCGATTAGATGTACGGCCTCGCGCAAGGCTCGAATCGCAGTCACCCGAACCCGAATGTTTTCCTCGCGCTGGGCCATCAGCAGAAACATCTCTAACATGGCCGTTGGCTGACGCTGGAAAATATCTGGTTCGATCACATCTATACGCCCGTTAACCAGACGAAAGCGCTCGTTAATGGGTTCTGTGGTGGGTCTGCGGCCGTCGATCACATCTTCCTGAAAGTACTGCAGGATGATGTCGTTGACCTCAGAAAGGGCCATGACGTGGCGGTAATAATGCTGCATAAACAGCTCTACCCCAGATTTGCTCTCGGTATCCATGAACCCGAGGCGCTGCGATAGTTCCCGCTGGCGGGCAAAATGCAGTTGATCTTCTTTGCGTCCGGCTAAGGTATGCAGCCCGTAGCGGACCCACCAAAGGAAGCGCCGTCCGTCGATCAACCATTGAGCTTCGGTGCTCGTGAGAACGTCGAGCCGCACCAGTTCGGCTACATCGGTGGTACCGAACTGCCGGTTGCAGATCCACAGGGTGGTGTGGATGTCGCGCAGTCCGCCCGGCGAGGTTTTTACATTGGGTTCAAGGTTGTAGTCGACATTGTCGTAATGCCGATGGCGGGCTATTTGCTCGTCGCGCTTAGCAACAAAGAATTTCTCAATCGGCCAAACTTTGCGGTGGCTGAGCGCCTTCTGCAGTGGCTCGATTAGCGCTCTGTCGCCGGTCAAAAAACGTCTTTCGAATAGTGCCGTAGCCACGGTGATGTCGGCACGGCATTCGCTGACGCAGGTTTTGATGTTGCGTACGCTGTAACCAACCTCAACGTTTAGGTCGAAAACGTCGCGCAAAAAATCTTCCACGGCTTGCTGGTGCGTGTCGTCCTGTTCTGCCAGCACTAAAATATCGATGTCCGATCCCGGATGCAGTTCTGCACGACCGTAACCACCCACAGCAAACAGTGCGCAGCCATCGGTATGGCCGAAATGTTGCTGCCAAAGCTCGCTAAGAAGTTGATCGAAGGTCAGGGTAAGGCCACTGACCAAGTCTTCAACCGCAGCATTTTCCCAGTAGCTTTGGGCCAGTGTTGCAAGAGCGTCGGTCAGCTTCGAACGCTGGGCCAGAATTGATGCGTCAAGACTCATGAAAGGGTCAGCTTAGGCCGGGTTAAGAACATCAAGCTTTGCCAAGGTTGTAACGCGCTAGCCGCCAAAATTTTCTTCGGCCCGCAGGGTAAAAATTTCGAAGCCGTCAGCGGTTACCATAAGTGTGTGCTCCCACTGGGCCGATAGCTTGTGGTCCTTGGTTACCGCCGTCCATTGATCGGGCAGAATTTTAATATGCCGTTTGCCTGCATTGATCATTGGTTCGATCGTGAAGGACATGCCTTCGTCGAGTACCACGCCGGTGCCCGGGCGCCCGTAATGCAAAACCTGAGGATCATCGTGAAATACCTTGGCGATACCGTGGCCGCAAAACTCGCGCACCACGCTGAAGTGGTTGCTCTCGGCATGGCGCTGAATGGCATAGCCAATATCCCCTAGGCGTGCCCCGGGGCGCACCTGCTCAATACCCTTGTACATACACTCTTGGGTAATTTTGCTCAGGCGCTTGGCCATGATCGAAGGTTCCCCAGCAAAGAACATTTTGCTGGTGTCGCCGTGGTAGCCATCCTTGATTACCGTAATGTCGATATTAATCGCATCGCCGTTCTTGAGTTTTTTGCCAAGACTTGGAATGCCATGACACACCACATGATTAACACTTGTGCAGATCGACTTGGGGAAGGGCATCTGGCCGCCACCACCACCATAGTTTAGCGGCGCAGGAATGCAGTCCAGCTCATCGACAATGAAGCGGTGACAGATCTGATCCAGTTCCTCTGTGCTGACACCGGGCTGCACGTGTTCGCCAATCATTTCCAACACTGACGCCGCAGCTTGTCCAGCTGCCCGCATGCCCAGTAGGTCAGTGTCATTATTTATCCGCGCTGTCATGGGCAAAATCCGTTTATCTCAGAAAGTCGTTTGTGGTATAACACGCGCCACGGCATCGGCAGGTCGTCTGCTGGTGACCGAAACAACCAAGTTTTCAAGTCGCACCGCGTTCGTTAAGGCGAGTTTCACTGGCCGTAAAGCGGCGCAGTATAGACAACTTGAGACTGATAAAAAATTGCCTGCTTCGACACAGGTTCCCGGGTGCTGGATGTGGCTTCGTTATAGGAAGCGGCTCCGGTTGGAGCTTGGGAAGCATGGCAAAAAGCTAACCCGGAGAAATGAAGATGACTGTAAGTATGCGAGACATGCTAGCCGCCGGCGTGCACTTTGGCCACCAGACCCGATTCTGGAACCCTAAAATGGCTCCCTATATCTTTGGCGCCAGAAACAAGATTCATATCATCAATCTTGAGAAAACTGTCCCAGCCTTTAATGAAGCCCTTGTCGAAGTGCGCAACATGGCGTCAAAGGGTAAAAAGGTAATGTTTGTCGGCACCAAGCGAGCTGCTGCCAAGGTTATAGCTGAGCAAGCAACCCGGGTAGGCATGCCCTATGTGGACCAGCGTTGGCTGGGCGGTATGCTCACGAACTATAAGACGATCCGCCAATCTATTAAGCGACTGATCGACCTTGAAACCGAATCTCAAGATGGCACCTTCGATCTGCTATCGAAAAAAGAAGCTCTGCTGCGCACGCGTATGATGAACAAGCTGCAAAGCAGTTTGGGCGGCATTAAAGAAATGGGCGGGTTGCCAGACGCTATCTTTGTGGTAGACGTGCAGCACGAACATATTGCGATTACCGAGGCGAATAAACTCGGCATTCCAGTGATTGGGGTAGTGGACAGCAACAGTGATCCCGCCGGTGTAGACCATGTGATTCCGGGTAACGACGATGCGATTCGCGCGATTCGCCTCTACGTTACTGCGGTTGCCGATGCGGTAGCGGAAGGGAAGGCCAACGTAGCAACTCAAGTTGATCCAGAAGAATTTGTTGAGGTAGACGAAAACACGGCAGCGCCCACGGCGGAAATCTCCGAGGCAGTTGCCGCCAGCGTCAACGAAGCCTTTGCTGCGGAAGACGAAGCCAAGGCTGCCGAAGCAGCAGCGGCTGCTGCGGCTGAGAGCGCTGCGGCGGAAAAAGCTGCGGCGGAAAGCGCTGCGGCGGAAAGCGCTGCGGCGGAAAAGGCGGCGGCGGAAAAGGCTATGGCGGAT
>PCCE01000016.1 GCA_002731575.1 Gammaproteobacteria bacterium | reverse complement strand
CCAGTATAAACGACGTCGCGAGCCGTTACCGGTGTGCTGGTACCCCGCAGCGTTAGCAGCGGTACCTGACTGGAATATGACCAAAGCTGCTCGCCGGTAGTGGCATCTAGCGCTATCAGCGCGCCGTCAATGGTCTGAGCGAATACTCGGCCTTGGGCGGCTACCGGCGATGCACCTATTTCTGAGCCAACAAAGGCCCGCCACTGCTCGATGCCATCGCTCAGCGCTAGCGCGACAACTTCGCCACCTGTGGTACCCACCAACACCAGACCCTCGCCAACACCAACACCGCCACTTACAAAAGCAGAATCACTGCGGTCTAAAAAGCGGTTGAGACCAGAGGCGATGCGTTCTGCATCGCCGATTCTTTGCTGCCAAATGGTTTTACCGGAGAACCTGTCGAATGCAGCCACTGCACCGTAAGCATCGGCTGCCACTATCCGGTCGGCTGCCACCACGGGCTGCAAACGTATGTACTTTTTGCCTAGCCCATTACCAACCTTGCTCTTCCACTGCCGCTGGATTTTTACCACGGCGTCAAAATCAACCAACTTCGCCGGTTCAGTATTTTCTTTGTCACCACTGCCATCGCCCACACCGGGGATCCAAGAAAACATGGCGCAACCACTCACCAAGAGCGCTGCAGCGAGCAGTACTATGCTACGCAGCGGATTCAGCCTTGCCTGATGCGGGCAACTGTGTGTGTTTGTCATCGCCAAGCCTGTTATTCGTTTGGAGTCGATTCGGAGTCGTCGTCGCTTGCAAGAGTCTCGCGTGCCTCTTGCAGGGCCTGATCTAGAGGCACAACGAAGGGACTAAACTCACCATTGGCCGGCGCGGTGTTATCCCTTTTGATTTCTAGTAGTGGGCGATTGGCTCCTTCGTCAGCGTTTTCTAGCGCGCGGCTGTAGGCTGCGAACGCATTTGCCGAGTCACCCTCAGCAAGGTAGATATCGCCGCTTAGCTCAAGCGCCCATGACTCGTAGCCAGCGCTGCGCACCCCCTGCAACGTTTGCAGCGCCTGTGCAGTATCGCCCATGGCGTATTCAACCTTCGCCAGACGCAGGCTCGCTAGCTCGCTGAGCAGGGCATCGGGAGCCGCATTTTTTGCTGTGTTCAGTGCCGTTTGCGCGGCACCGAGATCGCCACTGTCGACTGCAACCTTGGCTTCGGCCAAGGCGACGAGGGCCGCAAAACTTGTGTTGGGGAACTCACTCTTTATGCGCTCTGCTAACATTTGCCTTGCATCGGGGTCTTCTGCCTCGGCGTACTCGGCATACACTGCGGTACCTGCTTCAATGCTTTGCTGGCGCTGATCTGCGTATATATTCCAGCCCACAATGGTAGCAATTGCGACCCCTACGGCCACCAGCAGTACTGTGCCATTGGCCTGCCACCACTCGTTGAAGCGGTTGATTTGCTCTTCATCGCTTATGTATTCAGACACTGTGTTCTCCCACCAAACTGCTTTTTTCAACCGCCGTCAGACGCCTGCCCGGTGTTGTTCTTAGGCTAACGCCAAGGTGCTCGGACGTCCGCTTTAAATCGGCGGCTATTCTGGCACATATCCCCATGAGTTTATCCATCTGCGTCGACCAACTGACCCAGTTTCGCTGTAAATGTTGCGCTGCCTCGCGCTAAGCAAGACTCTTTTGCAGCCGCGCAAGACCATCGCTTGCGGCAAGGGTTTCTTGACCAAGCTCAGCATCGCGTAGGTGCTTTATGGTTAGCATGTCGCCAGCAACCGAATCAGCGTCCACAAGCACTGCTACACGCGCGCCGCTGGCATCGGCTTTTTTCAGCTGTTTCTTAAAATTACCGCCACCCATGTGCAGGCGTATGCGGATGCCCGGCAGCTCTGCTCGCAACCTCTGGGTGGTATTCAATGCGGCGCCCTGCAGCTGCGGCTCGGCCACGCAAACATAAACATCCACTGCGGTGCTCGCGGCCTCGGGGTGGGCTAGCTCGTGCAGCAGCACCACGCGATCTAAGCCAATGGCAAATCCCACCCCAGGCGTGGCGCGACCGCCGAGTTTTTCCACTAAACCGTCGTAGCGTCCACCGGCGCAAATGGCTCCCTGTGACCCTAAATCATGGGTTATCCATTCAAAAACCGTGTGCGTGTAATAATCAAGGCCACGTACCAGATTCGGGTTTTCGAGAAACGGAATCTGCCTTTCGGTTAGTAGGGTCTTTAAGCCTTCGAAGTGGGCTGTACTGTCAGCGTCCACAAAGTCCGGCAGCTTCGGTGCCTTCTCAAGTAGCTGCTGTGTCGCAGGATTTTTGCTGTCGAGAATACGCATGGGATTACTGGACAAGCGCCTACGGCTGTCTTCATCGAGCTGATCCAAGAGGGGCGATAAATAATCCACCAGCGCTGCCCGGTACCGCTGTCGCGCATCACCAGAACCTAGGGTGTTGATCTCCAGTTGCACCATGGACTCGATACCAAGTGCTTGCCAACAGGCCCAGCCGAGCGCAATTAGCTCTGCATCAATGTCTGGCCCGGCAAGCCCGTAAGCCTCGGCGCCCAACTGATAGAATTGGCGATAGCGGCCTTTTTGCGGTTTCTCGTAGCGAAACATTGGGCCAGCATAGGAGACCCGCTGAGTTTGGTTATACAGCAGGCCATGTTCTTGCAGCATCCGCACGCTGCTGGCTGTACCTTCGGGCCGCAGCGCGAGGGAATCGCCATCGCGGTCGGACAGGGTATACATCTCTTTTTCCACAATATCTGTGGCCTCACCCACACCTCTGGCAAACAGTTCGGTGAATTCCAGAAGAGGTAGGCGAATCATTTCATAGGCATGACCGCGCAATATGGCGGTTAACTGATCTTCCACCAAATCCCAGCGCCGAGCTTGGTCAGGCAGAATGTCGCGCATACCTCTTACTGCTTTCACCACAACGAGGCTTCCTCTGCTGACTGGGGTTGCTGGAGCTCAGGCACTGTTTCGATCTGCACCGCATCTGCAGGTGCTTGTGTTTGCGCCTCGCCGTCGATTTGCTCATCGCGCTGAGGGCTGCTCAAACCTACTTCGCCGCGATCAGCCGATGCTTCTCCCCCAAGCGCCACATTGGCGATGTTTCGCCTCGTATATTGAGTTAGGTCAATAGCGGCGTCGTTGTAACTCAAGGATACCCCTGAGCTGAATCCAAGTTTCAAGGCAAAGGGACCATCGCCAATGTACTGACGCGACTGGCCTGCGCGTCCTAAGTCCGCGTAAAGCAGTTCGCTTTGCAGATTGCGGATCTCAAACCAACAATCTGCGGCAAAAGCGAGATCGATGGTGTTGTTGCCGAATTCGGTCAAGCGCGGCAGCGCAAAGGCCTTGGCGGCCTCCTTTTCCGGCACAGCGGCTGCGACGTCCTCTAGATTGTTGCCCTGGTCAGTGTCCGTAGCGGCAGTGATTGTTGTTGCTTCGGCGTTCACAGCCTGTCCCTCGACGACTTCAACCGTGTTGGCCGCCTCTTCTAGGGCCGCGCTTTGTGCTGCCAAAGACTCTGACGCTGCTGCTTCGGTATTGGCGCTTTGAGGTGGCTCTTGCGCATCCTCGTTAGCAAGCAAGGCAACTTCTGAACCTACCCGGTCGGCTTTTTCGGCAGCAGGCGTCTGTGCTGCTTGCTCCTGTGGTGCCGTGGAAAATCGCGCCGACATCGGCACTGATTGTTCGACCAGTACTTCGCTGGCTGAACCACTAGAACTTATCGGCGGAGGTGCCTGAGGCGCCGCAGCAACGCCTACAACTGCAGCTTTGGCTTCTCCCGCATCCTCCC
The DNA here is from genome assembly GCA_002731575.1 of Gammaproteobacteria bacterium. Taxonomy (GTDB): domain Bacteria; phylum Pseudomonadota; class Gammaproteobacteria; order Pseudomonadales; family Azotimanducaceae; genus UBA4421. Next base: position 27,986 of record PCCE01000016.1, on the reverse strand, counting down.
TGTTTGTTGTCACAAAGTAGACAAATCCCGCTGACAACACCAAGGCGATAATCACCCAGCGGCCCATTTTGAACGGTGATGCAGCAGCGGCAGCAGAGGATGAGGTCTCAGTGAGGGCTTCAACCGGTACCTCCGTTTGCTGTTCGGCATGCTGGGCCCACCACGCATCGATAAGCGGCTGCGCGGCAAGATCTAGGAGTTTGGCATAAGATCGGACGTAACCATTGACGTATACGCGGTCCGGCAGCTTGCTGGCGTCGTTCTCCTCAATGGCTCGGACAACGCGCAGCGGTAGATTCAGCACATCGGCGGCTTGCTCACGCGACATGCCCAAGGTCGTACGCCCTTGCACAAGCACTTGGCCGGGTCCCGACAGAGGTTGTTCGTCTTTATGTTCACTCATAGCACTTGTCTTTGCTTTGTCGTAACACACCACCAGCTGCTGCCATTACATTGCCGTCCCCATCAGACCACTTCCACCGCGCTAATCTGTTGTGCCAAGCGCTGGCGATAGCGACTTTGACGACGGGTTCGATCATCAACCATACCAACCAGCTGACCACAGGCTGCGTTGATGTCGTCACCGCGTGTGGTACGCACCAAGGTGACGAAGCCAGCCTTCATCAAAAGGGTTTGAAAGGCATAAATGTCGCTGTCGATTGGCCGCTCGTAGCCGGATCCGGGAAACGGGTTGAAGGGTATCAAATTGACCTTGCAGCGCAGGCTCGAAAGCAATTTTGCTAGCGCCTTGGCGTGCTGAGTTTGGTCGTTGACGCCGCGCATCAGCGTGTACTCGATCACCAGTTTGCGCGCCGGACCCAAATGCTCAACGTACTCGCGGCATGCGTCCATCAGCTCAGCGATAGGATATTTTTTATTGATTGGCACCAAAACGTTACGCAATTCGTCCGTTGGTGCGTGCAGAGATATTGCCAAGGAAACGTCGGTGTGTTGCTGCAGCTTCTGTATGCCCGGTACAACACCAGCAGTGCTTACCGTCACCCGACGTTTGGAAAGACCAAACGCGTGGTCGTCTATCATGATATTGGTTGCCGCCAACATTGGATCAAAATTCAGCAGCGGCTCACCCATGCCCATGAGTACCACATTGGTTACCACTTCGGATTTCGCAGCCAAGTACGCGTTGGCGATTGCTATTTGTCCGACGATCTCTTGAGCGCTAAGGTTGCCGTTGAAGCCTTGTTTGCCCGTGGAGCAGAAGCTGCAGTCGAGGACGCAGCCTACTTGGGATGACACGCACAGTGTGTTTCTACCTTTGTCAGGAATCAGCACCATCTCAACCAGATCACCTGCAGCCACATGCAGCAACCACTTAACGGTTCCGTCTTTTGATAAAAAGCGTTCGTGGATTTGCGGAAGCTCAAGACAACAACTTTCCGCCAGCCATTGGCGGGCCGACAAGGGCAGGTCGGTCATTGCCGTAAAATCGGTAATGCCCTGATGATAAATCCATTTCATCATCTGCCGGCCACGGAAGGCCTGCAGGCCTATTTCCTGAAACAACGCTTCCAGTTGACCGCGATCCAATCCGTAGAGATTGCGCTTGATGGTCACGCGTTGCTCCTCAACCAATGCGGTCGTTAGCCGCGATCGATAACTTCAGCATCGGAGAAAAAGAACGCGATTTCGCGGGCTGCTGATTCCGGGCTATCGGAGCCGTGTACCGCGTTAGCGTCAATAGATTCAGCGAAGTCAGCACGGATGGTGCCCGGATCGGCTTCCTTAGGATTGGTTGCACCCATCAAACGACGGTTCGTGACGATGGCGTCTTCACCCTCAAGCACTTGCACCATGACAGGTCCAGAGCGCATGTAAGAGCACAAATCTGCAAAGAACGGCTTGCCGTCGTGTTCGGCGTAAAAACCGCCGGCCTGCTCTTCGCTAAGCTGCAACATTTTTGAGGCGACAATACGCAGTCCACCTTTTTCAAAGCGCGAGTAAATCTCGCCGATTAGGTTTCGTGCTACTGCGTCTGGTTTTACGATTGAAAACGTTCGCTCAACTGCCATCTCATTCTCCGTAGGATACTTGCTCACATTTCTTCGCTGCTGCAGGGCGCACTTTTTCTCTGTGCAAACCCTCTCTTCAGGCCAACGAGGTGGCAACCACCGCTGTAATGACTGTTTCGGCGAAGAAAGGCTATGTCTCTAATTTTTAATAAAAAACTCGACCGGATCGAGCTTAGGGGGAGCTTATTATACGCAGCACGACTACTGACGCAATCGACCAAAAACCGCGCCAATGTGCGTGGCGGCACGGTCAATATCGGCGGTTTGCGTAAATCGGCCAAAACTGAAACGTAGTGAGGCATGCGCTAACTCCCGCGCCAGACCGATGCCGCTCAGCACATGCGACGGTTCAACGCTGGCAGAGTTGCAGGCTGAACCGGTAGAGATGGCCAGATCACTGAGGGCCAATAGCAGGGTCTCACCGTCCACTCCTGCGAAGGCAGCGTTAACGATATGCGGAATGCTATTGGCTGTGGGCGTGTTGATAATGACATCAGGCATTTGCTGCAAGTGGCTAACGAACCGGTCCCGCAGCGCGGCAATGCGCTCGGACTCGCTGTCTAGCTCCGCTTGCATGAGTTTTGCAGCAGCCGCCAATCCGACAATCTGGTGGGTTGGCAGGGTGCCCGAGCGCATGCCCATTTCATGCCCTCCACCGTGGATTTGCGCTTCCAGCGCCAGCCCTTCCTGCCGCCGCACATACAATGCGCCAATGCCCTTTGGACCGTAAATTTTGTGGCCCGAAAGCGACAGCATATCAACGCCCATGGCCTGCACATCCACTGCCATTTTGCCGAAGCTTTGCGCCGCATCGGTATGCGATAACACCTCATGCTGTCGGCACAAAGCAGCGATGCCGGTGAGATCATTGATGCTGCCAAGTTCGTTGTTAACCTGCATAAGCGAAACCAGCAGTGTGTCTCCGCGCAGCGTTGCCGCGACTTGGTCCAGGGTAATAATTCCCTCAGGGTTGGGCTGCAAATAAGTCACTTCAAAGCCTTGAGCCTGCATCCAAGCGCAGGTATCCAGCACGGCCTTGTGCTCTATTGCACTGGTAATAATGTGTTTCCGGCCCAGCCGTTGGCCTCTAGCCATTAAGCCTTTTAACGCCAAGTTATCCGATTCCGTGGCTCCCGAAGTCCAGACGATTTCTCGCGGATCTGCATTCAGCGTCTGCGCCAAATCTACCCTGGCAGCTTCTACTGCCTCGTCAGCTTGCCAGCCATAGACATGTCCTCGGGAAGCTGGGTTGGCAAAAGTTCCGCCCATGCACAAATGCTGGTGCATCAGCTCCGCTACAGCAGGATCCGTCGGTGTGGAGGCGGCATAGTCCAAATAAATGGGGCTATTCATGCGGGTTTGCTCTTAAAAGAAATGCGCGTTGTCAATCCGCAGGATAGCGGCTTTATTGCGCAGCAGGGAATGGCTTTTTTTGACCTCAGCTAACCCAACGGCTCCGGGATAAGGCCGTCGCGCTAGTTTGATCCGCGACTGAAGGCCAGCCTCACGGCGCCTCCCAGACCCACCCGAAGCGGGCCTTGGGGGGATTTTTCCGTTTGCTGCTTTGGAGCACATAACCAATTGACCAGACCGTCCCAAGCCTCTGCATCTTTTTGAATTTGCCATTGCGGCATTTCAAGCAAGCCCAAGCCGGTCTCCGCGCTGCGAGTGTAATTGACTGAATCTCGCAGCGTCGCCACTACAGGAATATCGAAGTTCTGCAGGAAGCGCTGCAAGCGCTTGCTGCCCCGGCTATTTGCCTTCACGCGATTGGCAACAATGCCTATACGACGCGACACGGACGCGCCCTTGCCGCCAAGCAAAAGGTCCGCAATGCAGTGGGTGGCCGCGTGAATATCAATATCAGACGCCATCACCGGCATTAAAATCGCATCAGCGCCTCGGGTGGCAGCCTCTAATCCGCGTCGGTCGAGCCCTGCCGGGGTATCAATAATTAGCACCGTGGTTTCCAGCGGCGGCGTCAACTGAAAGCTGCGCGTCAAATTTGCATCGCTGCGAAAGCCAGCAATGCCTGTAATCGCAGGTAGATCTGTAGGTCGTTGCTTCAGCCAGCGCATGGAAGACCCTTGTGGGTCTAAGTCCATAAGCGCCACGTTTTCACCACGTTTCGCCAACGCGGATGCGATGTTCACGGCGATAGTGGTTTTACCCGACCCGCCCTTGCTATTGACGATTACGATTTTCTGCATTGTTCGCTCAGCTTGTGTTCAGCCTTTGTGTTGTTCTTTTTATTCTTATCACACTTTTCGTTCTCGGCTTGTTCACAGTGCGATTCGTCATGAGCTAGTGCTGCTTGTTAAGCCCCATTGCCCGCAAAACCGAAACTGTCCTCACCTGCGACGACGGAGCTTCTCACGACTTGAGCAAGAGTTGAATAGCTTTGTAATGCGTAAGCCGAGGAGAAATAAGGCCGCATTTGAGCGATATCCGCCTAACAAATAGTCCCTTTTAGTTCATGTTTCGCTCAATCGCCTTGAGCATGCCACGCAGTATTTGCACCTCAGTTTCATCCAACTGCTGCCGCATAAAGAGCCGTCGCATGCGCGTCACCGAATGTCCCGGGTTGGCTTTATCAATGTAACCGCTAGCGGCCATTATTAATTCCAAGTGCTGCATCAAGCCTTCAATTTGCTGCCCCGAGGCGGGGTCTTTATCCCATACGCGACTGCCCAGACCGGCTACCTGTGTGGACAGATGTCTGCTCGTGGTTGAAACTTGCACCTCGGCTTTTTCCAGATACTGATAAATTTCATAGCACACTACCTGCACGGCCATGGCTAAATTCAAAGAACCGTACTCTCTAGAGGAAGGAATTTGTAAATGACTGTGGCAGCGCTGCAACTCCTCGTTGGACAATCCGCTGTCCTCGCGACCGAATAAAATAGCGATCTCAACCTCATCGGGCTGCTCAGCCAGCACCGGCCCAAGGTCTTTGGCTAGCACCACTGGCCAGGGGATTGCCCGCGCCCGGGTGCTAGTACCGATTACAAAATGACAGCCAGCAACCGCAGCCGCCACATCGTCGACTACCCGCGCAGCGTCAAGTACATCCATGGCGCCAGCCGCCCGCCAGTCCGCTTGTGGGTCTGGAAAACGTGCCGGATTGACCAAGACAAGATGCTCTAGCCCCATTGTTTTCATTGCCCGCGCAGTGCCACCAATGTTGCCCGGGTGACTCGGTTCTACAAGAACGATGCGAATGCGTTGAAAAAGCGTGCCCAATGAATTTTACCTATTATCTGATTTGTCGTTGGCTTCGCTGTCGGCAACCTTTAGCATGCGCAACCTCTTCGCCGGGACACTATGCAATGCAACCAATGGCCAACATCGCCCTGCGCGCCGCCAGAAAAGCCGCAGATTATTTAGCCCGCAGCATGGACCGGCCGGATCAATTCGAAATTCAAGAAAAGCGGCGCAACGATTTTGTATCCAATATCGACCGCACCGCGGAAGCGATTATCATCGAACAAATTCGGGAAACCTACCCAAACCACCGAATTTTAGCCGAAGAATCCGGCGAACAATCTGGCGACTCCGAGTTCACTTGGGTCATCGATCCGTTAGATGGCACTCTCAACTACCTGCAAGGTATACCCCACTTCGCGGTGTCTATCGGCATTATGAAGGGCCGTCATCACGAGCACGGCGTTATTGTTGATCCGGTACGCGGTGAAGAATTTGTTGCCAGTCGCGGCGCTGGGGCGCAGCTCAATGGCAAACGTATTCGCGTAACCACTCGCGCGAAGCTAGAGGACTGCGTCCTAGGCACCGGTATCCCCCCGGGCAGTATGGACCGACTGCCAGACTACATAAACGGCTTTGAAACACTCACTGGCACTTGTCGCGGCATTCGACGTGCAGGCAGCGCTGCCCTTGACCTTGCCTATGTTGCCGCAGGACGTATGGACGGCTTTTGGGAAATGGGCCTAAGCAAATGGGATATCGCTGCGGGCATCGTCTTGGTGCGCGAAGCTGGCGGATTTGTCAGCGACTTGCAGGGTGGCGAAACGTTTTGGGACAGCGGCGACATCGTTACCGCCAACCCAAAGTGCTTTAAGAGTCTGATTCAGACCCTAAACCGCTAGTCCCTCTGATCGCTGTAGCCTATTAGGCCGTCTTGCTAGGGGTAGCTGCCGTCTTCATTGCCGTCCTGCTTAGGTTCCGGTACCAGCAAATCTTCGCGTGTGATGTTCATTATGAGCAGCACATTAGCTGCCACATAGATTGACGAATAAGTACCGATCACCACACCGATGGAAAGCGCGGTAGCAAAGCCACTGATAACCTCACCCCCAGCAAGCAGCAACGCCAAAAGAACAAACAACGTGGTCAAGGATGTCACCAAGGTGCGGCCTAGGGTTTGGTTCAGTGCCTCGTTGATGATCTCTACCGGCGCCCCCCGCCGCGCCCGGCGGAAGTTTTCGCGGATGCGGTCACTGACCACAATCGTATCATTGAGGGAGTAACCGATGACCGCTAGCAGTGCCGCCAACACGGTAAGGTCAAAAGTCCAGCGAAACAGCGAGAAACAGCCCAGCACGATAATAACGTCGTGAGCCAAGGCGACCACTGCACCCACCGAAAACTGTTTGGTGAAGCGAAACAGTATGTAAAGCATCACCACCAACAGCGCTGTTAGCAGTGCTAGCCCGCCGTCCTGTGCCAGTTCGTCACCTACCGCAGGCCCAACATAATTCGATTGTTGCAGCACAATATCTGGATACTGAGCAGCAAGCGCCGTAAAAATGTCGTCGCCAAGGCTCGCTTGTCCGGCAATGCCCAGTTCCTGTTGAGGCGGCACTCGAATGAGCAGGTCTTCATCGGAGCCAAAAGTTTGGACCGTGCCATTGGCGAAACCCGACTCAACCAAATAGCCGCGCACCACTTGTGGGTCCACCTTACTTGCCAACTTGACCTCTACCAACGACCCGCCGGTGAAGTCCAAGCCCAAATTCAAGCCTTGGAAAAACAGTGAACCTAACGAAACCGTTAGCAGCACAGCGGAAAACACCATGGCGATCAGGCGCTTGCCCATGAAGTCGACTTGCAGTGTCTTCATATCTTGATCGACTCCAGCTTACGGCCACCGTACATCAGATTGACCAGTGCCCTTGTAACCAATATGGCCGTAAACATGGAGGTGGCAATACCGACAGCAAGCGTCACCGCAAAGCCGCGCACTGGCCCGCTGCCGATGGAAAGCAGAATAATGGCAACAAAGAAGGTGGTAACGTTGGCATCGGTAATGGTTAGAAGTGCCCGATCAAAACCAGATTGAATGGCCATCTGCGGCGGATGGTTTTTAAGCTCCTCTCGAATACGCGAGAAAATGAGCACGTTGGCATCCACTGCCATCCCCACAGTCAACACGATACCCGCAATACCCGGCAGGGTCAGGGTCGCGCCGAGAATGGACATAATGGCTACCAGCAAAATGAGGTTTGCAGTTAGCGCCACATTGGCAGCCACACCGAAACCTCGGTAATAAAAAATCATAAACGCCAACACCAGGGCGAAACCAATGGCTACCGATTGCCAACCCCGGCGAATGTTCTCATCGCCCAGTTGCGCTCCTACAGTGCGCTCCTCAACAATGTACATGGGCGCGGCCAGCGCACCGGCGCGCAGCAGCAGGGCAAGGTCTTGAGCCTCGCGCAAGCTCAAACCAGTAATGCGGAAATTAAAGCCTAGCGCTGCCTGTACCGTTGCTACGCTGATTAAGCGCCGCTCCTCGACGGTGTAATACTCTTCTACCGTTTCGCCATCGCGCACACTTTTACGTACACGCGGCTTTTGCTCGATGAACAAAATCGCCATCGACCGGCCAATATTGTCCTTTGTAGCCGCATGCATCTTGCGGCCACCTTCGTTGTCTAGCTCAATACTGACCTGAGGCTGAGAGGTTTCTGGGTCATAGGACTGCTGCGCATCTTGTACGTTGTTACCCGTGACAATGTTGCGCCGCATGATGTCTTGCACCCTGCCCTGATACTCGTAGTTTTCGATTTGCGACTTGCGCGCTCGGGGCAATGCCTCCAAACGAAATTCCAGATTGGCAAACTTGTTGAGTATCTCTTTTGCTCGGGCGCTGTCCTGAATGCCGGGCAGGTCTACCACGATGCGCGAGCGACCCAGGCGCTGCACCTGCGGCTCGGATACGCCAAGCTCATTTACACGATTGCGCAGGCTGGTCAGATTCTGGCTGATGGCCCGATCTTCCAGCGCTCGGATCTTGTCGTCTGTGAGTGTGAACCTGAGAATTAAGTTGCCTGCGGCTTCGCGTTCTTGCAGCAAAAAATCCTGATAGTCGACCAATGCCTCGCGGGCCTGATCCCGCGTAGCCTCGTCACGAAAAGCGATGCTAATCGTTCTGCCATCGATCCACTGGCGATTGGGCAAAAAGCGGATACGCTGGTCTATCAGGGTGTCGCGCATGCCCTCCGCACTGTTATCCACCACACCGGCAATATAGTCATCCATGTTTACCTGGAGCAAAAAATGCGCTCCGCCGAACAAGTCGAGACCGAGAGACATGGGCTTACCGCCCAAGTTCCGTAGCCACTGCGGCGTTGTCGGTGCCTGTGCCAAAGCCACAACAAAATCCACGGAACTGGCGTTCAAAGTATCAGCGATAAGGGCGCGAGCAGTGAGTTGCGCGTCTTCATCAAGCAGCCGCACCAGTAGGGAATTGTCCTGCTGATCTATGGCGCTCACCTGGATACCAGCCGCGTCCAGCGCGGTGGTGACCTTGGCGCGCTGGGCTGCGCCAATGCCGCGTTCGCCATCCAGTGCGCGAACCTGCACGGCGGCGTCTGGTTGGAAGACGTTTGGCGCTGCGTAAATCAGACCGAGCAAACACACGACAGCGATGAGCATGTACTTCCACAGCGGAAACACATTCATAGGCCCACGCCGCGAGGGTGCCCCTAGCAGGGTGCCACCTGATCCGCCGCCGCTCTGCGATCTTGTGTCATCGTTTGTCATGGATTGATTGTCATGGGTTTCTCTTTGCCCGAGATTCAGTCTGGCGCGGCACACTCTAAGCCAGAGTGACGCCAGCGCCTATCGAAGCAGGTCGCGCATCCGGCACATGTGACGAACTCATTTTCGGATATGCGGCTCTAATCCAGCGACTTGATCGTGCCCTTCGGCAGGGTCGCGCCAACAGAGGACTTCTGAATACGCATCTCAATGCCATCGCCTACTTGTACTTTCACGAAATCGTCTTCGACTTTAGTAATAAGGCCGACGATACCGCCAGCAGTAACAACCTCATCACCCTTGCTCAAGCCGCCGACCAAGGCGTCATGCTCTTTGCGGCGCTTGTTTTGAGGCCGAATCAACAAGAAGTAAAAAATGACGACAAAGCCGCCGAGCATAATAAGGTTGATCAGTCCGGCGTCGGGGCCAGCACCGGCTGCCTCAGCAGCATGGGCGGTTGTTTCAAACAAATTCATTATCACTGTTCCATTGATTTAGCAGGGCTTTCGCAAGGCTGCGAAATGTACCGGTTTCAATAGAGCCACGCAATTGAGCCATCAGATTATGGTAAAAATGTAGGTTGTGCTGAGTCATAAGCATGGCCCCTAGCATTTCGCCGCAACGGTCTAAATGATGCAAATAGGCCCGAGAAAAATTATTGCAGGAATAACAACTGCATTGATCATCCAAGGGTATATCGGCGTCTTTGTGTTTGGCGTTACGAATTTTCACTACCCCCGTGGATGTGAACAGATAGCCATTGCGCCCGTTGCGAGTGGGCATCACGCAGTCAAACATGTCCACACCATGAGCCACCGCCCGCACCAAATCTACCGGCGTACCCACCCCCATGAGATAACGGGGTTTGTGCTCGGGCATCTCTGGAGTGATGTGGTTGAGTACCCTGAGCATGTCTTCCTTGCTCTCGCCAACGGACAAACCACCAATAGCGTAGCCGTCAAACTCGATATCCTGCAGCCCGCGCAAACTGACGCTGCGCAGATCCTCGAACATCCCGCCCTGCACGATGCCGAATAATTTCGAGCCGGGGTTCATACTGCTCGCCTGCTGGGCTTCATGTGTAACTTTGCAGCGTGCCGCCCAGCGCATAGACAGTTCCATCGAAGCCTTGGCCTCATCATGGGTCGCCGGATGGGCCGTGCATTCGTCCAACACCATGATAACGTCGGAACCGAGGTTACCCTGCACTGCGATAGAGGACTCTGGCGTTAACTCCACCCTGTCGCCGTTCACCGGAGAACGAAAAACCACACTGTGCTCAGTCATTTTGCGCAGGTCGCCAAGACTGAAAACCTGAAAGCCACCACTGTCTGTGAGGATGGGACCGTCCCAGTGCATTAAGCTATGCAGGCCGCCAAGATCACGAATGCGTTCATCACCCGGGCGCAACATCAGGTGGAAGGTATTACCCAGCAGCATTTGTGTACCCACATCGCGAAGGCCACGGGGCGTCATTGCCTTGACCGTGCCGTAGGTCCCCACCGCTTGAAAAACCGGGGTTTGCACCGTGCCGTGAGGCAAGGTCAGTTCGCCCCGCCGCGCCCCGCCGTCTTGGGCCAATAATTCAAACATTTGCTCTCTCAATAAACATAGCGTCGCCATAACTGAAGAAGCGATATTGGGCCTTTACTGCCTCGGCATATGCCCCCATCACCGCGTCAAACCCACCAAAGGCACAAACCAGCATCATCAGCGTAGAGCGCGGCAGGTGAAAATTGGTCACAAGGCAATCTACTATCTGAAACGGGAAGCCCGGGGTGATAAACAACCGTGTCGCGCCTTTGCCAGCACCCAGGGCACCTTGGGCAGCAGCCGCTTCCAGTGTTCGAATGACCGTAGTGCCCACGGCAATCACGCGGCCGCCAGACGCCTTCGTATGCTGAATCTGTGCGACAACCTCGGGGCTGATTTCGTAGTGCTCTTCATGCATCACGTGAGAGGAAAGATCTTCCTTGCGCACCGGCTGAAAAGTGCCCGCACCCACATGAAGGGTGACATGCCCAACGCCTACGCCCTGCTGCTGCAAACTCTGCAAAAAGTCCTCTGAAAAGTGCAGGCCCGCTGTGGGCGCTGCCACCGCCCCGGGCCTGCGGGCAAACACGGTTTGATAGCGCTCTTCATCTAGAAAACCAACTGGAGAAGCGCCGGCGTCCCCTTGCGCCCCGTTCCCTCGCTCAATATAGGGAGGCAGCGGTAACTCGCCATGCTGCTGCAAAAAATCGAAAACCGGCTCGGGAAAGCGCAGATGATAAACCTCACCTTGCCGACCTTGGCACACAATATCTGCCCCGCCCACATGTAACACTCGACCCGTCTTCAAAGGCTTACTCACCCGCACCTGACACAGGGCGTCGATACTCTGCGTCGGCGCGACGCCGCTGACCGCTGGCAGCACGCGCTCCAGTAATATCTCCGCGCCACCGCCGCTGTCTTTAACCGCATGCAGGCGAGCCTTAACCACACGGGTGTCATTGAGAACAAGCAAATCACCGCGACGCAGTTGCTGAGATAAATCCGGGAACTTGCCGTGGCTGAGATTGCCACCGGTAAGCTGCAGTAAGCGCGAATCAGTGCGCGCAGCTGTGGGTTGCTGAGCGATAAGATGCTCAGGCAATTGATAGTCAAAATCTGAAAGTTGCAATGGCTTTACCGACCACGAGGTGAAACCTATTGTAACTGCTTCGTTGCTTGGGCAGAATCGCCAGCCTCAAAAAGAAGCCTTTTCTTTGACCCAGCCCGGGTGGCGAAATTGGTAGACGCAGGGGATTCAAAATCCCCCGGTAGAAATACCGTATCGGTTCGAGTCCGATCCCGGGTACCAATTCACGCCTGTGGCATCCCCTGCTACGCAGTACCCTATTTACCTAAATGATTTATCTACCAAATAGCTACTGGAGTATTCGCTGCGAACGGTCACTTGCCGCTCGCAAAAATCCAGCACATGCCCGTGAGCAAAAAATCACGAACACAAATAGATGTAAGAAAATACTAGTTTTTTCAGGCAATTAGTGGTGATTTCCATTTGCCTGATACTTTTTGTCGTGCCTGTAAGAAGGCTGTGGCCAAAAGATGAAAGGGAAAATAAAACAAGGGGAAACGTATGCCAACACCAAAAGCTAACAAGAACGCCGTACAAAAAAACCGCAGATCCATTTTCGAAGTTGAGGCGGCAGTAACTGCCAACAGAGCGAAAGCCTATGCCGCCAGATCTATCGTTGAGGAAAATCGGGCGGGCATTTTGAAAAATTACACTGCCGCATTTATGGGCAATCGCCAGCTAGCAAACCAAAATACCGATGATGTGTTCAGAAACAGAAGAGCGATCATATCGAACATTGAAGCGACGACGCCAATAGAAGAAAACTACAGGGAATCTCTATTGAATGAGGCGGGTTTGGAGTTTCTAGAGCATCGGGCGAATCTCAATAGCGCGGTTTTAGGCGTTAATGAAAAGATGGTTGCCGTGAACAAGTTACTGATCGAGATAAACGACTCGATCATGGACGCTAACCAAAGCATCGTAAAATTCAACGAGGCTCAGATCCAAAAGAATAATAAACTGCTGGCAGGCTCTCTAAAACCTGCAAAGGCGACATCGGCATCAAATGCCGACAGAATCAAGAAAAACGCTGCAAAGGCTAAAAGCGTGCAGGGTGCTGCTGTAGCCAATTCCAAAAAAATGGATCTGATGACCCAGGAAATGCAGAAAAATAGATCCAAAATAGAGGCGAATGCAGCCAAGATTATGACTCGCAGAGAAAGCATTCTCAAAAACGCGGCGAACATTGCAAAGAATCAGGCAAAAGTTGCCAAGATAATATCGCCTTAGCCGCTTTAAACTTAAGCAAGAAAGGCTCACGCGGCGCGGTCTAAGCGTGAGCCCTTTTGACGCGAACCTAACCAGCTCACCTGCGAACTCTAAGAGTCCTATGCTCTGCGCACTGCTNGCGCGNCAAAACACGACTTAAAGCGCTCAACCAAAACGCNGCAACAGGTCGACGTGGCCAGAGCCCGTTTGCTCTATGCAAACGATTCCTTGTTCGATAATGTNCTTNNCGTGANGCTAGATCNCNGACAAGAAAAANAATAACGGGGNAAAATCATGAAGACCTTACTATCACTGCTTTTAGNTTCCATTNTATCTGTCGCGTCCTTCGCAACAGTTGCAGAGGAATCCCGCGACAATGGCCCTTACTACGCGTTTTATCATATGCAAGTCGCTAATCCTGCGGCGGTTGTTGCTGCCATGGATGCATTTTGGGAATCCGATTGCGGCAAGCGATACCCTGCTGATGTTGCCCTGCTGCAAGAGTCTTTCAACGGCGCGAGTACATCAACTCACTTTATTATCAACACATTCCAGACATCTGCAGATCAGGCCAAGGCTGGCGACATCATGCGCAGCTGCCCCGCAGCAGGCGAGTTCCTGCAGGCACTGAATGCAGCAGGTACGGTGCAAACGAGTCAATACATGGGCGCAGCGCCTATCGACGCAAATGATTGGACTCAGGACACCGTCTTCTCGAAGTTTGACATCATCGTCGAACCACAGAACCAGCAACGCTATGCTGCTGCCTACGCGAAGATGATGGCGAAAATTAGCCGCGACGTAGAGTTACGGTCCTATGGGCTGGGCGCGATTGCTTACGGGCGCGACAGCTTTACGCACTGGGTTTGGACTGGCGCACGCTCAATTCCTGAGCTCAATGCCATTGGCGAGCGTGTTAACACTCACCCGGCGTTTCAGGAATTCAATCAGGACGTTGGGCGCATGCGTGACTTAGTCAACACCTCCCAAAACATCGTGATTAAGGGTTATGCCCGCCAGTAATATCGCGCGGATTCTAGCAGCTTGGCCTGCCAGTAAGTCTCGGCACTAACTGAATTGGCGCATCCTGCAACTTCAGCTACGAGAGCAGTATGGCTGCTCTCGTTGCGGTGACCTATTGTCGCCTTACACATTGTTCTTTGTCTTAGCGCACTACCAAGCCAACTAGCCGCCGTTCATTGGGTGAGCGCGTAGATGGGCCAGCATATCGCGGACCAGATCCGGGACTATATGGTCGGGCAGATTGTGGCCCATGTTTTCATAAACCTTAAAGCGGGCATTGGGAATCGTCTGAGCCGTGTGTTCTCCGTGTTCAACGCTCAACAGTTTGTCCTCTGCCCCATGCAGTACCAAGGTTGGGGCGGTAATTTGCCCGACGCGATCGCTTCGGTCACCGGCATTCAAAATTGCCGTCACTTGATTCGGCAGCGCGCTGGTGTAAAAACCCAATGCTTCTAAGCGAACAACTTCATCTTCAGCGCTCTCGTTCATATCAGAGATACCCTCCTGTTGCTCGCGGCCCGGCAGCGGCAAATGTTTCGCCCAGGTAGTCGACATAATTGACACCAGCGTTTGCGTGCGCTGCGGATGATCGTAGGCGACGATTTGGCCGATCATTCCGCCCATGGAGGCGCCAATAACATGTGCGCTAGAGATATCCAGTGCATCCAGCACCGCTACTGCGTCGGCGGCCATAGCGCTCAATGGATAGGGCGACTTTACCCGTAATCCAACACGATACTTAAAAAGCTGCCAGGCCAGCCACAGGTTGCCCCGCCCGGCAATACGCGACGACTCGCCGACATCACGGTTATCAATCAGCACTACCCGATAGCCGCCATCCACCAACCCCTGAATAATTTCTGGGTTCCACACCCGATGAGAAGCCGAAAGCCCCATAACAATCAGAATGGGCTCTGCCTGTTCGCTGCCGACCACACGGTATGCGATCTCCACATCACCATTGCTCACCTTGGACATCGGGCCACCAGGAACGTAGTCGGCGAGCGCCGGCAGACAAAGAACAAAAAGGCCCACAAGGACAATGCGCTGCAGCCAACCTTTGCGGTCTCTGATTCGCCGTGCGAATACAGCAGGGTTCTGTGCGGGCCTTATAGCTCTCACTAAACGACGCATGGCTTTATCTCCTTTCACTGCTGGGCGCGTCAGCCTTGCCCTTGAAGCGCTGTCCTCTCGCCTCGGCAAACCGGAAGGCTGCTTGGGTTTCCGCTTCAACCTCCCGGGCTTGCTGTTGGCTCAGCGTCTCAAACTCTTTCGCCCACCAGCGACGAGTTACCTGGGGAAATGTCCCCATGCGGTTCACGCAGGCGTTAGCGCCCCGATCACGTCCGGCGTTATAGCCAGCGGCACCTTCTGCGGCTATGGCGGTTTTGCCGAAAGGAATCAGGTCTCCTTCCATTTTTGGCAACAAAAAGTAAGGTAGTGATACTCGGGTCTCGCCTTCGGGAATAAGCGTGGTGTTGACTCTGTGCAAGGTTGCCGAGTAACGCCCTTCACTCAGGTGCATTAGCGTGCCACCGGTATTGACGATAACCGAGCCTGGAATCACGGGCACATGATATTCGCCCGGCGCGGTGCGACAGGTTACTGGCGCATCGATCCACTCGCCCTCGCCTGCCACCACCTGAAGACCCGGACGGTCGTTAATTAGCAGCGCGATAAAGGGCGGCCCATCAATATGTGCACCAACATTCTTGCTATCAAACTTGGCGTAGGAAGCCTGCACCTTGGGCCGGTCTGCAGACGCAAAAACGTCTAAGCTGAAATTGTGGTTCAGGCTCGCGGCCAGATCCGGTTCATCGAAGTCAAAGTACCGACGAAACTCCTCTGGGTCCTCGCCCAAAGACTCCACAATGGTCTCGCCCAGCGCATGTGTCAGGCGGTGGTAAACCAAATTAATGTCTTCGATCAATGGCCTAAAACCCGGCAAGGTGTCGCTTTGTGGCCAAGTGTTCGGCCCCCGAAACAAACGTCTGTGTATGGGCTGGGACTCGTCATCGTGGGCACATACCGGCTCTTGCTCGAAACCGTATTGAAAGTTCTCGATTACCTGACCATGGCCTCGGTCGGCTGGTGTCGGTAGGGTATAGCCCCGAAAGTAAGGCGTGTTGGATATGTGTGCTGTCTTTTTCACGTCCATGGGCGCATCGAAAAATCCGCGCACCTCACGAAACGCACGCTGCTGAAGTTCATTATCCAGCCCGGGCGCATTAGTTAACACCATGAAGCCAAACTCGGAAAGGGCGTATTTGAGATCAGCGAGAAATTTTTCTCGATTGCTTGCCTGCTCTAACCAGTCAACGGTGGGCAGTTGGTTGGCCGCTTGCTTTGGGGTTAGATGGTCGCTCATTTTTCCGTCCCTACTTACAGGCGTTGACTTTAAACCGAATCGACACTACTAAGCGATGGGCTGAGTCGATCGCTCTGGGATTTCCGGGCGACGGTTTCGGTGAAATTCATCCGTAACAGGTACTAAATCGAAATTCGCATCGCGATGACAAATGCGTGCACCACACTAGGAGTTAACAGGCCCCGCATGATAGCTTTCTACCGTTAACACAAAGATGACGGGGAGACATCTGACGTGACAACCGACGTACTGTCAAAAAAGACACTCTATGCTCACGGCATACTAGGCATGCCACTGGCCGTAATCGGCTACCCACTTGCAATCTGGGTACCCGCCCACTACTCCGGCGGACTCGGCATCAGCTTGGCCACCGTGGGCACAATTTTGATGCTAGCCCGCCTTACTGATGTTATTACCGACCCGCTAATGGGTGAGCTCTCTGACCGCTGGCGTACGCCAATTGGGCGGCGGCGCCCGTGGTTGCTGATCGGCCCACCGGTCATGATGACCGGGGTTTATCATCTCTTTATGCCCGACGACGGGGTTGGCATCGTCTACTTTTTATTTTGGCTCACGGTGTTTTTCGTAGGCAGCACAATGATCACCCTGCCCCATCGAGCATGGGGCGCAGAGCTATCATCGGACTATCACCAACGCAGTCGCGTCACCGCCGCACGGGAAATTTATGTTCTCGTCGGCCTGATGATCGCCGCGGCCATTCCCATGATTATTGAAATTCTTGCCGATGGCGGCAGCAGCGTCGGACAGGTGTTTAAGACACTTTGGGGCGACGCCTTCGGTGCCTTTTCCGGTGACTTTAGCGAGAAGAAAGTTGTCGACCGGGCGACGTTAACCGGCCCAGTGCTAGCAGGCATGGCCTGGGCGATCATGCTTGCCCTACCGGTCTGCGCGGTCATTGTACTGGCCTTTGTTAAGGAGCCGCCCCTTGGCAACGAACCAAGGCCCAGTATCCGCGATGGTTTGAAGCTGGTGTTGAAAAACGGCCCGATGCTGCGCGTCTTGGCCATTGTGCTACTGGTGCACTTCGGTGAATCGTTCCGCAACGCGGTGTCGCTGTTTTTTATTCGTGACATCGTTGGCGTTCCAACTATTGGTGCCGCCTACTTCTTCTATTTCATAGCGGGCTTGGGGGCAATTCCATTCTGGCTTTGGCTGGGACGCAAAATCGGCAAGCACCGAGCCTTTATGTGTACCTTGATTACCGTGGCTGCCGTCAGCGCGGCTAACCTTTTCTTGGGCTATGGTGACTATTCGATATTTTTCCTGCTCTTTGTGGTCAAAGGCTTTTGCTTTGGCGGCCTGCAATTTTTGCCCATCGCCATGCTCGCGGATGTCATCGACGTGGATTCGGCGCGCAGCGGTGGCAAACGTGCCGGCACTTACTTCGCTTTCTTGGGTTTCTCGGAAAAAATCGCTATCGCATTTGGTACCGGAGTTTCGCTGAACATTGTCGGGCTGCTGGGCTTTGACCCTGCCGGCGGAGTCGAGGCAAGTACCGAGGTTGGTGTGTGGGCACTGCGCTTGGTTTACTGCACTGGTCCCATAGTGTTCTACGGTTTAGCCTTGAAACTCATCTGGTCTTATCCGCTTACGCCGGCGCGACACAAGCGCCTGCAAGAGAAGCTAGCGCGCCGTGCCAAGCGATTGGCGGCTAAGGCATCGGCAGGCTAGTTGCCGAAACGGTAGCGCAGCTTGACCCGCAGCGTGTCGATAACCGGCTGGCTCCTAGCGTCGTTAAACAAGTCGGTGAAATCATCGACCACACAGTCAGCCAGAATAATGCCAACGGTGCTGGCTAGTTCATCTGTGTAACAACATAGCCGCTACCAGATGCTGCGCTGACGATTAGCCTGCCGCCCATGCCTGAATGGTTGACGCAATAATAATAAAGCGTCTCAGGTGCACCGCTGGCTGGTACCGTAAATTGCAGGTAAGCCCCGCTGGAGCCAGCGCTGCCGACATATTCAACCCCTGCTACGTCCGCAGAGCCTCCGCCATGGGTTCCGTTGGCAGTTGTAGAAAGGCGCATGGCATGAGTGCTGTTCGAACTGTCGCTTTGCAAAAACCGATACGTCCTGCCGGCCTCCAGCGTTATGTCTGGGCTAGCGCCGCCGTTCACATAATATTTGTTGCCGCTGCCATAGCCGTTCGAACCGCTCGCTACAACAACATTAATTTCCATGGGAGCCTGCGAGGCGTCCTCGGCAACGTCGACGATGTTGATCGTTATGGCCTGCTCTGCGGACGCGGTACCGTCACTGACGGAAATCTCAGCCAAAAAACTGCTTTGAGCTTCGTAATCCGGGGCGGTCAGAAAACTTAGCACCCCTGTGGACGCATCGATGGACAGCGCAGCTGCATCGGTACCGCTAACAGAATAGGTGAGGGAATCGGAGTCAGCATCCGTTGCTTCTATTGTTGTTATTGCGGTCTGGTTTTCATTCACTTGCAGTGTGGACGGAAAATCTGTGAATTCCGGAGCGTTGTTGCTGTCAGTGCCTGTCGTGGTGGAACCTTGGCTGGTTTCGGTGGTGCTGCCAGTACCAGTGCCTGATGTTTCGGTGCCGTAACCTTGAGAGCCACCGCCACCGCCACCGCCACCGCCGCAGGCGAATAAACCTAGGAGCAATGTGGCTAACGAAAAATATCCAACTGTCTGCTGCATTTTCAAATCCTCGATGAAATCTGTTTCTTTAGACGCACTAAGCCACCTACACCGCCTACTTCGTCTCCGTCCCCGACGATTACCCCCTGAGCTGAGTAGAGGGTTTGTGAAAATGAGATCTAGTGCAGGTTCCGTCCAAGTTCGAAAAATGTTGACCTTCTTTCGACAAATCACCAAGAGACAGTGCTATCAACTGAGCGGCGTCTATCAATCTCCACCTTGAACCAATCAGGCACCCGCACGGTTGCGGGTAGCTATCACGTCACCGAGTTCACGAGTATAGGATTTACCTACTGCCGTTTGGCGGCATCAGCTATGGACACACCGGTTACTTGTCAGTTGACAAGTTGCTCTATACCTTGAGCCCCTGTCGTCAAGCCAAAGTTCATGGAGAACCCTATGCCCGCCATCAAAGACATTCTCTATGTCCGCTTCACTGTTACCGACCTCGCCAAACAACGACAATTTTTGCAGGACTTTGGGCTGCATACGGAAATTCAGGACGGTCTGCTAATCGCACGAGGCAGCGACAGCAAACCCTTTATCTACCTTGCCCAGGAGGCCGTCAGCGCCGAATTTGTGAGCGTCGGTTTTGAGGCAGATTCGGTAGAGGACCTGTATGCAATCGCCGCTATCGATGAGGTCGAGGTGGTAGACAACCCATTACCCGGTGGTGGTCTTATAACGCGGCTCACTGACCCCAACGGGTTTTGCATTGAGATTGTCGCCGGCCAACAACCGCCAGCTTCGCTCACTGTCGGCACCCGCTCTGGTTTCAATAACGGCCAAGAAAAACACCGCATCGGCGCTCGGGTTGCCTTCGAGCCAGGTGATTGTCTGATCAAACGCCTTGGCCATGCTGTGCTCTTCGTCCACGACTTCGCCACCACGTTTGCTTGGTATGCCGAGCGCTTGGGTCTCATTATTTCCGACGAAATCGTCATGGAAAACGATGGCAAGGAACAGTCGCTAGGTGCCTTTACCCGCTGCAACCGTGGCGATGAGTATGTAGATCATCACACCATGTTTTTTATCCATGCCGGCAAGGCAGAGTTCAATCATGCAGCCTTTGAGGTTGCCGATTGGGATGTGCTTATGAAAAACCACTACGAGTTGAAACAGGCTGGGTATCGGCACTCGTTCGGCGTTGGCAAGCACATTTTGGGCAGTCAGGTATTCGATTACTGGAAGGACCCTGACGGCTTCACGCTAGAGCACTTTACCGACGGCGACCTGTTCAATGCTGCCTTCGGCTCGCACAAACGCGGCGTTGAAGACCTTGTTGGCACCTTCTGGGGACCCGAGGGCATGCCCGGTCAGTGAGCATTGTTTAGACCGATGATGTCGTCCTGACCGCTTCTCAGCTGCATAACTAAAAACAACAACAATCAGGAGTTGCCGTGCCGCAAAATTTCAACCCGTTAGCGTGCGAACCCTATCCAGGTGCTGTGAACGACCACGGCGAAATCGAAACGCTCAAGGGCGTAGCATTCACCCACTGGCATAGCTCGGTACTGCGCAGCCGCTATCACTATGTCAGCGCTGGTGACCCGGACAACCCACCAATCGTCTTCCTGCACGGCTTACCGGAAAGCTGGTATGCCATGCACCATCAAATGGCACACTTGGCCAGCGACTACTTCTGCATTGGCCTTGATCTCAAGGGCTATGGTCAATCCGAAAAAAGCCTCGATGAAGAATACAGTTTCGCGCACTGCGCCTTCGAGCTGGGCCTGTTGCTAGATAAACTGGGGATCCACACGTTCTCTCTAGTCGGCCACGACCGAGGCAGTGTGCTAGGCGACCACCTATGCAACCTGCCCAACGGCTTTAACCAGCGCATTACCAAGTTCGCACGCATGCAGCAGAGCGCCAACCACCCTCACGCTCAGCCCCGTCCGCCGCATAAACTGTTTGCCAGCAACGTTGGCTCCATGTTGTTTAGCTCGCAGAACTTCCCAACATCTGTTTACGCAAGACAACCAGTAACTCCGCCACCAGAGGAACAGATACTGCGCGCCTTCGGCAAACTAGAAGCCATCGGCGTGCCGCTACGATGGCGTAAAACCCTTTTTCAACGCGCCCTAGCCCGAGCCGCCAACAGCAACAACAACTCCGATGCGCCGCAGGGTCACCAACTTACTCATGGCGAAATCGACCCGACCGTTATTGCGCGCATTCACCGCGAGTTTCATCTACCGGGAGTGGCGGAGGCCGTGCCGTTAACTTTTCGGCTGACCAACTTCGACAAAGAATACGAAGATCGAAGCAATTTTCTGTTCGACAACATGACCATGCCGGTGCGTTTCATTCAGGGCGAGTTAGACCCTGGCCAACCTGCATCAGATTACACAGGCCTTGAAGAGATCAGACCGAACTTTTCGATTCAATGGATTGCTGACGCCGGACACTTTTTGCACCTAGAAAATCCGCAAGCGGTGAACAAAGCCTTGGAAGAATTTTTTGCCGAGGCAGATTGAGGCCGCTGTTTGCTAGCACACCCACCAGTCGCGCTGACGTTCATTTTGAGGACACTGCCATTGAGTACAAAACCTGGCGACATCAAACCACCCGGCACTCCAGTATGGGTTTACAAAATTATGACACCAGAGCAATGGAATGACGCACAGCGCCTGAACGATTTGTACTTGGCAATGGACCGGCAAGATGGCTTTGTTCATCTTTCTACCGTCGGTCAACTAGCGGGCACGCTGGCGCGATACTTCGGCTTGGAAGACAACGTAACTATCCTCAGGATTGCCGCTGCGAACTTGCAGCCAGCACTCAAGTGGGAGGCGCCGCCACCTGACGGCGGCCGATTAGGGAGCTTTCCACACTACTATGACAAACTAACTCCAGAGGCAGTACAGGAGTCTTGGACCGTGAGCCGGTCCTCTTTTGCACTGCCTTTGACCCTGCTGGATGAGGCCGAGGCCGAAATCATACCCACGATGAGTGAGTGACAACCGAGCAATGAATCAGCGTTTCAATTGGCTAGCGGCTCTAACGGTTTTTCTAAGCACCATATCGGCTTGGCACGTGAGCAGCGCGATTCAGCACTTCAACAGCGCCAAGGACAAGGTCGAAACGAGCTTAGCAGCCTGCCTTGCCAACATTGAACAACAGCAACAAAGCAGCGAGGCTGCCCAGCGCGGCGGGGTATGGCCCTGCTGGTACCAACAGATCAACGCCAACCACTATCAAACCCCTGAAGCCCTAGCGGCTGCGCTGCGCCCGGCCCATGCAGTCCAAGGCTTGCTTTACTCCGGCACTCTTGGACTGTGGTTGCTGGTCCTAGTGCTAAGACTAAAGCAGCGCCAAACCCATACCGATTAGGCAGACCAAGGCGGCCATCCAAATCAACGATCGCACGTAGGCCGTGCCGGTAAGGTAAAAGCCAAGGTACAAGACTCGTAGGGCAAGCCAAGCTTGCGCAAACATCAGAACATCTGCGTTTTTGTGCACCGCAAGTATGGCGAGCGTCAGAAAAACCGGTGCGGTCTCCAGCAGGTTGTTGGCGGCCCGCGACGCACGCTGAGCCACTTGGGATGTCTCTGGCGACTCATCCCGGGCGCTTAGCAAATAAGCCGTCGACACCTGCCCGCCAGCGAAAGCGATAATACTCGGCAGCATTAATTGCAGCCCGATCAGCACCATGGTTAGTAATATCAGTTCAATCATCTTCCACCTCTCTTGTTGATCCCTTTAACTGTGCGAACCCACGCTAACGGATGCGATTAACGCTGGCAACGATCGAGCTGCTAGAGTAACGACGCTTCATGCCTAGGACACACTATGACCGACTCCTATACCTTGTACGGCTCCTATGCGTCGTATTACACGGCCAAATCGCGCAGCCACTTGCGTAAAAAAGGCATCAACTTCGTTGAGCGCCTGCCCAGTGAGCAGCGTTTCCGCGATCAGGTAAGACCTGCTTCTGGCTCCCATCGAATTCCCCAACTGCTGACTCCGGGTGGCCAAGTCATTCAGGACAGTGTCGAAATACTCGACCATCTAGAAGCCCAGTTCCCAGACTTACCCGCCATTCCTGCCGCTCCGGCGCAACGCGTCTTTGTGCATCTGATGGAGCTGTTAGGCAGCGAGGGCCTGCTACAGTTGGCCTGGCAGCACCGCTGGCTATTCGAGGAAAATCTGGCCTTTGTCACCAAGGACTTTGGCCGTTCTTTTCGGCCTCAAGGCTCTGATGCCGAGCTGGAAAAATACGGTAACTTAATTGCCGAACGCATGACCAGCTATGGCCTGCCTCCAACCAGCGAGGCGATACGGGAAAATCTCGACAACCAATATTTGGCGCTGTTAACGCGCTTTGAAGCGCATCTACAGCAGCACCCCTACCTGCTGGGCGGGCATCCCAGCGCTGCAGACTACGCGGTGATGGGGGCCCTTCACGCTCACCTTGGCCGAGACCCTGCGGGCCTGCATTTTATGCAGCAGCATGCCCCGCGCACATTCCGTTGGGTCGAGCATATGCTTACCCCAGAAATTCAATCGCCGGAGTTCCACGACTACCCCATTGCCTACCCAGCCGACGACCAAATTCCAGAAAGCGCCTTGGCCTTATTGCGGCATCTCGCCGAGCAGTATGCCGAGCCCTTTGTCCTGCACTGCCTGGCGTTCTCGCAAGCCATGGGCCGACTGCAGCCAGCGCCAGGCTATGCGCTTGATGCCGAGCAAGACCAGCCTGCGCTGCCCGCCGAGGAATTTGTATTTGAAGGCACCACCCACCAGCATCGTGCAAACCTCCACAATGTTTGGCTGGCGCAACGGGCCCAAGGCTTTTTTCAGCAGCTGCCAAGCACTGACCGGAAGGCTATCGAGTCGCGCCTTGCGGCGCCCATGATCGGCAAATTGCTCAATGCTCCGGCGGACTGGGTAATAAAGCGTAAGAACAACCGTCTGACTATTGAATAGACGGCCAATTACTAGTGATCGACAAGCGGATGACGACTAACAGGCCGGTATTCGCCGGATCCAGATATTCCGAGGTAACTAACCGAGATACCGGCACTAACCCGGTATTAGGCCACTAAGGAAGCCAGCACACGCCGCTCGCCCGCAAAGGCACGGCGTCCGTGCATGACGCGCAAGTTATCGATCAGGGCCACATCGCCCTGCTGCCACTGCAAATCTAGGGTCAACGTCTCGGCCAGGCGGATGGCGGTAGCCATCGCGTCAGCATCAATGGCCGTACCGTCGCCGAAGCAAATCGCTTTGCTGCCGTCGTTGCGCGCATCTTGCCAGCCAAAGAAAGCCGCGATTAGTTGATTAAAAAAGGACCGACTGCCGTCGGCTAACTCCCGCACAGCGGGCAGCACCGGGGTGATCACATGCAGCGAGTCGTCTGCCTGCCATTGCCACCGATAACCCAAGTTGTGCAGCTTCGCTTCTGCGACGGCGACACTATCCGCGCTGAGTGTACTGCGCCAGCTGCGCCCTTGCCCTGAAGCTAGGTCGTCGTCTGCAGGCATGGTTTGCGAATACATCACACCCTTTGCCGCACAGGCATGAACAAAATCCGGCGCTTCTTCGGCAAGTTGCTGCAGCAACCAGTCGGAGCGACAAATAGGTGTAGCGCCGCCGCTTTGCGCAGGCTGCTCGCAGAAAAAAAACAGCCGCGAGGGGTACATTGGGGTTTGTGCCATTTCATGATGCAAGAAAATCGACACATCCGGCGGCGCTTCGTTAGCGGTGAACACACGCTCGGTTCGATTGCGGCGTACTGCATTCGACAAAGACTCTACGTAGGTGAAATTTGGCCAATCAAAGCCAGCGACGAACGCATCGAATGCTGCGTCGTCGGCAAGACCAAGACCCCGAAACACCACCGCACCGTGACGCGACAACTGCGTCGCTACCGATTGACGAACAGAGGCTGCCCAATTTTGTACGGCACTCGAATCCAGCGGCTCGGCGGTACTGTAGAGCAGAGGGAAGGTGCCCTGCTCGTCAACAGGTCCGCCATCAAAGCCTGTTATCTGCAGGCTAGCCATCAGTCGTAAATGGCATGAAAAGTGTTGAAGGCGTCGGCGCAGAACACGCCGGGATCGTTAAAGCGCCGGTTTTGATTCAACGCCGAGATCGCCGCCATATCTTCTTCTGTGAGACTGAAATTTTGCAGCGCGAGGTTTTCCTCTAGCCGCTCGGGTTTGCTGGTTTTGGGTATCACCGCTGTACCGCGCTGCAGCCCCCAACGCAGAACAACTTGTGCCGCGCTTACGTTTAAACGCTCGGCTATAGCCAACACCGCCGCTTGTTCGAGCACCGACTCTTGCGCCTCGGCCATATCCAGCTCTAAGTAGGAGGCTGCTCCTAACGGCGAAAAAGCGGTTACTGCCATAGCGTATTCGTGCGCCGTGCGAATCAGCGCCTCTTGGGTCAGGTAAGGGTGGGATTCGATTTGCAACATAGCAGGTTTGATCCGCGCATAGCTCACAAGGTCATGCAGCAGCCCAGTACTGTAGTTACACACACCAATCTGGCGCGCCAACCCGCTATCGACTAGGGCTTCCATTGCTGCCCAGGTTTCACTCAACGGCACTCTATCGCGCTGCATTTGCGGCGGCTCGGCAGCAGGGTCAAAAATCCACTCTGGCGGATAGCGGTCGGCAAAATCTACGTACTGCAGAGCAATAGGAAAGTGCACCAAGTAAAGATCGAAGTAGGCCAACCCCAAATCGTCTAGCGATTTCTGACAGGCCGCCGCCACATGTTCTTTGCGGTGATAGGTATTCCATAGCTTCGAGGTAATCCACAACTCTTCACGGCTGCATAGACCATCGGTCATGGCTCTGGCGATACCCTGCCCTACTTCGGCCTCGTTGCCATAGTCTGCTGCGCTGTCGAGATGCCGATAGCCGATTTTGATCGCGTCGTACACGGTTTGTGCTACGGCGTCAGGGTCGATCTTCCACAGCCCCAGCCCTAGCGCTGGCATCGCGTACTTACCTACTGCCTTTGTTTGCATTATTCGCCTTGTCTTCCTTGTTGGTACGTTGGCACTATTGGCTGAGCAGTTCGGTTAGCTCATTGGTGGCAATGAATGCCTCTACATCTACTACTTGGGCATCTGCCAACGATTGCTGTGCAGCGCTCGCCACGATCATTGCCCACATGCCCTGCATGGGCGTAGCACTATCAACGCGCTTGCCTTCCAGTCGATCCATCAGGGCGATGTGTTCGAAGTAAGTAGAGC
The DNA here is from genome assembly GCA_002731575.1 of Gammaproteobacteria bacterium. GTDB lineage: Bacteria > Pseudomonadota > Gammaproteobacteria > Pseudomonadales > Azotimanducaceae > UBA4421. The sequence continues at coordinate 1,835 of PCCE01000016.1, read as the reverse complement.
CTTGATGACCACTGGCCTCTATCGCCCTTGGATAGCTTAAATCTACCGACTTCGAGACACCGTTTTCGCCGCGACGCAGACTCAACGTTGCTGCACCAGATGAGGCGCGGTGAATGTCGTGTTCTTCCGTAGCCTTCAAACGCCCGGCGTCACCGACGACTATGAGTTCCTCTGAGAAATCCGGGCAAAACATGTTGAGGCTGAAGCTGGCCCGCACGCCGTTGTCGTAGTCGATACTGACGAAGGCATGATCGTCAATGTCCGAGCGCACACCGTTGCGCTCCAAATCTAAAAAATTCACCGCCTGCCCGCCAGTGGCATAAACCTTTTGGGGTCTGCCCTGAGCCAACAGGTTGATCAAATCAAAGTAGTGGCAGCACTTCTCCACCAGCGTCCCGCCACTAAGCCGCTCAAACTTATTCCACTGATCTACTTTGTCCAGAAATGGCGGGCGATGCTCGCTGATGCTGATGGTTTTTATCGCCCCCAACGTTTCTTGCGTTAGTGCCTCCGCAAAAGCTTCCAAATACTGTGGCTTGTAACGGTACTGCAAGCCAATTTGGATAAACGTCGAATAGCTGTCGCTGGCCCGAACAATGGCCGCTGCGTCCTGCAGGTCTGTGGCCATGGGTTTTTCGAGGAAAATCGGTTTGCCCGATGCCATGGCCGTTTGCAGCACCTCGAAGTGAGTGTAGTTGGGCGTACAGATAAGCAAAGCATCTGCCGCCGGATCGGCGCATGCGGATGCCAAGTCGTTGTAGCGCACCAGCGCTTCGGCCTGCAGCGGGCGGAAATTTGCCTCAGCCACATCCATACTCAGGGGCTGACTATCGTAAATGCCGTGTATCTTGGCGCGTCCCAGCAGGGCGGCTACACGCATATGCTCTTGGCCCATGGTGCCCGTACCAATAACTACCAAGCGAAACGCGGGCGCTTCGCGGTGGTAAAGGTAACGGTCATATGCCGATATATGACGTTGGCCCGGCGCGTTCTCGAAACCGCGCAGTCTCATCTTGGTCATCGCAGCCAGCTCATGGGGTACAACATTCGGTCTTCTGCTCGCATCAGTAGTCCAAGGCCTTAGAGCCGCTCGATTACCGTACCCGTGCCGAGGCCACCGCCACAGCACATGGCGATCAGGCCATAGCGACCTTGGGTGCGCTCCAGTTCGTGCAGGGCTGTTGTAATCAACCGCGCACCGGTGGAGCCGGTGGGATGACCCAACGCGATGGCCCCGCCATTAGGATTCACCTTAGCCGCATCGGCTCCTACCGCTTTTTGCCAAGCCAATACCACCGAGGCGAAGGCTTCGTTCACTTCAAAAGTGTCAATATCGTCGATGCTCAAGCCGGTTTGTTCCAACACCTTTTGGGTGGCAGGAATGGGACCTTTCAGCATGGTTACTGGATCACAACCCACCAAGGTAGTAGCACGAATTCTTGCGCGCGGCTTGAGTCCGTATTTTTCGACCCCCGCGGCACTGGCCAAAATCACTACCGCCGCTCCGTCTGATACTTGGGAACTTGAGCCAGCAGTGTGAATCTCTTGACCCGGTACCGCCTGCAAACCCGCCAACGACTGCATATCCGTTGCGCGCAAACCTTCGTCCTTGGTCACGGTATGCATATCACCAGTAGGCTTGCCTTCTTTGTCCACTACCGGCGCTTCAATTGGTACGATTTCGCGATCGAAACGACCCTCCTGCCATGCTGCAATGGCTTTGTTTTGGCTCGACATACCAAAGGCATCCGTATCCTGCCGGCTAATCTGATATTCCTCAGCAATCATTGCCGCGCCCTGAAACTGACTGGTAGGTTGGTAATGCTGCATATAGT
>PCCE01000015.1 GCA_002731575.1 Gammaproteobacteria bacterium | reverse complement strand
GCAGATGCAGCAAACAAACTGATCCGGTTGATGGATTTAGCATCCACCTTCCATCTTCCCGTGATTCACCTAGAAGACTGTCCGGGCTTTTTGATCGGCAAGCAGTCCGAAGAGGAAGGCACCATTCGTGCGGGCGCATCGGCGTTAGCCGCCATGGGACAGCTCACCACACCGTTCTGCTGCGTGGTAGTCCGCAAGGCCTTTGGCGTCGCTGGCGGGGCAAATCACAAACCCGGCAGCCATCACTTTCGCGCCGCCTGGCCCTCTGGCGACTGGGGTTCCCTGCCAATTGAGGGCGGTATCGAAGTCGCCTACAAAGCCGAAATTGCAGAGGCCGAAGACCCGGAAGGTCACTTGGCCAAGATCAAGGAACGGTTGAATCGCCTACGCTCGCCCTACCGCAGTGCCGAATACTTCGAGATAGAAGAAATCATCGACCCGCGTAAAACCCGCAGCTATCTGTGCCAGTGGGCGAGGCTGGCGCGCAAGGCGTTGCGTACAGATCCACCAAACTTTGGCTACCGGCCATAGCTAACGACAACAGCGAACCAACTCTCATACCTAGGAGTCAGCATGAGCGAGGGCTTTCGACAACATTCGTATCAGCCGCCAGAAGGCGCAACCGAAGTAATTTTAGTGCGCCACGGCGAGTCTCGTGCCGCAACCAAGGAAAACCCGTTTCCCTTGGTCGACGGTCATGGCGATCCGGAGCTACACCCGAACGGTGAACAACAGGCCATCGCTGTAGGCGAGCGCTTAAAAGACGAGAAAATTGACGCCATTTACGTCACCTCACTGCAGCGCACGGTGCAAACGGCGGCACCGTTAGCCGCACACCTAGGGATGACGACACGGCTGGAAGCGGACCTACGCGAGGTTTGTTTGGGTGAATGGGAGGGAGGTTTACTGCGCATGAAAGCCGCAGCAGGTGATCCTTTATTTGTGCAAATGCAGGCCGAAGAACGCTGGGATGTCATTCCCGGAGCCGAGAGCTGGGCAACATTGAATGCACGCATCACTGCGGCCCTTGGACGAATTCATCAGGCACATGCCAACCGAAAAGTTGTCGCGGTGGTGCACGGTGGTGTGGTGGGCCATATTCTTGCCCACGCAACAGGGGCCTCCCCCTTTGCCTTCAACGGCGCAGACAATGGTTCCATTTCGCGCATCGTGCTGCTTGAAGACGGCATCAAAGTACGGTCGTTTAACGACAACCTGCATGTGCAGAGCACACTCCATGTCGGCAGCGGCCAACTGACCTAGAGCCGCTTAGTCAGCGGGCGCTTGCAGCAGCGCTGCAATAACTGCCTCTAGCTCTTGGGGTGGCAGGTCTTTTAGGTCACCCATTCGCTCATAGGTGGCCGCTGCGCCAGCGTGGAAGGCATCGGGCAGCCCCATATCTGAGTAGGTTTCGCTGATCTCAAGCATCTCGCCGACAAATCGCCAAGCCTTGCCCGAGGTCATTTGCGCCGTGCGCTGGCTGCGCTTGAGTAGGTCTGGGGCCGAGATCGCCCATTCTTGATGCAGCGCAGTAGTAACACCCCCAGCCGCGGCCAAAGCATTTACCGATAGCAGCAGCGCACTGGCTCCCTTGCTGTAGGCGGCGTAGCTCATCTTCAGCATGGACGCGGCGACATGGCCTGCGCCGCCGTCATGGCTCATGGGCAGCGCAATGGCCTGCAGCGCCCCGGCACTGAACCAATCCGCCACTGCGGCGGCATGATGACCCGACAAATACAGGCGCGTCGTCCCGGGCTGCAGTGCTGGTGGACCAATCACGCCGCCGTCCACATAGGCCCCAATGCCAACCGTGTTGGCAATTTTCAGCGCCGTTGCGGGCGCTAGCGCGTTGGCGTCGATGTACAGACCAGTGAAACCGGTGGCGTGAATGCGTTCAGCGAGCGCGAGCGCACCATGGGGCGGACAAATGCTGATAAGCGCGTCGGCCCAGCCAGCGATATCGTCGAGGGAGTTAAAGGTCTGCAGTTCCCGAGCACGCTGCTTGGTCTGCTCGCTGCGCCCTGCTGCAACCCAGCCCACACGATGGCCGCTGTCCTTGAGAGTTTGCGCAATGGTCACCCCCATGGCACCGGGATGCAGTACGCCTATGTTCATCGACTTCATATTTCGCTGCTCACGCTAATTTGCGATTAATTGCGACTACTTTCGATAGTCCAGCGGTGGCTGGCGATCACCCAGCAGCGCCGCATAGACAAAGTCCGGACCTTGAGAACGCTGCAGCTCAGCCTTGGCAGCACTGACAATATCCGGCCGCAATATCAGCTGCGCAGCAGATTTCGCCAGTAAGCGCGCTGCCAAGCCCATACCCTTATGGCCAATACTCATGCCGCCGGCAGCCACCGCCTGCCAGCTATGGGCAGGGGTGCCGGGCACCCAAGTCGCGGTGGTAAAGCCCACTGTGGGCACCAGCCAGCTGACATCGCCGACGTCGGTAGAACCCATGGACTGGCGTACCCGATAGGGGGCTACGGTTTGCTCCGAGCCTAGGTCGCGGCGCGGCGCGATTAAGGTTTTACGGATGGTCTGGGCAAATTCATGTTCTGTCGGGCTGTATTGAACCCCACCCATGTTGACGAGGTTGTCGTTCACCAGCTTAGCCAAGGTAAGGTTCGGCAACACAGGATAGTTGCCGTGCATTACTTCTACATCGACCCGCGTACCCGTGCCCATNGCCGCAGCCTGCGCCGCTTTTTCCACCCGCTCGAACAACTTCACCACCTGATCTTTATCCGGGTGNCGCACGTANTAATAAACCTGTGCAGTTTCCGGCACGATATTTGGGGCATCACCGCCGTCGGTTATCACGTAGTGCAGGCGTGCTGTTTGGGGCACATGCTCGCGCATAAGATTCACCATGAAGTTCATAGCTTCAACGCCGTCGAGCGCCGAGCGGCCACGGTCCGGCGCAGAGGCCGCATGCGCCGCACGCCCAGTAAAGGTAAAGCGCCCGGATTTATTCGAGGTCGTGCTTGACGGTGACGCCGAGTTGCCATCAGACGGATGCCAATGCAATACCACATCGACGTCGTCAAAAATCCCTGCGCGGGCCAAATAGACTTTGCCAGAGCCGCCCTCTTCGGCTGGTGTGCCCACCAGTTTGATGGTGGCACCAATACGGTTAGCGCGCAGCCATTGGCTCAGACCAACTGCTGCTTGGGCAGATGCGGCCCCAAACAAGTGATGACCGCAGGCATGGCCTGCCCCGTCTTGCTGGGTGACTTGTCGCATTGGGGTCGCTGCTTGATTGAGTCCGGGCAGCGCATCAAACTCTGCAAGAATGGCCAGCACTGGGGTGGCCCTGCTGGCCTGCGGTGAACGATAGGTTGCAACGAAGGCGGTAGGAATGGCGCCCACATTGGTTTCTACGGAAAAGCCGTTAGCACCCAGATAGCTTTGCAGCTCCGCACTGCTTTGGTATTCCTGATAGCCCAGTTCCGCAAGGCTCCAAAGTTTATCTGCAAGGGCCACTCCGGTTGACTGCTGGCCTTGGGCCAAGCTGGCGGCATCATCTGACAGCGCTTCGGTACGCGAATCCACTTGAATCTGGGGCTGAGACTTAGACTGGGACTGGGATTGGGACTGGGCATTGGCGGCGCTCGTCACCGCCAGCACTGCGCACAAAAATAAAGTCAGATAGCGCATAGCGTTTTTCCTGTGTTGTTGGAAAGTCTTTGCAGAATGCTGGACTCAAGCGTCAGCGCAAACCGCCGCAAGGCTGCTAATGGCGACACCTCGAGAACCTTGGCGCACCGAGTTCCTATCGTGTCCCGGGGTCAGATAAGCGAAGCTGATGCCACTGGCCGGATCCGCCCAGACCAGCTGCCCGCCCGCGCCATTATGACCGAAAGCGTCAGCAGAATTGGTTTTACCAAAGCCGCGAAAATTGCGGCTTTTGTCACCACTGACAATAATTCCTAAGCCACGGTTCGCGGGCTTTTTAAACATGGCGTCGGTGAAGTCAGCAGAGCGCACACGCCGCGCATCCAATAGGGTTTCTGAGGACCAAAGCGTCGCATGTTCGTTACCCCCGGCGAGCAGCGCCTGATAAAACAGGGTCATCGCCGCTGCAGTGGCGAAGCCACCACCACCGGGTACTCCCACCGCCTGTACTGCTGGCGTATTGAAGGACAAGATGGCGCTTTCCGTCACCTCCGTTACCGGCGGCACCGGCATACCCAGATTTTTGTATTCCTGCTCGGTCATAGCCTCGCCGACATAGGCACAGGGCAGCGCGCGAGCGCCCTGAGCAGCCGGTAAGCCTACATACAGATCACCCAGCTGCAGCGGTTCCAACACGTTGGTGCGAACAAAGTCGCGGTAGCCCATGCCCGAGCGACGCTCGATAATTTCGGCAATCACCCACATAGAGGACGACGGGTGATATTCAAACGCCGTGCCCGGCGACCAGTTAAGCCACCACTTACGAAAACGCGCATAGCGCTTCTCTGTGTCGTCCCAATCCAGCGGCGCGAAGGGTGCGCTAGGAAACCCGGCGGTGTGGCTAAACAGTTGGCCAACGGTAATTTGGTCTTTGTGATTGCTGCCAAATTCAGGAACGATATTGGCAACGTATTCGTCCTCGGCCAGCTCACCGGCCTGAAACAGCAGCCATGCCGCAGCCGAGGTAACGGCCTTGGTGGCGGAAAAAATACAGGTTAGTGAATTGTCCTGCGCCGCGCCGTAATTTTGTTGCAGCACCACTTCACCCTGCCGGGCAATGGCAAGCTGCGCCGCGGGTAGCAAGCCTGCTGCCACCTCCTCGCCCGCGCGCTGCAACAGCGCCTCAACTTTGTCGGCATTCAAACCAAATGTTGCCGCCCGCGCGGCTTGCTGATCGCTAAGCAATCGAGACATAACAGTCATTCTTCCCATGAAACCCCTAGTACTGCATAGACTACTCAGAGTGGCTTGCGATGACTACGGGGTGTTACGCATTACTTGGATCAGTGACCGACGGGGCAAGTCGCCATTGCTCTTTCCCTCTGGCGTAACGCCTATCTGTTGGCGTTTTACCAAACACGAGCGCCGATTAGCCCAAGCCAACCAATCCAACCACCGATCCCCCAGATTGCGCCGTTCATCTCATACGTATTTACAATGTTCAATCTCATGGTTGTTCTTCAAAGCTGGTTGCCGTCGGTGGTAGGGGTTGGTCAACAGGAGCGAAGTCATGAATCAACAGCCGGTTTATTTTAGCCAGCGAGGATATGGTGATCGTGCTTGCGGATGAACGAGCGCAATTGGGCGCTAGGGGAAATGTCAGGTCAACCGGATAATCTTCTAAGAGAAAAACTATGAGTACGATGAAAGAATTCAAAGATTTTGCGGTAAAGGGCAATGTTGTTGATATGGCCGTTGGTATCGTTATTGGTGTTGCCTTCGGCAACATCATTACGGTGTTCGTTTCAGGGGTAATTATGCCTCCAATTGGTGTGCTATTAGGTGGTGCGGACTTTTCCAATCTGGCGATTATCGTCAAAGAGGCCGTAGGCGAAAAACCGGCTGTACTGATCAGCTATGGTCTGTTCATTCAAACTCTTATCGATTTTACTATTATCGCGTTTGTTATTTTTATGGTTGTTGAGGGGATCAATAAACTGAAAGGTGCAGAAGACAGAGGCGGCGAAGAAAAAATGCCTGAAGAACCAATCGCTCCCTCACCAGAAGCCGTTTTGCTGACCGAGATTCGTGATTTACTGAAATCCAAGTAACTGCTTTTGAGGTAAACAAGCAGCCACTTTTGTGCCCAGCGGTTAAGGATTTGCGCAAGGGTTACAGGCGCAGCGTTTGCGGCGTGGACAGCGTTTATTATCGCATTGAGGGAGAGCGGGTTGAGATGATCGGACAGCAGGGCATAGAACGGCGGTTTTTTTAAAGAACTCCGTGCGCATTGTTTTTCCATGGCATGGTTCGCGTCTAGTCTGAAAGTGGCTAGGCGCTCTCACACCAACGACGAAAAACTGATGCTCGCTAAATCATTGCCAGTAACACCCACGAACACTGCGTTATAGACGAAACGCGGTAGCACTGTGTATAGCGCGCTAACGAAACAATTAGGTAGTGGTTGTGAGGCGAAGTCCTACGGCGCCAATCAGTACCATGGCGATACAAAGATACTGGACGCCTCCAAGCTTCTCATCGAAAGCGAAAATCCCAATCGCTGTGGCCGCGACTATCCCCACTCCTGCCCAGATTGCGTAGACCACACCAACAGGGATTACCTTCATCGCAGGTGCCAGTACCCAAAAGCAGGCTGAATAACAGAAAATCGACAAGGCACCCCAATGCCAGTTCGCAAACCCATCTGAAAGCTTAAGCAGGAACGTACCCGCTACTTCGAGAACAATTGCCGCTCCGAGGAATATCCATGCGTTCATATGACGCACCTCCTATAGCGTTATCGGATTTGAGGAACCTCACAAACACAGACGATGTGATTATGGGAAACCCGTCTGTCGTGAACTGTCGGCGAAAACCAGATTCAGCTTACCACCTGCCAATCAATCGAGCCTTGGTCCTGCCAATAATTTGTGAACTGGTCGAATAATATCGCGACCATCAGAAAAACATTAGGAAAGCATCAGAACTTTCCGTAGCCCTTCGGTTGAAATGTCAGCGGTTCAATTCACTACGCCCGCCACCACAGATAGCTAAGCATCTGTCGAATGCCGAACAGAGCACAATAGTGTGCTCTGGCTCGCTGGCCCGCAATGCTGCAGCCAGCGGCGCTTGCCGATAGCTCGGCAATTGAGACATAACCGCTACCCTTGTCACGCTACTGCCGACCCTACCCCAGACGAGTCGGGGTGAACGGCAACATCCGCGAGTCTCTGCCTATTTGCCCATTTGCCCAAGTCGTTCACGGTCCTTAAACTGCGGGCTTTGTTTTTGAGCGTTCCTATGACCATTGTTGACGGCTTGATCAGTTCCATTGGCAATACGCCCTTAATTCGCATCAACTCGCTGTCGGAAGAAACCGGCTGTGAAATTCTCGGTAAGGCAGAGTTCATGAACCCTGGTGGTTCGGTCAAAGACCGCGCTGCGCTGTGGATGGTGCAGCAGGCTGAGCGCTCGGGTGCCTTGCAGCCTGGCGGTACGGTGGTTGAAGGTACCGCTGGCAACACCGGTATCGGCTTAGCCCATGTCTGCAACAACCGTGGCTATAAAACCATCATTTATATGCCGGACAATCAGTCCCAAGAAAAAGTCGACATTTTGCGCACTCTTGGTGCCGAGGTTCGTGTGGTACCCACCGTGCCCTATGCCAACGACGACAATTTTCAGAAACAGGCCGGGCGTTTCGCCGCCACTCTCGACAACGCCATTTGGGCAAACCAGTTCGACAATAAAGCCAACAGCCTCTCTCACTATGAGTCCACGGGGCCGGAAATTTGGTCTCAGACCGATGGCGGTGTAGATGCCTTTACCTGTTCAGTAGGCACCGGTGGCACGCTGGCTGGCACCTCGGTGTACTTAAAGGAACAAAACCCCGACGTTAAAATCGTTCTAGCCGACCCCATGGGCAGCGCTTTGTACAACTGGGTTACCACGGGCAAAGCAACCATGACCCCCGGTCCCTCGATGACCGAAGGTATTGGTAACTCCCGGGTCACAGAAAACTTGGCCGGTGCCAACATCGACTCTGCGGTACAGGTGGATGACCAAGAGATGGTGGATATGGTGTATCGGCTGTTGCATCAGGAGGGCTGGTTCTTCGGTTCAAGCTCCGGCATAAATTTAAGTGCGGCGGTAAAAATAGCTCAGGAGATGGGACCCGGACATACCATTGTTACCATTCTTTGCGATGGCGGCGGTAAATACCAATCGCGGCTATATAACCCGGCGTTTTTGGCCGAGCGGAACCTAACGGCTCCGCAATTCGCCTCGTAGTCTGGGACCCGGCTGCCGACTTCACCGTGAGCGCTACCCAAGACATTCATAGCTGGCAGCAGGCCCAAGACATAGAGCAGTGTCTTGCCGGTAAACGCATTGCCGTGGTTGGACTGTCGAGCAACCCAGCAAGGCCTAGCTATGGGGTTGCCGAGTATTTGTTGCAGGCTGGCTTTGAGGTCATTCCGGTGAACCCGCGTGAGCAGCAGGTACTCGGGCAGCAGTGCTATGCAGATTTAGCGTCAGTGCCGGGGATTGTTGATCTGGTGGATGTGTTTCGCCAATCCGATGCAGTCATGTCCATTGCCCAAGACGCTATCGCCATAGGTGCCAAGGGGCTGTGGCTGCAGATGGGGGTCTATCACCCGGAGGCCTTGGCGCTTGCCCGAGCAGCGGGCTTCGCCTGTGTGGCCGGTCTTTGCACCAAGGTAGAGCACCGGCGTCTGCTATTCGCTGACGCCCACTAAACCCACTAAGGCTTTAGCGGCGACGCAGAATGCCTCCACCGCCTCGCGCATATCGTCGCGACGCTGCTGACCGGCGCTTTCACTGAAACAAAAGCTCAGCCGCAATTGGTTCATACCTGCACCTGGATCACGCTGCCGTGCATCCTTGGGATAAAAGTCATACATCGGAATAACCACCAAGCCGTGTTCCATCACCATGTTTTCGATCATGGCATCGTTGGTCTGTACTGGCTTACCCGCACCACTATTTAGGAAGGTAAATACCGTAAAGAAGCCGCCCTCTGGAATGGTCCAACTAAAGTATTCAGTGTAAGCGCCTAACTCGCGGGCAAAGACCTCGAGTAGTATTTCCCGGTTCTCCCGATAGACCACCAGTTTTTCTTCGGCCAGTGGCCAAATGCTTTGCCGCTCAACGAACCCCTCTGCTTCATCGCGCTCGTGCAATAGCGCCTCAAAGCCACGCAGCGCGCCGGGGCTGTGAAACAGCAGTTCGCTGCTAGATTCCACCAGCGCCAGTTCGGACAGCGATACTTTTTGTCCGTCGGTTATTTCCAGCTCGGCTTCGCTGTACAAAAACCCAACCCGTGGGCCGGGAAAGCCAATTTTAGAGCCGGTGAACAGATGCACGGTTTGGTCAGGGGCCATACTCAGGAATGGCTTTGCACGCTGTGCCGGGTCAGCAAAATTGATGTACAGATAGGGAGCATCTTCGACAATCAAAATGCCTTCTTCTCGCGCTACTTCGAGAATGGCTTCCCTGCGCGCTTGGCTAAAGGAAAAACCACCGGGGTTATGACCGTCGGGAACCGTGTAGTAGAAGGGCACGAAGTAGCCTTGCTCTCGGGCCGCACGAATTTGCGCGCGCATGGTGTCGGGCAGCGGTCCTTCGCCGTCCATATCCACGCTGAAAATGGTGGCGTGCTGGCATAGGGCTACCCGTGCGGTAAAGCCCGCATAAGTTGGCGCATCGGTAATGTAGGCAACTTGCTGGCCCGGGTGCTCGAACATGGAGCAAATCAAATTAATACCGCCCGAGGCCCCAACGGTAGGTATCAGCTTTTCAGCATCGAGCTGAAAACCCCAATCCTTGCCATATACATTGGCAAAGGTCTGTCGAGCTGAGACCGGACCTAGCGTGTCAGTATAGGAATAGGCCTCGCGCAAATACTCGGGCAAAACGTCTGGGTCATTCAAACCCTCGCGTTCGCGCAGGAACTCGAAGTAGGCCTCCTGATGCCGCAAAAAGCCTCGAGGATCCGTGACCTCAGGGTGAGGATAGCCTGCACCGAGGTGATGTACTTTTAAACCGCGCTGGGCAGCAATTTCTCGCAGTCCCGGCAGGGATGCTGACATTTTGCGGGTAACTGAAACGGCCTGTTTTTGGACCTTGGGCGCGACTAGATTTGCCACTAACAACCTCGTAAACCAATACTCAAAATCTGTGCTGATGACGCACAGGCTAGGCCTGCAGTCGCCACGACCCTGCACTTTAGGAGCTTTGAGCTACGCTGTCGATGCTCTACTCGTCGGCGTCTAAGTCTGCGCGCTTGGCACGCACTGCACCGCGCACTTTTTTGCCGAAGGCGCGATCGCGGGAGCGTCTGGCGGCCAGCGATTCGCGGTTACGTATTTCTTCGGCCTTAAGCGACAGGTAGCTGGTGAGGCGCTCATGATCAAGCTCGCCTGCCTGCAGCGCGGCAGCAATGGCACAGCCCGGCTCACCCGCATGGGAACAATCATTGAAACGGCACATAGCCGCCAGCGCTTCCACATCTGCGAACAGTTGATCCAACCCTTCTTCCGCCTCAGCCAACTGCAGTTCACGCATGCCCGGGCTATCCAGTATCACCCCACCCTGCGGTAAGCGGTGTAGCGAACGGTTGGTGGTGGTATGTCGGCCCTTGCCATCTTCCTCGCGTATCTCCGCCGTGGTTTGTACCTTGCCGCCGAGTAGTGAATTCACCAAGGTCGACTTACCTACCCCAGAGGACCCAAGTAGCGCCAGCGTTTGGCCGGGAGCGCACCAAGGCTCTAGCGAAGCCACTGCCGAGGCCTCAAGCGCGTTGAGCGAAACTTGCGGTATGTCCGGGAAACGCTCGGTTAGCACCTCGCCATAGACGCTGGCATCGTCTATCAGGTCAGTCTTGGTCAGCACGAGTAGCGGCTGAATGTCCGCCTCCATCACCACCGAAAGGTAGCGCTCTAGCCGCTCGGGGCTAAAGTCTGCATTGCAGGAGGTAACAATTAAGGCGGTATCTACATTGGCGGCGATTAACTGCAAAGCACCAAGGGGATTGACGCGCTTAATCAAACTGCGGCGTGGTAGCAGGTCGAGCAAGGTTCCAGTACGCGCGTCGACTACTACCCAATCGCCGATGGTCGGACGCGTTTCCTCATCGCCACGAAACCAGCGGCCGCTGAGCGGCACCTGATCAATTTCAAGCAGCCCCTCTGGGGCGATAGTGAGGCCCGTGCGTTCCACGCCGATAACCCGGGCAACAAAGGCGTCTGGGTTTTTCTCCGCGGCGATGGGCTCTGTGGCGCTCGGCTCTGTGGCGCTGAAATCGGCAATGTTGGGATAAAGCGCCTGTAGGTTGTCCTCCAAGTCATCGCTCCAACCAAGGCGTTGCAGTGCGGGCAAGTCTACGCCGAGAGTTAGCGAGACACGGTCAGTCACGCGGCATTACTCCCACAGCACTGGTGATGTATATGGCTAAGACCATGCGGCGCTAGAATTCCCAGCCCGGGTTTGGGTTGGCGGTAAAGACACCATCTAACGCTTGCAGCAATGCCACTGGTGCCGTCAGGCCGTCTGAAATAGCAAGGCTGCTGGCCCGGGAAACGCCCCAGAGCAGTCGGCTGAGGGTGTTAACCGTGCAGTGCATTTGCGGCAGCGCTTCGTCCAGACCCCGGTTGGCGGTGGCTTGTTCCCCCGGCGTGACGATCCAATCACCGCCTAGGGTTTGCCACAGCGCTTGCTGCTCGGCCAAGTCTGGTGAGTTCAGCAACCCATCCATCGGGTCATCAACCCGCAGCTGGAAGCAGATGTCTGGACCATTGTAGTTGAGGGCTTGCACACATTGGGGTAGATCCAAAATACGTAGCTGGTACCACGCATAGGTTTCTTGACCGGCGCTGAATTTCCCCTTTTCGGCAATAGCTTGGCTGCGAAACGGGCGTTTGAGCAGGGTTTGAAACTGCACATGGGGCGGTTCAAGCATGAACACGGAGTAGATTTGATCGGACAACGACTTAAGCAGCGCCAGCAGTTCTAGCAGTCCCGCGCCAGTCTCATAGCCCATCCATTCAACCCAATAAGGACCATGCTCACCTTTTTCTTTCATCCACATAAAGTGGGTGAGCCGCTCGCCCTCGAAATAGCCAAGCCCAAACCTGTTTTCGCGGTCTAGCTCAGATTCGAAGCTTTTCGATAGGTCGATAGTTACCGCGCCATGGGTACGGGGTCTGGCCAGCATGGTCGCCAGCATGCGTGGTGCATCCGCTGCGGTAAGGCGCGTTGGTGTGCGCGGCTTAATGTTTACATTCAGCAGGCTGGGATCGAAGGAAAATTCGTTAATGTAAGCACCGGTGCCAAACCCCAGCTTATCGTAGAAGCCCTGATCGAACATGCCTAGGGCGGCCACGGCAGCACCCGTTTGCTGTCCTTGTACGAGTTGACGGGCGGTGAGTTTTTGCGCCAGCGAAAGCCCTCGGGCGATGCGGCTGGTGGTCACCGCAGCCACCACACACAGCGGCAGGTCCTGTTGATCGAGGCGCATGGTGCCGGGCTGAGTCAACACCGCGCATTCAACCTCGTCATTGATCGTGCCGACACTGGCCGAACCTTCGGCAAAGACATCTAGCATGACGCGATCAGAGCGTTCGCTATCGGACCAGCCGATCTCCCGCCATACCCGTTGCAGCGATTTGCCGTCTGCGGGCAGGTCGAGGTCGCGGATTTGAATTTCGTTAGGCATGTTTTCGCAACTCCACTATTGCTGCTTTTTTGTTGCTTTTATTGCCGCTTTTTTGCGCGACGCTGTATGCGCGGCTTTGTTTACGCAGCTCGGTTTGCGCCATAGCTACTTCGGCAATACGGGCCTGCGCGTATCGAAACGGGTTTTGTTCACCGACATGTCCAGCAGTGCGGCTTTATCCGCCGATTGCGCTAAGGCTTCCAGTTGAATCCGCGTCACGTTCATCAAATCAAACTCTTTTGCGGCATGTCGCGCCAGCGCTTGTTGCGGGGTAATCCAAATACTATCGACTGTTTCTTGCTCATCGTGGCTACCACGCTGGCTCTCTGGCGCTGCGGCGATAAAAAAGCGGGTATCGAAACGACGGGGGCGACCAAGCGGGGTAATAAAGCGGTTGTAAAAATGAATATGGTCTACCGCCAGCTTTAAATTTTCTTTGTGACAGATATCCAACAGCGACAGCGTGCCGTCGTGCAGCGGCTCACGGTAACCGGCGAAACGCTCCTGAACTTTGGGATCAGCGAAGGACACCAACTCGCCGTCCGGGGTATAGGCCAGCATGAGCCCGGCCTCCTCAAATGTCTCGCGAATACAGGCAATCCAGAAACCCCGCCATTCATCGCCTAAGGCGGCCACCTGAGGCTGCTGGCCTTCTGTTGGCCCATACCGATAAGGGTCATAGGCGTGCAGATGATCGTCAGGGTCTACTCGCCCGCCGGGAAAAACATACATGCCTGAGGCAAAGCTGGCCTTGCTCGTGCGCTTGAGCATGAAGATTTCATAGCTGCTGGCCGCCTCGCGCACCACGATTACTGTAGCTGCAGGCCGTATGGGCTGCACCGGGGCCTGGGGAAAATCCAGATCAAAGTTAGAAGACATGTATATAACCAAACATTAACAGGGGCAAAGGCTACAAGTTTGAACTCAGCGATACTAGCGCGGCTGTATTCCCAGCAAGGCTTAGTGCAGTATCTGCGCAGTCACTGAGGGGAATGTTCGTGGATAAAAACAACGGCAGCAAAGCCGATACAGGTTACTGGCGCGCCAACTTACGATTGCTCGGAGTGCTGTTAAGCATCTGGTTCATCGTGTCATTTGGCTTTGGCATTCTGCTGGTTGATGAACTCAATCAGTTCTCTTTCTTTGGTTTTAAGCTGGGCTTTTGGTGGGCGCAACAGGGCTCTATTTATGTGTTTGTGGCGCTGATCTTCGCCTACATCCACTTAGTGCAAAAACTGGATCGCAAATTCGGTGTCTCCGACGAGGACGAAGACCCTTCAGCCGAGGGAGATGCGTAGTATGGATGCACAGTCCCTTACTTATTTGTTCGTCGCGCTTTCTTTCAGCCTGTACATTGGCATCGCCATTTGGTCCCGCGCCGGTTCTACTAACGAATTTTATGTGGCGGGCGGTGGGGTTCACCCCATTGCTAACGGCATGGCCACCGCAGCAGACTGGATGAGTGCTGCCTCGTTTATTTCTATGGCGGGCATTATTGCCTTTATGGGCTATGACGGTGCGGTCTATCTTATGGGCTGGACCGGTGGCTATGTGATTTTAGCCCTGCTGCTAGCGCCCTACCTGCGCAAATTTGGCCAATTTACCGTGCCGGACTTTATCGGCACCCGCTACTACTCGACCACTGCCCGCGTGGTGGCGGTGATTTGTTTGATCCTGATTTCTTTTACCTATGTGGCTGGGCAGATGCGTGGTGTCGGCATCGTCTTTTCCCAGTTTCTTAACATCCCGATTTTTTGGGGCGTGATCGTTGGTATGGGCATTGTATTTATGTACGCCGTACTCGGCGGCATGAAGGGCATTACCTATACCCAAGTGGCCCAATACTGCGTCCTGATTTTTGCCTACTTAGTGCCAGCGATTTTTATTTCCATGTTGATTACCGGCATACCGGTTCCCCAATTGGGTTTGGGTGCGGAAGTGGCTGATGGTTCCGGGCTGTCTGTGTTGGACAAACTGGATCAGACCCTCACGGAGCTTGGCTTCGCCGCCTATACCGACGGCGCAAAAAGCACCATCGATGTGTTCGCTATCACCATGGCGTTAATGATTGGCACCGCTGGCCTGCCGCATGTGATCGTGCGCTTTTTCACGGTCCCCAAGGTTTCTGATGCGCGCAAGTCGGCTGGCTATGCGCTGATCTTTATTGCCTTGCTTTACACCACGGCCCCAGCGGTGGGCGCATTCGCCCGGCTCAACTTTGTCGATACTGTGCACAACACTCAGTACACGGATGTGGCGAGTTGGTTTAAGAGTTGGGAAAACATTGGCCTAATCGGCTGGGAAGACAAGAACCAAGATGGCCGTATTCAGTACCATCCGGGGGCGCCTTTTGAGGGCAAGCCCACCTTTGGCCCAGAGCGCCGAGCAGACGGCTCACGGGATGTCACCAATGCTCCAACGGCTAGTGATAACGAGGTCTATGTAGACCGCGACATTATGGTGCTGGCCAACCCGGAGATCGCCGCCTTGCCCGACTGGGTAATTGCTCTGGTTGCGGCGGGCAGCTTGGCTGCAGCGCTGTCTACTGCGGCTGGTCTGTTACTGGTTATTTCCACGTCGGTGTCCCATGACTTGATGAAGAAAACCTTCGCCAAGGGGCTGACGGATAAACAAGAGTTGTTCTATGCCCGGCTTGCGGCGGTCACTGCCATCGGTATTGCCGGTTATCTCGGTATCGACCCACCCGGCTTTGTGGCTCAGGTGGTGGCCTTCGCCTTTGGTCTGGCTGCTGCGTCGCTGTTCCCTGCGATTTTGCTGGGTATCTTCGATAAGCGCATGAACCGGGAGGGTGCCATTGTCGGCATGCTGGCTGGCCTGATCTTCAGCATCAGCTACATCGCCTACTTTAAGTTTGTCGCCCCAGAAACCAATAACGCCGACTATTGGCTGTTCGGTGTTTCTCCGGAAGGCATTGGCACGGTTGGCGCGGTAATCAACTTTGCCTTGGCCTTCGTCGTGTCGCGGTTAACCGCACCGGCACCGCCACAGGTAATGGCCTTAGTGGACAACATCCGCATTCCTAGCGGGGTTAGCAAGGCTCAAGACCACTGATCACGTATTTGGGTTAGGAGCGAACACCACCGCTGGCGAGAATGACCTCGCCAGTAATCCAGTCGGATTCAGGCGCGCACATTAGGTAGATCGAATTCGCCGCATCTTCCGGCGTGCCCATTCGACCCAGCGGCGAGGCCTGTTTGGCGGCTTCGATTTGCTCTAGGCTCAAACCCACCTTGCGCGGTTGGCCCTTAACCACCGAGATATTCGGCTCGCGTTCATAGGGACTGGTGAGTCGTGTCTCAATGGCACCAAAGGCCACCGCATTGACGGTGACGTTGAAGCGCCCCCACTCCTTGGCCAAGGTTTTGGTGATTCCCACAACGGCGGCCTTACCAGCCGAATAGGCAAGCTGAGTCGCGCCGCCATGTACGCCCATGGTGGAGGAAATGTTTACCACCTTGCGCGTTGGCGAATCCGCGCTGGCATTTTGCCGTAGCCAGCGGCCGTAGGCACGCAGAATACGAAATTGCGCACTGGCGTGGATGTCGAGCATGGCATCCCACTGTTCGTCGCTCATGTTGTGAATGGCGCTATGCCAGATATAGCCCGCGTTGTTGACTACGATGTCTAAGCCGCCAAAGGCTTCAAGCGCAGCACCTACCACCGCGTCGGCTGCCGCCGGATCCGTCAGGTCGGCGGGAAAAGCCACCGCTCCGGGAATCGAGGCCGCAACGGCCTCGGCAACGTCGGCGTCTAAGTCATTAACCAATACCCGCGCGCCGCAGGCCGCCAGCTTGCGGGCAGTGGCCTCACCGATACCGCGACCGGCACCGGTAACCAGAGCACTCTTTCCTTCCAGACTGGACATACACTCCTCCTGATTTAGATCTAGGCATTTTGGCACCTTGTCGCCAAAACGAGCCTGTAGATACCGCGCCTAGCCGCCGAACTTGGCCTTGGCTTCGCGTCGACGCGCATGCAGTACTGGTTCGGTATAGCCACTGGGCTGATCGGTGCCAGCGAAGATCAAATCGCAGGCGGCCTGAAAAGCCACGCTATCGGCAAAGTTTGGTGCCATGTTGCGATACTCCGCGTCACCAGCATTTTGCTGGTCCACTACCGCTGCCATACGCTGCAATGTCGCCTGCACCTGCTCATCGCTGCAGATGCCATGGTGTAGCCAGTTGGCGATATGCTGGCTTGAGATACGCAGCGTTGCGCGGTCTTCCATCAAGCCAACGTCGTTGATATCTGGCACTTTCGAGCAGCCAACACCCTGGTCAATCCAGCGCACGACATAGCCCAGAATACCCTGCACATTATTATCCAGTTCCGCCTGCACCTCTTCTGCGGACAGGTTTTTGCCCGCCAATAGCGGGATTTTTAGAATGTCGTCTACGCTCGCTGGCGTGCGCCCGCGTAGCTCTTCCTGCACCGATGCCACACTCACTTGGTGGTAGTGTAGGGCGTGCAGCGACGCTGCGGTTGGCGACGGCACCCATGCGGTGCTCGCTCCGGCGCGCGGGTGGTTCGACTTCACCTCCAGCATTTCTGCCATCTCATCTGGCTTCGCCCACATGCCCTTACCGATTTGCGCCTTACCCTGAAACCCGGCTCGCAGTCCTACGTCGACATTATTGTCCTCGTAAGCAGTGATCCAGGTCTGGGCCTTTATCACGTCTTTCTCCAGCACCGGGCCTGCTTCCATACTGGTATGAATTTCATCACCGGTGCGGTCTAAGAAGCCGGTGTTAATAAAGACGATGCGTTCCTTGGCGCGCTCGACGCAGGCCTTAAGGTTGACACTGGTGCGGCGCTCCTCATCCATAATGCCCATCTTCAGAGTGTTCGGGGCTACACCAATGGTTTGCTCAACCCGCGAGAGCAAATCTACCGCCAGCGACACCTCGTCGGGCCCGTGCATTTTCGGCTTCACGATGTACACGCTACCGGTGCGAGAGTTGCGTAACTCGCCGGCCTTTTTCATCACATCGTGTTTGGCGGCCAAGCCAGTCACAAAGCCATCGAGGAAACCCTCAGGCACTTCGTTACCTTGCCCATCAAGCACCGCATCCGTAGTCATCAAATGGCCGACGTTGCGCACCAACATCAGGCTGCGCCCATGCAGTGCCAAATCGCCGCCAGCCGCGGCGCTATAGTGCCGATCGGCATTCAGGCGTCGAACCACCCGACGGCCGCCCTTCTCCATTACCTCTTCTAAGTTGCCTTTCATCAGGCCCAGCCAATTGCCGTAGACGACGCACTTGTCTTCGGCGTCAACCGCGGCGACCGAATCTTCGCAATCTTGAATAGTGGTCAGCGCAGACTCGGCGACAACGTCTTTGACGCCTGCCGGGTTGACCGCGCCAACTGGGTCTTCGCGGTCTATCAAAATGTCCAAATGCAGCCCGTTGTGCTGCAGCAAAATACTGGAAGGGTCGGCCTCGCCTACGAAACCAACAAACTGCGACTCGTCGCGCAGCGCCGTATTGCCGCCATCGGACAAAATACAGCGCAGGTGGCCAACGCCGCTAGCGTCCATCCCGATACCATAGCTAACGACATCGCTATGACTGCCCTGAGCCAGCGGCACCACTTCATCAAGGACTGCCGCAACTCGAGCCACGACCAGTTCGCCCCGAGCGGGATTGTAGCTGCTGCCTTTTTCTCGGCCCGGCTCTTCCGGGATGATGTCGGTACCGTAAAACGCATCGTACAAACTGCCCCAGCGCGCGTTGGCGGCATTCAGGGCATAGCGCGCATTCATCACCGGCACCACAAGCTGCGGCCCAGCCAGCGCGGCAATTTCGCTATCGACGTTGTCTACCTCAATGGCGAAATCTGCTGGCTCTGGCAGCAGGTAGCCAATGGACTGCAAAAAGGCCTTGTACTCGGCTTCATCGAACTGCTGACCCTTGCGCGCCAGATGCCACTCATCGACCTGCTTTTGCAGGCTTGCGCGCACCGCTAACAGCTCTCGGTTCACTGGCCCCAACTCGTTCACACAGGCCTCAAAACCCGCCCAAAACGCATCAACGTCCACACCGGTACCCGGCGCCACCTGTTGCGCTACAAATTCGTCCAGTTCAGCGGCTATCTGCAACGCGCCGCGCTTCACTCTGCTTTGTGACATGTTTCATCCTGTGTGATGCATTAAACGACTAGCAGTATATCGCCAGCGAAGTCCATTTTGCGTGGAATAGCACCCATGAGCATTTTTCAATCCTGAACATGGCGACTTCCGTGCTACCTTGCAGCGCAGAAGAATTGTACAAGGAGTGTCCATGAGCGGACGACTATCTGGCCAGCGCGTATTGGTCACCCAAGCGGAAGACTATATGGGGCCTGCAACCATTGAACTGTTTCAGGAAGAAGGCGCCCATGTCATCGCCGATACCTCAGACCTTACCCAGCCGGGCCGCTGTGCTGAGCTAATAGCCAACAGCGACACCGTCGATGTCCTAATTGCTAACTTGGCATCACCGAACTTCACCGGTATTCCAGCCACCGAGTTGGCAGCCGAGGACTGGCACTGTACTTTCGACATGATGGTGCATCCGCTGCATCAACTGTGTCAGGCCGTGCTGCCGCAAATGGTCGCTCGCCAAGCTGGCAAAATCGTCGTCTATGGCAGTGCCACCGCGCTGAAAGGCATGCCGACGGTCACTGCTTACAGTGCGGCTCGGGCGGCCCAAGCGGGTTACATTCGCTCACTCGGTGTAGAGGTCGCCAAACACAATATTCAGGCCAACCTAATCGCCCAAAATTACGTAGAAAACCCCGTGTACTACCCACCGGAACTGCGAGCTAAGGAATCTTTCCAAAAATCTCTTGCGCGCCAAGTGCCGCTTGGCAGACTTGCCACGGCCCGAGAAGATGCATTGTTTGCGCTGTTCTTAGCCTCCCAAGAGAGTAATTTTTTTGTTGGTCAGTCCATTCCCTTTAGTGGCGGATGGACTCAGTAGCTTTAGATCGAACGCCTAGTGCTGGTGGACATTAGATATGTGTTTGCGCATGATGCTGTATATATATACAGTTTTTTGAATTCATGCAGCGACTCAGCCGACGAGTAAAAAGGCGGACCCGCACCAAGCGTCGGCACATTATGCAGAGCACAGAGCTGTGCAAGTACTTTAGTGTTGACCTGTCTGAGTTGGAAGCCGTATTGCGTGCCAAAGGCCTGCCCTACCACAAAGATTCCAACCTGCAAATTTGGGCGTCTATCGAAATCCGACCCGATACATTATAGAGTGCCTGCGTTCGCTAGTTTCGCGCCCCAGACGGCCAAACTAGCTTCTCATACCACCGAATAAGAGCACTGAAAGATCACTATGAAGTACCTACACACCATGGTTCGGGTTACCGACATCAATGCATCCATGTCCTTTTATTGTGACGCGCTTGGCCTCACTGAGCTAAAGCGCTTTGACAGTGAGCAAGGCCGGTTTACCTTGGTATTTCTTGCTGCACCGGGCGACGAGAACGCTCAAGTGGAGCTTACCCACAACTGGGATCCTGAACCCTACGACGGCGGGCGGAACTTTGGTCACCTGGCCTACGAGGTGGAGGATATCTACGCGACCTGTCAGCGACTGGTCGACCATGGGGTAGTGGTTAATAGACCGCCAAGAGATGGCAGAATGGCCTTTGTGCGCTCACCTGACGGCATCTCTATTGAACTGCTGCAGCAGGGCGAGGCTCAGGCGCCAGTGGCACCTTGGCAAGACATGGAAAATATCGGCGAGTGGTAAGGCCACCGCTGCAACAACCGGGAGAGTAAAAATGAAACTATTCAACTCAATGGGTCCTAACCCACACATGGTGCGCATGTATGCCGCCGAGCTAGGTCTTGAACTCGATATGGAAGAAGTCGACTTGATGGCTGGCGAAAATCGGCAGGCGGCCTTCTTGGCTCGTAATCCCTCGGGCCAGTCTCCTGCACTGGAGTTGGACGATGGTACCGTGATCGCCGAAATTACTGCCATCTGTGAGTACCTTGATGACATCACACCGGGCAAGACTCTGATCGGTAACACGGCTCAGGAACGAGCCGTTGCGCATATGTGGACGCGCCGGGTTGATCTGGGTATTTGCGAGCCAATGGCCAACGGCTTCCGCTACGCGGAAGGCATTAAAATCTTCGAAAGTCGCATGATTACGCTGCCTGAAGCCGCGGACGGGTTGAAGCGTATTGCTGCTGACAAACTCACCTGGCTCGATGCGCAAATGAGCGATGGTCGGGAATTCATTGCCGGTGCCTCGTTGACCATGGCGGATATTTTACTGTACGCCATGGTGGTCTTTTTCGCTGGGGTAGGCCAACCACTGGATTCAACCAACACCAATGTACAAGCTTGGTTTGACCGTATGGCCGCGCGTCCTAGCGCCCAAGCTTAAGCCGCGTTTTCGACCAAATGACTGGGCCCACTGGGGTCCAGTCAGCCCGCCACCAAGCATCGCTCTGACCTGCCGCCTACCTACTTTGATCTCTACGTGACCCATTTTGGTTCATTTCTTCACAATACTTTGAACCCCATCACTCTACTGTGTACTAATATCCGAGCACTTTGAGAAAAAAGCTAACAAAATAAATGCGTTAGCTATCGCCTGATTTTAGCGATCAACATTGACATATATTTTTTCGACGTTACTTTACGTAACCTTTTTACGGCAAGTGACTGTCGCACGCGCCCAGCAGAGGAAAAACACATACCATGAAAGCCACCTACTTATGGGCTACCGGCATCGCTGTCCTACTGGTGTTCTGGCTCGCCTCTGGGCAGATCGATCAAGCGCCCGTGGTTTACGACGCATCCATTGCCGAGCGCAACGCCGAAGCAATAACGCTGCAGAGCGATCAGGTGCCAACCCAAGTGCGCGTGGTCAGATCCCAAGCCCAACTCAAAACTCGCTTTGCCAGCATTCGCGGCAAGACTCAAAACAAACGAACCGTGGCCGTGCGTACTGAGGTCCCTGGGCGGGTCGTGCGCCGAGATGTAGAGCGCGGTCAGGCTGTGGCTGCTAACCAACTGCTTTGCAGTCTTTCCATTGAGGACCGCCGTGCATCCTTGGTGGAATCTCAGCAGCGTGTGAATCAGGCGAGAATTGACTTTGAAGGCGCACAGCGCTTACGCGCCAAGGGTTTTAACTCGGATAGCGCTATCGCTGCCGCCAAGGCCAAACTTGCCAGCGCACAGGCTGAACTGACGCGCCGTGATTTGGCGCTGCAAAAGACCCAAGTGCGTGCACCCTTTGCTGGTTTCATCGAAGACGTCCAGCTTGAGGTGGGCGACTTCGTTCAGCCCGGTGCGGTGTGCGCAACCTTAGTAGATATGAACCCCATGCTGCTGGTGGGCCGCGTCGGCGAGCGCGTTGTTGACAAAATCAAACCCGGCATACAGGCCATCGGCCTGTTCGCTGATAGCACCCAAGCCCAAGGTCCAGTGACCTTTGTTGGTCAGCAGGATGATCCGAAGACCCGTACGTTTGCCATTGAAATTGAACTCGACAACGCTGCAGGCGCATTGCGCTCGGGTATGACCACAGATATTAGCATACCCGTCGGTGAAGCCTATGCGCACAAGGTCTCGCCAGCGCTGTTCAGTTTGGACAATAACGGCGGCTACGGCATCCGCGTGGTCAATGCCGACGACCGGGTGGAGTTTTATACGGTATCCGTAGTGGCCGAAGACTCTGACGGCATTTGGGTAACAGGACTACCGAACAACTCGAACATTATAACCGTAGGCCAAGAGCTCGTGGTTAGCGACGAACGTGTCGACCCGGTTTATGTCGATACCACTCTGGCCACATCATCCTCTGCAGGCTCTGCGCAAGCTGGCACTTAGCCGCCCAGAATCAGGCTCAGAATCAAACTCAGACCCGAACTCATACACTAGCTTGTGCAGTCTCTTTGAGAACTGCGCACAACCCAGCAACAGGACTTTGATTGCATGAACGCTCTCGCCGCCATTATTTCGCGCTCGCGCACCACTTTGTTGCTGCTGTTTATGGTGCTGCTGGCAGGCGTTATCGCGCGCAGCGCTATCCCCGTTGAAGGCGACCCAGAAATCGATGTGCCTTTCTTCGTGATTACGGTAGTTCATGAGGGCATTTCACCCGAAGACGCGGAGCGCCTGCTGGTGATGCCGCTGGAAATTGAGCTGCGTCAGGTGGAAGGCGTCGAAGAGATCAACAGTTTCGCCGCCGAGAATGCTGGTACGGTAATGGTGGAATTCGATGCGAATTTCGACCTCGATCAGGCCCTACTTGATACGCGAGAGGCAGTCGACCGCGCCAAGGTAGAGTTCCCTACCGACGCGGAAGAACCCATTGTGCAGGAACAGTCCACTTCGGACTTTCCGATCTTGCAGATCAACCTGATCGGCGATGTCCCCGAGCGCATGCTCTACAACATTGCCTTAGATATGCGCGACGAAATTGAGGCCCAAGAAGGCATATTGTCTGCTGACATGATTGGCCAGCGCGAAGAACTGATGGAAGCCATCATCGACCCCACGGTACTGGAAACCTACCGTCTGTCGGCAAACCAGATCATCACCAGCATCGTCAACAACAACCGCCTGATACCGGCTGGCAGCCTCGACAACGGCGAGGGCCGATTTTCAGTCAAAGTACCGAGCATTATCGAGGACCCGCGTGACGTGCTGGATATTCCGATCAAAACCTCGGGCGACACCGTGGTAACCATTGGCGACGTTGCCCAGGTCCGGCGCACGTTCAAGGACCGCACCAGCTATGCCCGCATTGATGGCAAGAACACCATCAGCCTGCAAATCGTCAAACGTGCGAATTACAACATTCTCGATGCCATCGCCAACGCCAAGGTAGTGGCCGAGGAATTTCGTCCGCGCCTACCGGGCAAGGTCAAAATGGTCTATTCCCAAGACCAAGCACCCTATGCAGAAAGCCAAGTCGTCGAACTGGAAGGCAACATCGTTACCGCGCTGGGGCTGGTTATGGTGGTTGTGGTGGCGGCCATGGGCCTGCGCAGCGGTATTATCGTCGGCTTGGGCATCCCCTCCTCTTTCTTGTTCTCGCTGATCTTTATTTACCTGCTTGGGTATTCGTTTAACTTCATGGTGATGTTCGGCATGTTGCTGGGGTTAGGCATGCTGATCGACGGGGCCATTGTGGTCACCGAATACGCCGACCGCAAAATGACCGAGGGCTATAACAGCCAGCGTGCTTACATCATGGCGTCCCAGCGCATGTTTTGGCCAGTTACTGCCTCTATTGCGACGACGCTTGCTGCTTTTTTACCGCTGATGTTTTGGCCAGGTGTATCAGGCAAATTCATGCGCTTTTTGCCTGTGACCGTGTTCACGGTGCTGTCTGGCAGCCTGCTGTATGCACTGATATTCGGTCCGGTAATTGGTTCGATTTTTGGCAAGGCAGGCAGCGTTACTAAGCGCGCCCGACATAAGTTAGAGGTACTGGAGAACGGCGACCCTCGCACCCTGCCGTCAATCACTGGCTTTTATGCGCGCATTTTGGGTCATGCCACCCGCTATGGCTTAGTCACGCTGATTGCAACCGTAGCGGTGCTGTTCACCACTTTTTGGGCCTACGGCCAGTATGGCGGCGGTCTCATTTATTTCTCCGACGCCGAAAACAAGTTCGCCATGGTGAACCTGCGTGCACGGGGCAACCTGAGTGTGGACGAAACCAAAGACCTATTAGTGGAAGTAGAAGAACAAATCTTAAAGGTGGAGGGTATTGCCCATGTCAACGCCTTCACCCAACTGTCGGGACGCCCCAGCAGAAATGGCGGCACTGACCGGGTCGGCTCGGTATTTTTAGAACTTTACGACCGAGCGGATCGGCGCTTCGACTCCGAGACTGTGCTAGAGCAGGTCCGCGCGCAAACCGAGGGTATGGTTGGCGTGCAAGTCGAACTGCAGCCCATGGATATGGGACCACCGGTTGGCAAAGACATTCAAATTGAACTGGCATCGTATAACCGTGCATCGCTGCAACCCGCTGTTGCAAAAATAATCGATTACTTGCAGACCGAAGTAGCCGATATACGCGATGTGGACGACACCCGCGCACTCCCGGGGGTGGAATTCAAAATCGAAGTTGACCGGGCACAGGCCGCCATCTACGGCGCCGATGTCACCCAAGTAGGGGTCGCGGTACAACTGGTGACCAATGGCATCAAGGTTGGCGAATACCGACCCGATCGCTCTGAAGACGCGGTGGACATCCGCGTACGCTATCCCACCGAGCAGCGCGGCGTGATGGCCCTAGACGATCTACAAATGGTGACTAACGATGGACTTGTGCCGCTATCAAACTTTGTGACCATTACACCATCGGCCAATGTCGACACCCTGCAGCGGGTTAACGGCGTGCCGATTATGATGATTCTCACCAACGTCGCTCCGGGCGTACTGGCAGACGACAAGGTTAAAGAAATTCAAAGCTGGATCAATGAGCAGGACTGGCCCTCAGATTTGCGCATCCAGTTTCGTGGCGCCAACGAGGAACAGGCTGAAACCCTGGCTTTTGTTGGCGTAGCTTTCGGCATGTCGCTGCTGCTGATGTTTGTACTCCTGGTCACCCAGTTCAATAGTTTCTATCAGAGTTCGCTGATCTTATTCGCCGTAGTGCTATCTACGGCTGGCGTGCTCATCGGTTTGCTTATCACTGGCAACCCGTTCAGCGCCATTCTCACCGGCGTTGGCGTGGTCGCGCTGGCGGGCATTGTGGTGAACAACAATATCGTTTTGATCGATACCTATAACGAGATTCGCGATAAAAATCCGGACATGCATTATGTGGATTTAATCGTGCGCACTGGCGCTCAGCGTCTGCGGCCAGTGATGTTGACAACCATTACTACTGTGTTTGGTTTGCTGCCCTTGGCCAGTAACCTAAGCATCGACCTGGTCAACCGCAACATAGAATACGGCAGCATGCTGTCGAGCTTTTGGGTGCCGTTATCTCAGGCCATTGTCTCGGGACTGACCTTTGCCACCCTACTGACCTTGGTAACTACTCCGGCCATGCTGGCCATTCCGCATCAAATTAAGGCCATCTACCAACGCCTACGCGGCGCGCGCAGCAGTGCGGAGCAGCAGTTGGCAGCCAACTCGGCCGGTTAGCAGGCGCAGCCTGCCGTTTCCTTTATGCTCGGTTGTTAGCTGCTAGCTAACCACTCCAGCATATCGGGATAAGCCTGTCGGTCTTGTATAAAAAACAAGTGCCCGCCCTCGTAAAAACGCAGTTCTGCGTTGGGCAAGGCCGCGTGCAGGGCGCGCATGTTCTGTGGTGGCGCAATACCGTCGTGCAGTCCGCCCATCAGCAGCACGGGCATATCCAGACTGGCCAGGCGATCGAAAGTGTTGTGCAGCTTGCGTGCATTTAACTGCTTCATGGCTCCAACCTCATCGCGGTCGGGTCGGCGGGCGCGCAAAGAAATATCCATCAGTTGCTGCCACTGCTCTGGCTGTGCCTGCACCCAAGCATCGTCGCGCCGCGTATCAGATATTTGCAGATGCCGATGCACACGCTCGGTTGGCGTTAGGGCCTCTAGCTCGTGCAGCGGATAAGACGGCTGCCCTCCTCCACCCGATGACGTACATAACAACAGCAGTGAGCGAATACGCCGGGGATAACGCAGCGCCAATTCTTGGGCCACCATGCCGCCAAAGGACACGCCTACAACGCGAATCGATTCCTCACCAATCAGATCCAGCACGGCTGCTGCATCGTCAGCGTAATCCGCCATCGTGTACTCGCCATCCGGTTTATCACTTTGCCCAAGACCCCGCTGGTCGTAACAAACCAAATTGAAATACCGTGCCAACGGCGAATCGAACTGATTTGGCTTATTGCGCAAATCACCGCCAGTGCCACTGATGTACAGGACCGTTTCGCCGCTACCGCCACGTTCCAAGTAAAGCTGCAAACGGTTAGCGTTAACAAAGCCGTTGAATTCCTGATCTAGCATTTCCACCCCCTTATTACCCTCTTCACCCTCTTCTAGGTGCCAGAGCGCTGCCTAAGCGCCGCAGCAAAGGCTACTACGCGGCGGGCTTCCTCTGCGTGTAAATTTTCGATTAGCTGGCCGTTAAGCTCGGCAACCCCCTTGCCCGCGGCCAAAGCACTTTCCCAAGCCGCCAGCACCTCCTGCGCATGGACCACCGCGTCGCTCCCATAGCCAAAGACTTCATTGGCAATGACAATTTGTTGCGGGTGAATCAGCGTTTTGCCGTCAAAGCCCATGGCTCGGGCTGCCTCACATACCTCGCGGAAACTTTCCAAGTTGCGGAAATCCAAATGCACGCCGTCAAAAATTTCCTTGCCCGCATGCCGCGCTACCATCACACAGCGTTGCAGCGCATAGCCAAGATTCTCGCGCTTGGGTGTATGGCTGGCGCGAAGCTCTTTCACAAGATCACTGGTGCCCATGACCAAACAGGCCACGCGTTCATCCTCCGCTAAGTCACGCAGATCAAGAACCGCCGTTGGGGTTTCAATCATAATCCATAGCGCTAGCGCGGAATCCAGCGCCACCAACGCCGCGGCAATGGCATCGATCTGCGCCGTCGTTTCTATTTTTGGAAACAGCAAGGCGGCTATTGGCGCATTGGCAAAGGCCTGTAAATCATCCAGACCCCAAGGCGTATCCAGACCATTACAACGCACAACTAGCTCGCGGTGGCCATAGTCGTGCAGCGCCAGTGCGTCGAGCACTTGGGACCTCGCTTCGGCCTTTGCTGCGGGCGCCACCGCGTCTTCCAGATCAAAAATAATCGTATCGCAGTCTAGGGTTTGCGCTTTTTTCAGTGCTCGCGAGTTCGCGCCCGGCATATACAGTAGCGATCGGCGTGGAGTGATGGGTTCGGACGACGAAGGAGAAGACGACATGGAAGCGTATCCTTGGCTGCTTGGCGACGTTTAAAGTGCCACGCCTCGGCTGATTTTGCATTAGCATCTGGTCCTGGCATTTTTTGGGGAAAGGATATGCAACAGCCGTTTGATCTGAGCGGACAAGTAGTCGCCATTACCGGCGCTTCATCGGGCTTTGGCCATCACTTTGCTGGCGTGCTCGCCGAAGCCGGAGCCAAGGTCATTCTTGGCGCTAGACGTACTGACAAACTCGCGGCGAGAGTCGAAGAAATAATCGCAGGCGGCGGTGAGGCCGCAGCAGCCGCCTTAGATGTCCGGGAAAAAGACAGTATTGGCGCGTTCTTAGATGTGGCCTACGAAACCTACGGCAGGCTCGACTGCGTTATCAATAATGCCGGTGTGGAAGCCGGTGCAAAGACCTATCACACCATTGACGAAGAAGACTGGGACTTTGTTCTCGACACCAACCTCAAATCTGCTTGGTTGGTGTCCAAGCTCTATACCGATCGTGTGGTTGCACACAAGCAGGACGGCGGCAACATCATCATGATTTCGAGCATCACGGATTCTCGAAGCATTAAGGGTCAGTTCCCCTATGCCGTATCCAAGGGTGGCATGACACGTATGACCGAGGTTATGTCGCTGGAAGCCGCCAAGTACAACATTCGCGTCAATGCGCTGGCTCCCGGTTACTTCCTCACGGACGTAAGCCGAATTTTGCTCGAATCACCCATGAGCGAGGACTTTGTGAAAGGCATTCCCATGCGCCGGGTGGGCGAATTTCCAGATTTAGATGGCCCGCTGCTACTGCTGGCCAGCGACGCTTCGCGCTATATGACCGGCTCTGTACTCGTGGTCGATGGCGGCCATATTTGCTCATCTTTATAAGCGTTCTATCCGTTAAATTTTCTCAGGAGGTCTTATGACAGCCATTACACCCTTTGCCATTAATATCAGCGCCGACGCGGTGGCTGATCTGCAAGCCCGCATCCGCAACACCCGCTGGCCTGACGCGGAAACCACCAGCGATTGGTCCCAAGGCGTGCCGCTGGCCTATGTACAAGAACTGGTCCAGTACTGGGGTGAGGAATACGATCACCAGCGTCTTGCGACACGCCTCAACGCCTACGACAACTGCAAAACCGAACTGTTGGGACTTGGCATTCATTTCATGCACATCAAGTCCAGCAACGCACAGGCAAGGCCACTGCTGCTGACCCACGGCTGGCCCGGCTCCGTGGTGGAGTTTCTAAAAACCATCGGGCCACTTACCGAACCACAGGATCATGGCGGTGACACCAAGGATGCTTTTCACCTGGTCATACCCTCGCTGCCGGGCTATGGCTTCTCAGACAAACCTACGGAGACCGGCTGGAGCGTGGAAAAAACCGCCGACGCTTGGGCCGAGTTAATGGCCCGGCTGGGTTATGAGCGCTACTTTGCCCAAGGCGGCGATTGGGGCGCCGTGGTGACTTCTCATGTCGGCCGACGCGACCCCGAGCACTGCCTTGGCATTCACCTGAACATGGTCACCGTGCCACCGGATCCATCCGCCAGTGATTTAACCGCCATAGAGTTATCTGCCCTCGCCGGACTGAAGTTCTATCAGGACTCAGACTCCGGGTATTCCAAGCAGCAAGCGACCCGTCCGCAAACCCTTGGCTACGGACTCGCCGATTCTCCAAGCGGTCAAGCGGCGTGGATTGTCGAAAAATTTTATCAGTGGATGGACTGTCAGGGTCATCCAGAGAACGTGGTTAGCCGTGACGAGCTACTGGATGACATCATGATGTACTGGCTGAACGGCGCCGGAGCCTCGTCAGCACGACTGTACTGGGAGAGTTTTGGTGCCGCATCCGGCGCCGCAATACCGGTTACCGTGCCCATGGGTGCCAGCATTTTTCCGAAAGAAATTTTCAGGACCAGTCAGCGCTTTGCCAGTGCAGTGTACCAAAATATCGTCTTTTGGCGCGACAAAGACACCGGCGGGCACTTTGCGGCCTTCGAGCAGCCTGAGGTTTTTGTTAGCGAGCTAAGAGACTGCTTCGCGCTAATGCCGCAGCCTTAACCGCAGTCAGGCTGCAACAGCCAGCCAGCAACGACTAGGCAGCACCGAGCGCCTCGCCCTCTATGGTGATTCGGTGCATCTCCCGTCGGCTGCCCTGGTAGTCGTTTACCGCCCAATGCCAGGTTGCACGGTTATCCCAAAACGCTAGGGCACCCTCGCTCCACTGGAAGCGAATGGTATGTTCGGCTCGACCAACATGCTGATACAAAAACTCCAGCAACGGTGCTGATTCTTTGTCAGTCCAGCCTTCAAAGCGCAGGGTGAATCCGGGGTTCACGTACAGCGACGGCAGACCCGACAGCGGATGCCGAATCACCACCGGATGCACGGCATCTTGCGTGGCTGCTTGGGTATTACCAAAGCGCCCCTGCATCGCCTCAGCGTAGGGGGCTTGATCGCCAAAAACATGTCGCGATGAATGCACAGCGCGCAGGGTTAGCAGCATTTCTTGCATTCCCGACGACAACGACGCAAAGGCTTTCGTGCATGAGGCGAACAACGTATCGCCACCCAACGACGGCACCTCGCGCGCCAACAGCATCGATCCCAGAGCGGGCACTTGGTCATAAGAATGGTCGGTATGCCAGTAACCGCCAATATTTCCCTGCTGTTCTGGCTCCTTGACCACTTGGGCAATGGACGGGTGGCCGTCAACATGGGCAAAAAACCGATTTACGTTGATTTCACCCCAGCGCGCGGCAAAGCCCAAATGGGCTTCAGGGGCCAGCTGCTGATTTTCAAAGAACAGCACCTCGTGGGCAGCGAAGGCCTCCTGCAACGCCTGCATCTGGTCTGGATTTACCTGAGCAAGATCAACGCCCTGCACTTTCGCACCCAGCGCGCCGAGGCTACTTACCTGTATTTGTTCACTCATAACTTGTGTATCCATTTGGGCCAGACCAAGCATCATGTGGCCGCTTGCTGCACATCTGGCGGCGTCCGCTTGCGTGGTGCCGGTGCAAAAAAAATCAGTATCCCGGAGAAGATATTCAACCCAGCAACAATTAACAGGGCACCATCGTAAGCGCCCATGCTATCGCGATAGAGCGATACCAACCATGGCGCTAAGGCGCTGAGGGTTAGCGCGAACGGCATTGCTGCACCGCGAATCGAACCCAAAAACCGACGCCCAAAAAACGACGCCCAGATGACTTCCTGCATCGGAATCATACCGCCCCAGCCCAGCCCCAACACTACATAGGCGCCATATATGGCGACCAGATCACGGGACGCGGTGGCATATACGATGAGCACTAACGCAATACCCGTTAGCGAAGCGGACGCAGCCGCCAAAGGCTTGGCCGGACTGCGGTCAATCCAGAAGCCCCAAATGGGTTTGCTGAGCATGGCAGGCACCGAGGCTACCAGCATGGCAAAGGATGCCTCATTACGCGAAAACCCTGCGTCGGTGAGCAGCGGTACGGTATGAATGAGCAGTACAAAAATGTTGATCGAAAAGAAGCCAAAGGCCACCACCAAGGCGTAGAAAGAGAAGGTCCGCAGTGCCTCAGAGCGTGAGTACGAGGAGGCGAATTCGAGGCGCGCACGCTCGCCCTGCCCCGCAGCAATTTGCGCCGCAGAGTATCCGTCCGGGTGCAGACCGTGGTCTTCTGGGGCGCGACGCATCACCAGCGCCAGTGGCAAGGTCAGACTGGTGGCACAAATACCAAGCCAGATCCAAGCATCGCGCCAGCCCAAATTGTCGACCAGCCAAGTTGCCAACGGCGTGAGAACTACACCGCCAAAAGAAACGCCCATTGCCGCTATAGCAATAACGATGCCGCGCCGCTCGACAAACCACTTCGATAGCGTGACGTTGACCACTAAATTGCCGAGCATGGCGCAGCCGATGGTAACCATGACACCGTTGAGCAAGAGCCACATCCAAAGGCTATCGACCAAACTGGTGAGCGCCAGCGTCGCCCCCAGCAGCAGGCTGCCGCAGAGCATGATGGGGCGACCACCATAAACGTCCACTCGTGAGCCGATATAAATGCCCACCAGCGCCATGACCATTTGGCCAATGGTGCGGGTCAGGGTGAAGTCCGCCCGACTCCAGTTCAGCTCGCTAATCATGGGATCCATAAAAGAACCCAGTACATAGCTGTACATACCGGTGGAGATAAACTGGGCTGCGAATGCCACACCCACCAAGTAATAACCGTAAAATATCGGACTGCCCAAGCGGGCTTCTGGGTTTAGCAATGCATATTCCAGCCAAGAAGAGTTTAAGAAGCGATGACAGATACGACCTCAGGCCAACAGCCGAATGCGGCTCCCGAACCTGAGTTTTAACAGTTTTTACCGAGGCCTAGGCTCTTAGTTTCCTAGTTTCCTAGTTGCTCGGTTGCTCGGTTGCTCGGTTGCCCGAAGACCTAACCGCCTAGGCGGTTAGGGCATGAAGCACCTGCTCGACAATTACATCTGCCTTGGCACGCATCTCTTCGTCAGTCGCATCCTGAATTGGGTGCTGGACAAAGACACGCTGCGCATCTGGCATACCGAGGGCGTCTGCCTGAGCGGTAGCCGCAGTGACAAACTCCGAGGAAGCGATAGATACCGCTGGCGTTCCCTGAATTTCAAACCATACCGTGTCATGCAAACTGCACGTGGTACAAGAACCTCAGTCGGCCAATGCTTCAATAACGAAGTCGTTATCTTGGTGTATTTCATCACGCAGCGCTGCAGGAGCAGGCTTGGAGAAGGTTGGCTTCGCATACCTGGTTAGTGTGACTCCGGGTAGCTGCTTGGCCAACACTTCCTCTAGCTGATCTAACAGCACACTCCCTCGGGGCTTGGAAATATCCAGCAAGGCCACTCGACCGGTTACCGCGCTGGGCCGCGGCGTCAGCTGCCGGGTTACCGGCACCCGCTCATCTGTGGGGTCCATTATCGTTGTCATAATCACTCCTCTTTCACTTCTGCTCAAAATTCTATCGCCGATCTGTCGGGTATTAGTCCCAGCTAAGGCCGCCTATGTTTTTAACGCTTACCCTTTATTCCTCAATTTATTCCTCAATTTTTCGCGACACAGGTATGGAGCCGACGCTGCCGGTTACCCAACCGTGGAACGCACCTGAGAACTTTCCGGCTTCACTGCCCGCCACCACAATATGTATGTCTTCGTCGCGGCGGAACTTAGTCATCATCTGATCTAGACTGGCCTCATCCATCTTTTCTGCCGTTGCTGCCTTTATGCCGGTTGCGGAATTTTCATCAGCGACCAGTTCGCGCACAGGCCGTGCGCTGACTTCTTGGATACGCCGACGCAGGTCTTCCTTGCTGTAGCTGTCTCGCATCAAAGTATCGACATGCTCAGGCACCACTACCAACAAACAATCGGTAGCGAAATATGCCTTGGGACCCATTACCGCCTGCAGCCCCTGGCCGAGAGTACCTGCAAGCTGGGATGCCGAACGGGAATCTTGATCGACAATCAGGGTTGGGCCGCTGACCATGGTAAACACTGTGACCACTGAGTCTTCCTTCGCGAACCCGCGCTCTACATGCAGGGGCGACCAGGGGTTTCGTTCTTCCCACTCGGCAAAGCACATGGTGAATTTCATCGGATTGCCAAGGGTCGAGCGCTCGGTTTCGCCGGGTCTGGCCCCGCCGACGTTGCGAACTACTAAGCGTACCGCGCGACCGATTGTGGCGTTTGCGCGATTACCCTGGCCCAAGGCGCCAAGGCCCATATTCATACCGATACGCTGACGAATCGGGCCGTTCACAACAATGACCGGACTGGCCCCCATGGTCGTGGCCATAACGCCGTGAATGTTGTAGTCGTCGGTGAGCACTGCTTCGACTGCCGCCAGCACCACGGGCAGGTACTCGGGCTTGCAGCCGGCCATGACCGCATTGATGGCCACTTTCTCGATGGTCACCTCACCCATGTTTGGGGCCATTTCGCCCAGCACCTCTTGGGCATCGCGCTTGGTGCCAGACAACATGGCGAGCACGCGTTCAGGCGTTGGTGGTACCAATGGCAGGCCGTCAGAAAACCCCTGATCGAACATAAACTCGACTTCGTCGTCTTGGCTGCCAATGTCGATACGGCGAGCGCGAATCGGGCTGCCCTCGGCCATGGCCCGCAGTCGCGGTTCGTTGGCCGGATCTACCGACAAAGAACCACAGCCCGGACGCCAGTCTGGTAGGGCTGGCCAATCCAATTGCGGCGCATCCACATCAAGCTGAACGCTTAGGTTTGTCGCCAGCGCCTGCCATTCCTCTTTAACGAAGCCGACAAGACGACTGGACTGTTCGTTACCTGCGTCGGTGAGCACCAACGTCGGAACGGTTTCGATATCCGCAGCAAAAGACACCTGCAGTGCACTGTCGTCTAAAATGGAGAATGTCGGACTGAACTGCTGAGCCAATGCAGCGTTGCCTTGGCTTGTTTGCCCGATAATGTGCACGGGTATTGTTGAACCGAAGCGGGCAAAGAACGCTTCAAGCACCGGCATCACCTCTTTGCAGGTGGGGCAATCTTCCTTAATAAAGCAGATCAGCGCCTGCTCTGCGTCAGGCGAGGCGATTTTTTCGCCATTCAAATTCTCAAGTCGGTAGGCCGGAAGCGTAGCCACATCACCCTCCCCAGTTTTGTGTTAACAACCGCGTGTTGAGTTTCACAGTCTATACCGAGTAACCTTTGATGCAGTAATGAGATCAGCAAAAAATTTTGGGGATGAGCATGAGCGAAGTAGCCGAATTTCGACAAGAAGTTAGCGCATGGATAACAGCAAACCTGCCTGACGGTGCCAAGGGTCAGGGCCAGATGGCCAACGGCAGCACCAAAATCGAATTAGAGAAAGATGTTGCCCTATGGCTAGAGCGCTGTGTCGAAAAAGGCTACACCGCGCCAACCTGGCCAATGGAATTTGGCGGCGGCGGCTTGTCAGCAGAACTGGCCAAGGTCTTCTACGAAGAAATGGGCAATGCTAACGCACGCACGCCGCTAACTGGCATGGGTATGACGATGATCGGCCCAACCCTGCTTGAGTACGGTACGCAAGAGCAGAAAGAACGCCACATGCCAAAGATTATTCGCGGTGAACTGCAATGGTGTCAGGGCTACTCCGAACCCAATGCAGGTTCAGATTTGGCTGCATTGAACACTCGCGCAGAAGACCAGGGCGACCATTACTTATTGAACGGTCAGAAAATCTGGACCTCTGGGGCCTACACTGCAGATTGGATGTTCGCCTTGGTGCGTACAGATTTTGATGCCCCCAAGCATGACGGCATTAGCTTTGTGCTGCTGCCTATGGATCAACCCGGGGTTACGGTGAAACCCATCCGCCTGATCTCTGGTTCTTCACCATTTTGCGAGACCTTTCTGGACAACGCTGTGGCGGCAAAGGAAGACTTAGTCGGTGACCTGAACCGTGGCTGGACTGTAGGCAAACGCCTGCTGCAGTTCGAGCGCTCAGGTATTGGTGGCCTGTCTGGCGGCGCACGCCCGGCGCAGTCGGGTAGCAGCCTGCAGGACATTGCCAAGCGCTATGTTGGCGAGGCAGACGGGCGCATCAGCGATGCTGCCATCCGCGAAAAAGTAACCACTCTTAGCATGAACCGCGCCTCGTTCCGGCTGACAGCCCAGCGCGCCAACGCTGAGAACAAGTCTGGCACTCCGGGTGCTGCCACCTCTATCTTCAAGCTCTATGGCGCAGCGCTGCAGCAAGATGGCGCGGAACTAAAGCGTGAGCTTATGGGCTTTCAGGGCCTTGGCGTGCAGGGTGAAGGGTTTAGTGATTTCGAACTGACCAGCGTAGAGGAATGGCTGCATACCAAGGCCACGACAATATACGGCGGCAGTAACGAAATTCAGGCCAACATCATCGCCAAGCGCGTACTAGGCCTGCCTGAGTAGCCACTCTCTCGGCTTGCCTGCGGCGGCGGGCAGGCCAGGCGCTCGCTTCTGTTAAGCGCCCATTCTCTTAAGCACAGCTTTTCTTGTGGACCCGGTTTTGTGGTCCCATCTGCAATCCCGCGGGACGCGGCGGCTTTCACTTCCCTTTGGCATCTAAGCTGGCATGCTCCGCGCTCATGACAACACTTACGGGCACGCGCCCAACTTTTCGCGAAGCCATCAAGCCAGTACTAATTCTGGGTTGGCCGATGATTCTCACCCAACTGTTCATTATGGGCACGGGATTCGTCGATACGGTGATGGCCGGCCGCTATTCTGCAACAGATCTTGCCGGGGTTTCCTTGGCGGGCAATGTGCTATGGCCGTGCTTCATGCTGCTCACCGGCGTGACCATGGCGCTGTCACCGATTACCTCCCAGCTGCGCGGCAGCGGGCGCGTCGCAGATGTGGGAAGACAAGTGCGTCAGGGCCTATGGCTATGCCTTGGCAGCAGTACTGTTTTAGTGAGCATCTTGCTCAACGCGGACTTTCTGTTCCGGTTAGTAGACATTGACGCCGAAGTGGCGACAATCGCTAGCGCTTACCTTGTCGCCGTAAGCTGGGGGATACCGCCGATTATCTTGTACGTAGCGTTGCGCCATACGTCTGAGGGACTTGGGGTAACTCGGCCGCCCATGCTCATCGCTGGCAGCGTTCTGCCCCTTAACGCGCTGTTGAACTATGCCTTCGTGTACGGCAACTGGGGAGCCCCCGAACTGGGCGGAGTCGGCTGCGGGTGGGCTACCGCTATCGTGTTTTGGGTCGAGTTTCTGCTCATGATGTTTGTCGTGCGAATGCGCCATTTCAGACTAACCAACACATTCGGGACGTTCGCTCGGCCAGATCTTGCGATTATGCGCGACATTCTGAAACTTGGAGTGCCCATTGGTATCGCCATCTTTCTCGAGATGGCCATGTTTGCCGTAGTGAGTTTTTTAATCGCAGCGCTTGGTGTCATTCCTATGGCCGCCCACAGCATTGCTGGCAACCTGAACTGGCTTACCTATGTTATCCCCATGGGCATGGGTTCAGCTGCGGGTATCCGGGTGGGGTTTTTGGTTGGCAGCAACGATTTACTGGCAGCTAGAGTAACTGCCGGTGCGGTGCTGAAATTCGCTGTGGGGTATGCGCTGGTGGTGAGCGTACTGTTAGTCGTGCTGCGCTTTTCGCTGGTGCAGATTTATACGACGGATATCGACGTCATTGAGATGGCAGCAACACTGCTGATTTTGATTGCCGTTTATCAATTGGTAGACGATACCCAAGCCGTCATGATTGGCTCCCTGCGCGGCTACAAAGACACCACCATGCCCATGGTCTTTAGCTTAGTAGGCTATTGGGTTCTGGCGCTGCCCTTGGGCTATGTTCTGGCGACTGGGCTGCTTACCGGCGACACTTTGGGCGTGTACGGGTATTGGCTGGGCATCACCGCGGGTCTCGCTGTGGTGGCCATTATGGTAGCGACACGTCTTTGGCGCATGAGCGCTGACCCGGTGAAAATTCTTCGCCTAGCGCAGCGCGGTCAATAGCCCTTCTAGCCAGCCGATTGCGCTGGCAGCTCTTGTAAGGTCGCTATCGCGTCATCGCTACTGGAAGAAAACACCAGCGCACCGTCTACCAAGGGGCCTTTGCGGAGCATTTTCTTGTCCAGCGCAAAGTCCTGGGTATTGCGCCAAGGTCCGCTGCCCTGCTTGGGAAACAAATGCATTGCCCGCTTCATATAGCCAGCTGGGAAGTCGGCAATCCACGGCTGAGTCTGCATGTCTTTGTCTTCTTCGCGCAGCTGCGGCACCACTCGGTCGACATCGTCGGCAGCCATTTTGCGCAGCACGTGGCAGGCCCATTCTGAGGTTAAATCCGCCCTCAGCGTCCAAGAGGCGTTAATGTAGCCAAAGGTACTAACCAAGTTCGGCACACCCGAGTACATCATGCCCTTATAGGTATAAGAGTCGGGGAAATTGACCGTCTCGCCATCCACTGTGAACGGCACACCGGCCAAAATCTGCATCTGCAGACCTGTCGCCGTGATCACAATATCTGCTGGCAACTCGTCCCCAGACTTAAGACGAATGCCTTGCGCTGTCACCGTATCAATTTCGTCGGTCACTATTTCTACCGTGCCTTTTTTGATTGCACGGAACAGGTCGGCATTGGGCACCAAACAAAGGCGCTGATCCCACGGGTTGTAGCTGGGTGTAAAGTGCTTATCGACGTCATAGCCTTCCGGCAGCATCTCAGTGACTAAGTCGAGCAGCTGTTTGCGTACATGTTCTGGGGCCTTTCTTGAGCCTTCATACACACGCCGCTGCATCGTGACATTTTTCAATCGCGTCAAGCTGTAGGCCCAGCGCTCCGGCAGAACCTTACGCAAAAAGTTCGCCGCAGCGTCTTGGTCGGGCCGCGCTACCATGTAGGTTGGCGAGCGCTGCAGCATGGTCACCTGCGCGCCCTTCGCGGCCATGCTTGGCACTAGGGTCACTGCAGTCGCACCACTGCCAATAACCACCACGCGCTTGCCTGCATAGTCTAGGTCTTCGGGCCAGAACTGGGGATGCACAACGTCGCCAGCAAAGTTTTGGATACCCGGAATTTGCGCATCGTGGGGCTGGTCGTAGCTGTAGTAGCCAGAGCACATAAAGAGAAAGTTTGCGCTCATCTGCTTGGCCGCACCGTTGTCTTCCACACTGAGCACCCAGCGTGCGTCGGCAGAAGACCAATCCGCCGCAGTGACCTGATGGGCACAGCGAATTTTTTCGCCCAGGCCATACTCGTCAACTGTCTCGCCTAGGTACTGCATGATGGAGGGGCCATCGGCAATGGACTTTTCCGCCTTCCAAGGCTTGAACGAAAAGCCCAGTGTGTGCATGTCGCTGTCCGAGCGAATACCAGGGTATTTGAATAGGTCCCAGGTACCGCCGATATTCTCTCGACGCTCCAAGATGGCGACGCTTTTGTCTGGACACGCCTTACCCAAATGCACCGCAGCACTGATTCCGGAAATACCCGCCCCGACTAAAATAACGTCTAGATGTTCCATACGTTTCTCCCCTAACCTATTTTCAAAAGCCCTAACGGGCCTGTTGTGCGTTGCTGTCCCAGAACTGCGACTTTATCACTGAGCCCATAACATTGTCTGTGGTGAACGGATTTGTTCACCTTTTTGCGGCGGCCAATTGATCTAACAACGCCAATGTGTCGTCCCAACCGATACACGCATCCGTAACACTCTGACCATAGACTAGGTCATCCCCAAGCGACTGCCGACCAGCAACCAGATGACTCTCGATCATTACCCCCATGACGTTTTTGGGTGCGCTTTGCAGCTGCTCCGCAATGGATGCGCCAGCAATTTTTTGCCGTTCATGGTCCTTCGACGAATTCGCGTGACTGAGATCCACCATAAGTCGTGGTGGCAAACCTGCTGCAGCCAATAGGTCACAGCCGGCCTGCACCGAGGCTGCATCAAAGTTCGGCTCCCGACCACCGCGCAAGATGACATGGCAATCATCGTTTCCCGTGGTTGAAAAGATCGCCGAATGACCCGCCTTTGTCACCGAGGGGAAAATATGATTGTGGCGGGCAGAAAGCACCGCATCTACAGCCACCTGCACATCGCCGAGGGTACTGTTCTTAAAACCGACCGGGCATGACAGCCCGGATGCGAGCTGCCGATGAATCTGACTTTCAGTAGTACGCGCACCAATGGCACTCCAGCACACCAAATCACCAATGTACTGGGGTGTGATCGGGTCCAGATACTCGGTCCCAGAACCAAGGCCCAACTCGGTAATATCCCGCAACAATCGGCGGGCCGTTGCCAAACCCGCGTTGATATCAAAGCTGTCGTTTAAGTGTGGGTCATTAATCAGCCCCTTCCAGCCCACGGTGGTTCTGGGCTTCTCAAAATAAACCCGCATAAGGATAAGCAGTTGATCCCGCCACTGCTGGGCCGCAGCCGCCAGCTTTTGCGCATATTCCATGGCGGCCACTGGGTCGTGAATGGAGCAAGGCCCAACCACTACCAGCAAACGCGGGTCGTTGCCGCGCAGTATGTCTGCGCAGGCTTTACGGGTGTTAAAGACAAAGGAGGAGCCCTGCTCCGACAAAGGTATTTCATCCAGCAGGGCTTGGGCATCGCGCACTTCTGCCATGCCTGCAATTCGTGTGTCATCAGTATTAAATTTCATGGCAGGATGCTAAACCAGCGGGGTTAATCGCCACAAACACTTTCCCAGCAAAAGCCAGATATTCGGGAACTGATCGCCAAACGCAAGCGTTCGCGAACCCAGCACGATGGACCGGCAGCGCCCCGCGCCCGTCGGCACCCCGCAGATTTACCAGCCGTTGGTGCAATACCGAGGGTCAGATAGCGCCGACGAACAAGCAACCATCGCCAACGGCCAAAAAGGTCCTAGCCTGCAGTGTATTCGGTACACTGCGCGCACCTAATGCTTGA
Source organism: Gammaproteobacteria bacterium (assembly GCA_002731575.1). Classification (GTDB taxonomy): domain Bacteria; phylum Pseudomonadota; class Gammaproteobacteria; order Pseudomonadales; family Azotimanducaceae; genus UBA4421. Next base: position 7,840 of record PCCE01000015.1, on the reverse strand, counting down.
TTTTATCGCTATGAAACTGTTTTACCGCGTGACTCCTCGCCCAACTCGATTTAACCACGAAACACATTTGCCCCGCGCTCGTCACGCAATCCTGCATCGGCAAAAAGCAGTCAGTAGAGAAACTCGAACCCCAATCGCAGCCTTTCGCCGGCAGGCGTTCGCGCTGATGATGGCGCTTTTAGCTGCCTGTTCCCAATCGATAGCCCAGCCCAGTAATAGCGCAAAACCAGAGGACTCTGTGCTGAAGCATATCGACCTTGCCGCCTATTTGGATTGCGCGCGGGAACAAGGCATAACACTGCTTCAGGCGCATCGTGGTGGTGGCGGAGCGGGTAAGGCAGAGAACAGTATCGCCGCAATTTCGGAGTCTCTTGCCAACGGCGCGGTCTTTGTGGAGATCGATGTATCACGCACGGCGGATGGCACGTTAATTCTCATGCATGACGATACTTTAGATCGCACAACGACAGGCAAAGGTCCCTTTGCCCACCTAACCTACGAACAGCTTCAACAATTCACACTTGTTGACGCTAAAGGAAAGAATACTGGTGAGGCAATCTCAACCCTAACGGCGGCGCTCGCAACGCTCAAAGATCGGGGCATTGCACAGATTGATCTCAAGCATCCCACCAGCGTCGCAGACATTGCGCGGGTGCTTGAAGCCGAAGACGCGACACGGCGTTCGTTAGTCATAACTTACTCCATTGAACAAGCAGTTGCGGTTCATCAGCGCCTGCCGGGGGTAATGATATCGGTCGGCGTTAGTTCCTTGAGCGACGTGACTGCAATACAAAGAGCAGGCCTCCCCCTCAACCGGGTCATTGCCTGGCTGGGGTTGGGCAGCGGCAATGCAAAGCTCGACCAAGCGCTTGCAAAGATGGGGGTTGAAACAAGCTACGGTGACTTTCAGGCAGAGCGAAAAGACTATGCAGACTATCCACAAATGGCCGCAAACGGCGCCGAACTGCTTAGTGTAAAAAACGTCGCCGCTGCTACTGCAGCTCTCAAAGCCGCCGGTAAAGCCACGCAACTGCAACATGCCTGCCCTACTAACAGTCGATGAAGCACCTACCAGTTCAACAATCCACTGCGCGTTTTAACGAGAACGCTTAACTGACAAAAGCCATCACGGCTACCCTTAGCACGGTAGCGCATCGCTCCGGCGGTGTTGGTGCCTTGGACGCGTGCCCGCGGACAAGTACAGCATCAACAATCTCGTTTCCCTTTCTGCTGCCTTGATAATGTTTCGCAGACTTGAACTTTTATGACAAAGGGAGGTACTTGGAGCGGGAAACACGGCGGAGCATCGCTCCGGCGGTGTTGGTGCCTTGGACGCGTACTCGCGGACACGTACAGCACCAACAGTCTCGTTTCCCTTCATGCTACGTAGACGCTGCTGCGTAGCCTTGGGCTTTGATGACAAAAGGAGGGTGTTGGAGCGGGAAACGAGACTCGAACTCGCGACTTCCACCTTGGCAAGGTGGTGCTCTACCAACTGAGCTATTCCCGCATTTCTGGCGCTTTTCGCAGACAGGTCAAACATTCTAGCTCACGCGGCAGGGCTGTCAATTGCTATTGCTCGCACTGCCAAAGATGCCTCCATTTGCCCGGCTTCAATGAGCTTTTCCTGTTGCATCTTTGTCTAGGCAAGGATTGTCAGAAAAAACGCAGTTCTGTCTTGCAATCGCAACCGGCTGCGACATAATCAAGGACCCTAAACAACTTATAAGGAGGTGATCAGTGTTATCTATTGCAAGTTTTGAGGGCCAGCCTTCTTAGAGAGTTGCTCCTCCATACGAGCAGAAAAGGCCAGCTACGCGCTGGCCTTTTTTTATATTTGTGTTTTTTGCTTGCCGTTTTGCCGTGTGAACACCTCTCCGGCACCGAACAAATCTACTGCGGGCTTTGCGCCATAGTGCTGCGCCACAGCGGGCTGATAAAGGCCATTAGCAGTACTAGCGATGCCATGGCCATCGAAGAAATCACAATAGCCAACTGCGGACCAAAAAGGTCTGCCATATAGCCTGCCCACAGCGCTCCAATTGGGCCCGCGCCCATAAAGGAAAAGGAATAGAAACTCATCACCCGGGCACGCAAGGCCGGCGGTGCCGTCTGCTGCATAATGGTGCGTGACATTGGCATGGCCATGCCGCCGCATACGCCCCAAAGAAAGATAGTGAAAATAAACACCGCTTGTTGCTCTACCAAACCAGAAAACAAGAGCACGATGGAGCCAATGAACTGAGCGAGAATCAGCGCCCTACCTGCGCGCGCGATGTGGCCTATGCGCAGTAGCATCGCAATGGTCAAAACCAATCCCAGTGAGTTAAACGCGTTGAGCGAGGCAAGGTCCGCAGAACTGCCGTTAAAGACCTCCCGAAGCACTAGCGGGAAGGCAACAATAAAGCTCCCCATAAAGAATATCCCCATGGCCACGTTCTGCACCATTACTGCGCGCAGCAGCCGATTGCTCATCACTGCTGCCGCGCCTTCACGAAGATCCTTGAGCACCGACACTTTGTTATCCCCGGCAACAGTCGGCGCGCCAACTTCTTTGAGGGCGACCAGCGCCCAGCAGCCCATCAACAACAGAAGACTCTGAAAAGACAGAATGTATATCGGTCCTACGGTGTCGGCGAAACCCGCCAACGAATAGCCAATAATTTGGAAACCAAACTGACACAGGCTCGCCAGCACGACCATGCGCTGTACGTTATCGCCTGCCACATGATTGAGCAGTCCATCACGGGCTGGGGTTAGAAAAGCTTGCGCTAGACCCATTAGCAGGGCGTAGCAGATCATTACCGCAAAGCTCAGCGCTTGGTGATAAAGAAAGTAGATCAACAGCAATGGTGTCAGCGCGGCAAATAGTTGGGACCAAAGCGCTTGCCGGCGCAGACCGACCCTATCGGCAATGGCTCCTGCGAGCAAAATCAGCAGCATACCCGGCAACAAAATGGTCATCTGCGCCAGCCCTACGCGCTCGGCGGGTTCGCGTAGCAGCATGGTTACCAGCCATGCGAAAACCACCGACTGCATACCAAAGGCGGCATACCAAGTCGATATCGCAACCAAGTAAGTTTGTTTGGGACTCAAATAGTGTCTCAGGCTCTGAGCAAAAAGCCTTGGTAACCATTACTGGCTACCTCGTCGCACTTTTCTCGATAAACGCCAACACCGCCAACATAGGGCATAAAAATTCTAGGCTTACCGGGAATGTTTGCCCCTAGGTACCAGGAGTTACACGACTGCGCAGTAAACATGGTGTTTTGCGCTACCTCGTTTACATGGGCAATCCACTCGTCCTCTGCCGCCGTTGTGGCTTCGATTGTTTGCATACCTCTTTGGTCGAGGTCAGCAACGCAGCGAGCGATCCAATCAATATGCTGTTCAATGGATACCAACATGTTACTCAGCACCGACGGTGAACCGGGACCGGTTACCGTGAAGAGGTTTGGAAAGCCCGCCACCTGGAGGCCTAAGTAGGTGCGCGGGCCGGCCTCCCAGTATTCTGTTAACGCTTGGTTGTCGCGGCCGCGAATATCGATCTTACCCAGCGCACCGGTCATGGCATCGAAGCCGGTGGCGTAAATCAGCACATCAAAGGTGTAGTCACCTTGTGCAGTACTAACGCCTGTGTCGGTAATGGAATCAATACCCCCGCGGCGCAAATCTACCAAGGTCACATTGTCGCGGTTAAAGGTCTCGTAATAGTGGGTGTCAATTACCGGGCGCTTGCAGCCCATGGGGTAATCCCGTGGCATCAATGCTTCGGCGGTAACTGGATCCTCGATCATGCGGCCAACTTGAGCGCGGTACATGTCGCAGGCCAGTTCGTTGGCTTCTTCGTCTAAGGCGATGTCGGCGTATCGTCGAATGGCAAGAAAGCCCTCTTCTTCTACCAAGCGCTGGCGTTCTTCCGCGGTAGTACTGCGAATTTCTTCTGTTGGCTCAACATTTTCTGCGCCACCAAAGCCGAATCCATAGCCCACAATCCCTACTTGGGAGGCCCGCTGTTCCGCACGAATGTTGGGGTAATTATCTTTTGCCTGACGCAAAAAATCCGCCTGTAGCGGCGCATTGGCCGCGGGCATGGTGTAGTTCGGTGTGCGCTGAAAAACCGTGAGATGAGCCGCTTGCTCGGCAATTACGGGAATCGACTGAATACCAGAGGAGCCGGTACCAATAATGCCTACACGCTTGCCGCTAAAATCGACCCCTGTCTCGGGCCAATTACCGGTGTGATAAATCTCGCCTGCGAAATTGTCTTGGCCCTCAATGTTTGGGGTATTGGGTACCGACAGGCAGCCGGTGGCCATCACGCAAAAGCGGGCGCTGAAGGTTTCTCCGGCTTGCGTAAGGATATCCCAACGGTTTGTCGTCTGATCGAATACGGTGCTCTCTACACGGGTCTGAAACTGAATGTCTTTGCGCAAATCGAAGCGGTCGGCTACATGGTTGGCATATTCCAAAATTTCCGGCTGTGCGGCCATAATTTCGGTCCAGTTCCAATCTTGCTCAAGTTCGCGATCGAAGCTGTAGGAATATTCAACGCTTGGCACGTCGCAGCGCGCACCGGGATAGCGGTTCCAATACCAAGTGCCGCCTACATCATTGCCAGCTTCCAGTACGCGAATACTTAGCCCGAGCTCGCGGAATTTATGCAACGCGTACATACCCGCAAACCCTGCGCCTACCACAACGACATCAACTGTATTTGACGGTGATGTATCAGCCATGATCCCTCTCCAATTTGCTTCAACCCAGCCCGTCATTGCAGCATAAAAACCCGCCCAATGCATGTGCCCGAGGGTTGGCGTTCAGCATCGAGCCCTAGCGGATGCTGTAAAACGCATATCGAGCAGACAAAAAAAACCGCCTGAGGCGGAACCTCAAGCGGTATTTAATAGTGGCGTCCCCAAGGGGAGTCGAACCCCTGTTGCCGGGATGAAAACCCGGAGTCCTAGGCCTCTAGACGATGGGGACTAAGTCCGTTGCTATCAGCCTGCTTAAACGCCACAGGCCTACCCCAACGAAGCGGCGCATTCTATGAGCGCACTGCGGTGCAGTCAAGGTTTTGCGGGGCCCATTCACGGTAGCAGGTACATTGATTAGAATTTAACGCCAACCCCCAAACTGTAGGTGGTATCGGTTTTTTCATTGCCTTGTGGCGGGTCGCTCTCGTAAGCCAAGTCGATACGAAACGTTGTGTCTATGCGTTCGTTTAAGGCATAGCGCACGCCCGTAGAAGAAGAAAAGACCTGACTTTGCTCATCACCTAAAAGCTGGAGCACAGACTGGCGGTGAAACACTTCTAGCGTTTTGCCCAGCAAAAAGCGCTCGTAGTTCAGCCCCCAGCGCAGGGCTGGCTGCAGTTCGCTAGCGCCGCCCACATCTTCTTGGACCGCACTGAGACTCAGATCTGAGGCAAGGCTTTGCAGGCTGTTGTCAATGAACTGTACCCCCACCCCCGCACCTAGCGTAATACGCAAGTCCACGTCTTTGAGCGTGTCTTGAAAGTACTCGGCGTTAGCAGCCCCATACCAGCGTTCTGAGATAAACCGCTTGTAGCCGTAGTCGATGTCGAGCTGATCCTTGGTCAGTAGCCCTTCACCCTCTTCCCGAGCCAGCAGAACGGTCACTAAGTGTTCGTTTAGTTCGTCGGCATAGTCCATTTCAAACAGAATGTTGGACGCTTCGGTTGTCGAGTTGCCCTCGGTGAGCGATAGCGCAAGATCCAGCCTTGATCCCCAATCCGCAGTAAATTGAGTCAGCGCGTTGCGGCTTTGGCTAGCGCTGCGGATGCTTTGCAGAGCCAGTAACTCCGCTCCGTCTGGACCCAGCAGTTGCTGCGCATCGCCTCTCGCCGTGAACACCCCATCGAGCCTGCGGTCCTTGAGTGCAATTGTGTAAGACTCTTGGGTCACCAACGTGTGCACCTGAGCCAAGCTCACCGCAATACGGCCAGCATAGGGTGTTGCAAAAACCACCTTACCGCCACTAATGCTGTCGAGCCGACCGGTCAGCCGATCACCGTTAGCCATTATCAATGTGTCGGCCTGCGTCATGTTGCTCAGCAACAAGACCACAAGCGTCATTAACCCTCGCATCATGGAACTCTTCTCTTGAACGTTTTTGCATCTTCGGTTGAAGCGCGTAATCGGGGCATCCTAGCCTCGACCCGCGCAGCGCTGGTGGGTTAGTGGCGGCCTTGCTTAAGCAGCAGTTGCTGGCCTACCCAGTGCCGGGCGAAGTGCTCAGCGCTACGCCCGTTGCGCACTCCCCGGGCCAGCGCCCAGCGTAACGCTTCTGCTCGGTAACTCTCCAGCGTAAAGGCCACATCACCAACGGTAGATGGGTCAAACTGTGAAATGAGCCGCGCTACCGCCCGCGCGACCATGTCCAGATACTCTGCCTGTCGCACTGGGTAGAACGACAGCCAAAGGCCGAAGCGGTCGGAAAGAGAGATTTTTTCCTCTACCGCTTCGCCATGGTGCAGTTCGCTGCCGACCAGCTTGCTGGCGTCGTTATCTGAGGCTTTCTCGGCCAGCAGGTGACGGCGATTCGAGGTGGCGTAAATCACCACATTGGATGCCTGCGCCAACACGGTTCCCTGCAGCACACTTTTCAGGGTTTTGTAGGAGGCATCGTCCGCTTCAAAAGACAAATCGTCGCAAAACACGATGAAGTAATACGGCTGCTCTGCTAACTGTTCAATGACTGCACCCACATCCGCAAGCGCGTCCTTCGACACTTCGACCAAGCGCAGGCCCTGGTCCCCCAGAGCGCTAAGCACGCCATGGACCAAGGTCGATTTGCCAGTGCCTCTCGCACCCCAGAGTAAGGCGTTATTCGCTGGCAAGCCTGCCAGCAGTTGCTGGGTATTTTGCAGCAGCGCCTGCTTCTGGGCTTCAACATGAAGTAGATCATCCAGCGCCACAGTATCTACCTGAGTGAACCCAACGATGCTGGAGGACCAGCGTCCCTGCTGCCAATAGCCCGCCAAGCAGTGCGCCCAATTTACTTGAGGCCGGGCCGGTAAAATATTCAGCAGTCGCTGCGCTACCTCATTCCATGACGTCTGCCATGACACCTGCAATGACGCCGGTGAGGGAGTTGGCTTATCGTTTGGCAAGAGGTACCACGTTGGTTGATTGCTTATGAAAAAGTTCAGCCGTGCCGTCTTCGCGCAGCAAACTGATAACGCCGGGCTGAGCGAGCTGCACGGTATAGGCACGAGACTGTTCGCCTTCCAGAGTAAGAATGGCACCTCGGTAGTTCCAGCGCCCGGTGCTGCTGGTACCGCCGGTCTGCCAGCGATACTCGCCGGAGTCATATCCACCGGACAGCGACAGGCTCGCGCCATTGAGTTGCGACACCCACTGGCCGGGCAGGGCTAAATTCTGCAGCCACTTGACTCGTGCCTTGCGATTACTGCGCAGGTATAGGATTACCAGCCCAGCCACAAGCAGGGTAAGCAAAACCCCCATGTTGGTGCCTCGAAACGCGTATCTACGCTAGACGTGCAGTTTGCCATAGGCCTTCGCATAAGCGAACATCAGAGAGTTCTTGGGGGAGAACTGCGGCTCATCGCCAGCCTTGCCAGCTGTTAACTGTCTGGCAGTGCCGGTGGCTCTGGCCATGGCCACCTCCTGACACCTAATTCAAAATATTCAGAAAACCAAGGTTATGCCCATGTCCGATACTGCAGCCATACCAAAACCCGCCGCTACAATTTTGTTGCTGCGGCCCGGCAATGCAAACCTTGAAGTATTTATGGTGGTCCGCCACCACCAGATCGACTTCGCCTCCGGCGCCCTGGTATTTCCCGGTGGCAAGG
>PCCE01000014.1 GCA_002731575.1 Gammaproteobacteria bacterium | reverse complement strand
ACATGGTCAGGCCGCAGAGACGCGCCCACTTGGTTTCGCCGGAACTAATGAACTGATCAATTACCACCTGCGCGCCGTTGACAAAATCACCAAACTGGGCTTCCCACACCACCAAGGTGTTCGGGGCCGTTGTGGCGTAGCCGTATTCAAAGGCCAGTACTGCCTCCTCGGATAGGAGCGAATCGTACAAATCAAAGGTTACGTCTTCGCGTAACAGGTTAAGCGGGATCAGACGCGAACCGTCTTTTTGATTATGCAGCGCGGCGTGACGGTGCGAAAACGTACCAACACCAACGTCCTGACCGGTGAGTCGCACTGGGTAACCCTGCTGCACCAGTGTGGCGTAGGCCATGACCTCTGCCATACCCCAGTTTATGGGCATGGCACCTGCCGCCATGCGATGTCGGTCTTCAATAATTTTGCTGACCTGACGATGCAGAACGAAACCATCTGGCACCGCTTCTAAGCGCGAAGACAGTTCCTGAAAAGCCGCGCTGTCGAAAGTGGTGTCGGCTGGGGTGTCGAGGCTTGAACCCAGGTAGGGGTTCCAGTCGACAAAGAGCTTGCTGTCCGGCTCGTGCACCAAGTCCAGAGCCACGCTTTCGCCATCCTCTAACCGTGTGCGGTATCGCTCAGTCATCGCCTCTACGGCGTCGGCTTGCATTACACCGGCCTGTATAATTTTTTCGCCAAACAGTGCGCAAACCGTATTCTGTCCACGTATTTTTTGATACATCAGCGGCTGAGTCTTCATCGGCTCTTCCGCCTCGTTATGGCCGCGTCGTCGATAGCAGATCAGATCTATCACTACGTCTTTACGGAATTCCATGCGGTAATCGGCTGCCAACTGAGTAGCAAAAATCACGGCTTCCGGATCGTCGCCGTTGACGTGCAGAATCGGCGCCTGAATCATCTTCGCCACTTCGGTGCAGTACTCTGTAGAGCGCGCATCAATCTGCTTATGCGTGGTGAAACCAATTTGATTGTTGATAATTATGTGTACGCTGCCACCGGTCTTGAACCCTCGGGTTTGCGACATCTGGAAGGTTTCCATGACCACGCCCTGGCCAGCGAAAGCCGCGTCACCATGAATGATAATGGGTGCTACCAGATCACCAGAATAATCCTTACGACGATCTTGCCGCGCGCGTACCGAGCCCTCAGCCACTGGCGCGACAATCTCTAGGTGCGAAGGATTAAAAGACAGCGCCAAGTGCATTTCTCCACCCGGGGTCATGACATTAGACGAAAAGCCTTGGTGATACTTGACGTCGCCGGAGCCGTTTTCGCTCTGCACTCGCCCATCAAATTCGTCAAACAACTCACCGGGATTTTTGCCCAGTACATTCACCAGTACATTGAGTCGGCCACGGTGGGCCATGGCGATAACAGACTCGCGCACGCCGTGGGTGCCCAATCGCTGCAGCAGTTCATGCAGCATGGGAATCAGGCTTTCGCCACCTTCCAAGCCAAAACGCTTAGTACCGGGATAGCGACGATGCAGATATTTTTCTAGCCCTTCTGCAGCAATCAAGCGCTCCAAAATTCGCTGCTTTTGCTCACCATCGAACTGCGGCTTGCCGCGAGTGCTTTCTAAGCGCTGCTGCACCCAGAGCTGTTCGCGAGTGTCGACAATGTGCATGTACTCGGCGCCAATGGAGCCGCAGTAAGTACTTTCCAGAGCGTCAACTAAATCGCGGAGCTTGGCCGCGCCATCACCGTAATGAAATGTACCGGTCTGGAAGATCTCTTCGAGACTGGCTGGCGACAGATTGTGATAGGCCAGATCCAGCACTGGCATGCTGGGCCGCTCCATCATGCCCAAAGGATCAATGTTGGCGCGCTTGTGGCCACGATGCCGATAGGCGGCGACCAAATCCTGAACGCGCATTTGTCGGGTTTCGTGGGCGCTGGAAATTTCGGTGGAGACTTTTTCCGGGCGAGCCTTGAGCCTGTTACGTCCCAGACGCTCAAAATGCTGGATAACCTGTGAGTGTGGGGTATCAGGACCAATGATGCTTTCGACCGTGGGCAAAGTATCGAAATAGCTGCGCCAAACTTCCGGAATGGCCTTAGGGTCCTGCAGATAATCCTCGTACAGAGCCTCGATGTAGGCGGCATTTTGTCCACCAAGATGTGAACTGCGCAGCATGCGCTGCATGAATCCTTCGGTCACCACTTTCCTCCCTTATTACTACAAGTACTACGGCAAGACTTGTGCTCTCAACCAACAGTAGACGGCTGCATAAATTCTTCAGCGGACGCCCAACAAAGCCAGCTAGGCTGCTGGCCTCTCAGGGGTTTCTAGGATGTTAATTCTCGGCTTTCCCGGCAGGCTTGCCAAGGATTTTGAACAGAATTTTCACATGCATTTCGCGTTTTACGAAATGTTGTGAACTAGATCGCAAGATTTGCAACGCCTAGGCCGCAAGATCTGCGGCCTTGAAAAGGATTTAGTACGAAGACTAGGTACCCTGCTGCATGAGCATGGTGCGGATTTTACCAATCGCGCGGGTGGGGTTCAGGCCTTTCGGGCAGACGCTTACACAGTTCATGATGCCCCGGCAGCGGAATACGCTGAACGGATCGTCTAGATTTGCTAGGCGCTCTTCGGTGGCTGTATCCCGGGAATCTGCCAAAAATCGGTAGGCCTGCAGCAGGCCGGCAGGACCAATAAATTTGTCCGGGTTCCACCAAAACGATGGGCACGAAGTCGAGCAGCACGCACACAAGATGCACTCGTACAAACCGTCGAGTTTTTCGCGCTCCTCAGGGGACTGTAAACGCTCTTGGGCAGGCGGCGCTTCTTTGTTCACCAGATAGGGCTGCACCTTGGCGTATTGGTTGTAGAACTGACTCATGTCAACCACAAGGTCACGAACAACAGGCAGACCCGGCAAAGGACGCAGCACCAGTTTGTTGCGTTTCACCACCTCGGACACTGGCGTCACGCAGGCCAGCCCATTTTTGCCGTTCATGTTAATGCCGTCGGAGCCACAGACCCCTTCGCGGCAGCTGCGGCGAAAACTCAGGGTGGGATCAACGTCTTTCATCATGTGCAAGACGTCGAGCACCATAAGATCCCGACCTTCTGGCAGTTCTACCTGAACGTCACGCATCACTGGCACTTCGTCCAGATCTGGGTTGTAGCGATAAACACTTACTTGCATAGCAGTAGCCCCAAAATTCCGATTTTGTTCGATAAAATGTGTTTTTAACTAGGCAGACCTAGTAAACCCGCTCTTTTGGCTCGAAGGCTTCCATGGTTCGAGGCGCGAAATTCACATCGCGCTTGCCAACCCGCTTGTCTGCCGGGAAGTACATAGAGTGGCATAGCCAGTTCTCATCATCCCGAGTCTGGAAGTCGTCTCGGGCATGGGCACCGCGGCTTTCTTTTCGACCCTCAGCGGTAATCGCTGTGGCCTCTGCCACCTCGAGCAGATTGTCCAGCTCCAAGGCTTCAAGTCGCGCCGTATTGAAAGCCGATGACTTATCAGGCATGTCGGCGTTGTTGATGCGCTCGCGCAGATCTGACAACTGCTTGATGCCTTCTTGCATATTCTTTTCGGTGCGGAACACGCCGAAGCTGTTCTGCATAGTCGTTTGCAGCTCTTTCTTTAGGTCATAAACCGATTCGCCGCCTGTAGATTCGTTCCAGCGGTTTAGGCGCGCCATAGACGCTTCGATATCAGACTCACTGGCCTCACGATAAGAAACGCCCTGTCGCATCACCTGTTCGATGTGCAGACCCGCAGCGCGACCGAATACTACGAGGTCGAGGAGCGAGTTGCCGCCCAGGCGATTGGCACCGTGTACCGATACGCAGGCCGCTTCACCGGCAGCGTAGAGGCCTTCTACCGCAACGTCTTCGCCGGACGCAGTCTGCGTCAGCGCTTGACCACTGACTTGGGTCGGGATCCCGCCCATCATGTAGTGGCAGGTAGGTACCACAGGAATCGGCTCTTTCACCGGATCCACATGGGCGAAGGTTCGCGAGAGCTCCAAAATGCCAGGGAGGCGGCTGTTCAGCACGTCTTCGCCAAGGTGGTCGAGCTTGAGCTTCACATGATCGCCTTCAGGACCACAGCCTCGGCCTTCAATAATTTCAATCACCATGGAGCGCGCGACTACATCGCGGCCCGCCAAATCTTTCGCATTCGGCGCGTAGCGCTCCATGAAGCGCTCGCCATCCTTGTTAATGAGGTAACCGCCCTCACCCCGACACCCTTCGGTGACCAAGGTGCCTGCACCGGCAATACCGGTCGGATGAAATTGCCACATCTCGATGTCTTGAACCGGCACGCCCGCGCGCAGCGCCATGCCGATGCCGTCACCAGTACACATCAGCGCATTCGTAGTGGAGGCATAAATACGCCCCGCTCCACCGGTAGCTACTACTGTTGCCTTGGAGCTGACGTGCACGACCTCGCCNGTTTCCATNCATAGNGCAATAACGCCGACNACAACGCCGTCCTGATTTTTTACCATGTCGACGGCAAACCACTCGTTCAAAAACGTGGTATCGGCTTTCACATTCGCTTGGTAGAGAGTATGCAGCAAGGCATGCCCCGTGCGGTCTGCTGCCGCACATGTTCGTGCTGCCTGGCCGCCTTTACCGAAGTCTTTAGACTGACCACCAAAGGGACGCTGGTAGATACGACCGTTTTCCGTACGCGAAAATGGTAGCCCCATGTGCTCAAGCTCGAATACCGCCTGCGGCCCTTCGGAGCACATATACTCAATCGCGTCTTGGTCCCCGATGTAGTCAGAGCCTTTCACGGTGTCGTACATATGCCAGCGCCAATCGTCATTCGGGTCGTCACTGGCAATGGCGCAAGTAATGCCGCCTTGGGCTGAAACCGTATGTGAGCGGGTTGGGAATACTTTGCTAATTACCGCCGTTTTCAGGCCGGATTGCGCTAACTGCAGTGCTGCGCGCAGACCTGACCCGCCGCCACCAACAATGACGCCATCGAATTCCATCTTGCGTATTTGAGCCATGAAATAGTTCCTAGGAGTAAATTCTTAAAATTGCCATACCAAGCGCATTGCCCACACAAGGTATACGAACAAGGCCAATAAACAGATCGCTTGATAGCCAAAGCGAATCGACGTGGCGTATTCGCCCACATGAGCGGGACGCAGATAATCTGTGCCGATGGTCCACATGCCAATCCATGCGTGAGCCACAGTAGAAAGAACCGCCAAGCTTCCCGCAATCTTCATTGCCGCCGAGCCAAAAAATGCCGTTAGCACAACGAAATCAATATTCGGGGTGAATAAGAAAAAAGCCATCACCCAACTGAAATACGCAGTAAGAATAACTGCGGTAGAACGCTGCACAACCCAATCTGATAGACCACTGTTAGACAGGGCCATGACTTGAGAAACCTGCTTTACCATAAGATTGCTCCAATAAACCCAGTCGAAAGGATGGTTAGAACGATCACCGCCACCGACCCACGACGCGCCGCGGCAACCGAGTCACCGAGATGAAAATCCATCAAAATGTGTTTCAAGCCAGCGAGGATGTGGAATTCCAATGCAGCTATCAGTCCAAGCAGAATGAACTTCGGCAGTGGTTGAGCGATTAACTGCTGCGCTGCGGCGAACCCCTCAGGGGAAGCCAACGCCATGTTTAGGGCATACAGGGCAAACGCGACGCCAACAAAAAGTATGACTCCGGTTACCCGATGGGTTATCGATACCAATGCAGCCAGCGGAAAGCTAAAAGCTAGCAAGTTTAAGTTGACAGGTCTGTCTGTCTTCATGGCCAAGTCCTAAGTATTTTTGAAGATCCAGCACCACCACTGGCGTAACGCGAGCTTGCCGCACCAACACCGCAAGCGTGTTTGCAGCTAGATATATGCCCGCGACATTTTATGCCTCCTCCGCGGCAAAGCCAAGGAGCGTAGCGGTAGACCGTAGGCGTTGACCGCGTGCCAGTGCCCACAGACCCCCATTGTCCACCTTCGGTTTACCTTTGCCTGCTGACGACTGCAGCCTCATTGGTGCCGCTAGGCCTCAACTACTGTGTTCGGCAGAAGAAACAAAAGTAGCAATCCGATAACAATGCTGGAAATACCCGGCGCTTTCGTCAATCATAGCTAGACGCCATTGCTGTTTTAGTGCATGGGCGCACGCACCCTGCGAAGGCTTCACGGAAAGAAGGCTTGACGGACTTTTCAAGCAGACTTTCTAAGCAGTTTCCGAGGCCCTTTAAGGTGGTTGGCACGACCAAATTGCAGGGCTCCGGGTGTGTGACGAAGACAAACAAAAATAACAGGGCTACGCTAGTTTCGAGGTGTAGGCCGCATTCGATTGCATTGCACTGCATCGCACAAGAACAGCAGCAGAACACAAAAAAACGTTGCTAAACAAAAAGCCGTTTTGCTCGGGCAACAACGGTAGAACTGGGGGAAGACCATGTCCGAACAAAACAATCAACCTGCCGAGCTGGCCATTCCCGGAGTGGCAGATTCCATCGAGCTACCCATTTATTCTGGCAACATCGGGCCTGACGTCATCGATGTCGGCAAGCTAACGAGTCAGGGTTACTTCACCTATGACCCGGGGTTTGTCTCTACCGCCTCTTGCGAATCCGCGATCACTTACATTGACGGCGACGAAGGCACGCTGCTGCATCGTGGCTACCCTATCGAGCAGTTAGCCGACAAGTCAGACTACCTTGAGCTTTGCTACCTGCTGCTGAATGGTGAATTACCCGGCGCTACCGCAAAAGCCGAGTTCGTTCATACCATCAAAAATCACACCATGGTGAATGAACAACTGCGTACCTTCTTCCAGGGTTTCCGACCCGACGCCCATCCAATGGCGATTATGTGTGGAGTGGTCGGGGCACTATCATCTTTCTACCACGACTCTCTGGACATCGATAACCCGCAGCATCGCATGATTACGGCCCATCGGCTGATTGCGAAAATGCCAACGCTGGCGGCCATGAGTTTTAAGCATGCTCAGGGCCAACCCTTTATTTACCCACGCAACGACCTTGGTTATGCCGAGAATTTCCTGCATATGATGTTCGCCACACCGTGCGAGGAGTATAAGGTCAGCCCAACACTGGCCAAGGCCATGGACCGGATATTTCTGTTGCATGCCGATCACGAGCAAAACGCCTCAACTTCCACCGTGCGATTGGCGGGCTCGACTGGCGCCAACCCGTTCGCCAGTGTTGCTGCTGGTATCGCCGCGCTGTGGGGACCATCTCATGGTGGTGCAAATGAAGCAGTGCTGACCATGTTGGATGAAATCGGCAGCGTCGATAACATCCCTGAATATGTGCGCCGCGCCAAGGACAAGAATGATCCGTTTCGTATCATGGGCTTTGGTCACCGGGTGTACAAAAACTACGACCCACGCGCTAAGGTCATGCAGCAAACCTGCCACGAAGTGCTAGAAGAACTGGGTGTACAAGACAATCCAGTGCTGGCCATGGCTAAAGAGTTGGAGCGCATAGCGCTAGAGGACGAGTACTTTGTTGAAAAGCGTCTGTACCCCAACGTCGACTTTTACTCCGGCATTATTCTCAAAGCCATTGGCATTCCGGTGGAAATGTTCACGGTAATTTTTGCCACTGGCCGCACCCCGGGGTGGATTGCCCACTGGTGCGAGATGATTGGCGGCAACTACAAAATTGGCCGTCCGCGCCAGCTATATACCGGCAGCCCGAAGCGTGACTTCGTAGATGTTGCCGACCGCTAACGATCAGCAACAGCCCCTGTCTGTTTTGGAACCGGGAGCGCGACTTGGGTTGCGACTCGAGTTTCGGCTGGGCCGGGCTACTTAAACCGCCTCAGTAAACTGGACGTATCCCAGCGACCACCACCCATTTTTTGCACGTCGGCATAAAACTGATCGACCAAGGCCGTCAGCGGCAGCCGCGCATGAATCTCGTTAGCGGTACTCAGCGCGATGCCGAGATCTTTACGCATCCAATCAACGGCAAAGCCAAAGTGGTACTCATCCCGAGCCATGGTGTTGGCTCGGTTGTTCATCTGCCAGCTTTGCGCCGCGCCTTGGGAAATAACCTCCACCACCGCATCGACATCCAAGCCAGCTTGTTGGGCGAAATGCACGCCCTCGCTTAATCCCTGAAGAATGCCTGCAATGCAAATTTGATTGACCATCTTGGTCAACTGACCCGCGCCTACGGCACCCATAAGCGCATGTTTTTTCGCAAAGCAATCGAAGTAGTCGCCAGCTCGGGCGTAGTCGGCCTGAGCGCCACCAACCATAACCGTTAGCGCACCATTTTCTGCCCCGGCTTGACCACCGGACACTGGCGCATCAAGAAAACTCACCGCTTTGTTACTGCAGGCCGTAGCTATTTTCACTGCCAGCGCCTTCGAGGCCGTGGTGTGATCGATTAACAATCCACCCGACTGCATACCGGCAAGAACACCCTGCTCACCAAGCGCCACCTCAGCAACATCGTTGTCGTTACCGACACAGACGAATACCACATCTGCGGCAGCAGCGGCCTGCTGCGGTGTCTCAGCAGCACTGCATTGGGCCGGGCTATCTGAGTACTCTGCAAGCCACGCCGTGGCACGGGCCGGGTTGCGATTAAATACCGTCACCGCGCTGGCGCGCTGGGCAAGGTGACCGGCCATGGGGTAGCCCATTACTCCAAGACCAATGAAGGCGACGCGACCAATGTGATCTGACATGCTGTCTCTCTTTATTCGTTTGCTCTTAATTTTTTTCGACCCAAATGCTTAAGGTCTAGACCAGCCGCCATCATGCCAAGAGAATGTCCCCTTGCCTAAAGAAATAGTCGAAGGCATAGCAACAATAGACAAAATACATTTTTCACTCGCAACCAACGCGGTGGTTGGCTATAAAACCATCCGCGACCTATGTCGCGAATACCCGACACAAGGATTGTCATGCCAGAACTTCGTGACCTGCCCGCTATTGAGAAGCTGCTGCAAAGCCCAGCACTTGCACCACTCGTACATGCGCACGGGGCCGAGTCCATCAAGGGTCGGCTGCGTATGCTGCAGGGCGAAATGCGTCAACAGCGAGCGGTACCTGAGTGGGCGACCGAGGCTAAGGGCTATGTTGACGCCATCGGGCAAGCCCTACCGAAAACCGACTATGTGCCGGTTTTCAACCTAACGGGCACAGTAATTCATACCAACTTAGGGCGGGCCTTACTCAGCCAAGAGCTGTGGGACGATATTGCACCGTTGATCACAAGACCAATGAATCTTGAATACGATTTGGTCAAGGGCGCGCGCGGCCAGCGCGATACTGTAGTTGAAGAGCGCCTGTGCGAGTTGATGGGCTGCGAGGCAGTGACCATTGTTAACAACAATGCCGCAGCGCTGATGTTGGTGCTGAATACCTTTGGCCTGAACGCGGAGGTAGCAGTCTCGCGGGGCGAGCTAGTGGAAATTGGCGGTAGCTTTCGCCTGCCGGAATTGATGCATCGGGCTGGCTGCCGGCTGCTTGAGGTAGGCACCACCAACCGCACACGCATCGCTGATTTTGCAGAGGTAGCGCCCCAGGCGGCCATGCTGCTGAAAGTGCATCCGAGCAACTACCATATGGAAGGCTTCACCGAATCGGTATCTGCGGGAGAGCTAGGCTCTCTGGGCGCTAAGCACAACGTGCCAAGCTGCGTAGATTTGGGCAGCGGTAGCCTAGTCGATCTAAGCCAATGGGGTTTGCCCAAGGAACCAACACCGCAAAGCGTGCTGGCCCAGGGTGCCGACTTGGTGACCTTCAGTGGCGATAAGCTACTGGGCTCAGTACAGTGCGGGATCATTGCCGGCAGCAGGCCGCTGGTGGAGAAAATCCGTAAAAATCCGATGAAGCGCGCCTTACGGGTCGACAAACTTACCCTCACCATTCTCAACGCGACGCTGAAACTCTATCGCCAACCCGAAGCACTGGCCGAACATTTACCGCTGCTGAAAACTCTGACATTAAGCACTGCAACGCTAGTGGAACGAGCCGAGC
>PCCE01000013.1 GCA_002731575.1 Gammaproteobacteria bacterium | reverse complement strand
GCATGGGCTCTGACATCTTCGAGTCCTACTGCGGCTCGATGATCGCGACCATCGCTATCGCCTCCACCTTGGCGCTTGGCTCACTTAACGCCTTGGTCCCCAATGCCAGCGAGGGCGACGCCCGCTCGGCACTCATGTTCCTCCCGCTGGCGCTAGCCTCCACCGGTTTGATCGCTTCGATTATTGGCATTGGCGTTGTGCGTAGCTTCTCAAACGCCAACCCCGCCGTTGCTCTCCGCATTGGCATGGTCGGCACACCGATACTCTTTATTGCTGCCGCCTACTTCGTTATGGGCAACCTTGGTGTTTCCAACAACATTTGGCTCGCGGTGCTATTCGGTGCAGCAGGCGGCGTTGGTATCGGACTTATTACCGAGTACTACACCTCATCCACGCCAGTAGTGCGCATAGCCGAGTCTGGTGAAACCGGTCCGGCAACGGTGATGATTACCGGCCTCGCTACCGGCATGCAGTCTGTCGTTGGCCCCATTCTGATTATCTGCGCCATTATCTATGTTTCCACTATGTTGGCAGGCCTATATGGAGTGGGTGTTGCGGCAGTTGGCCTGCTGGCCACAGTGGGCATGACCATGGCAGTAGACGCCTACGGCCCGGTTGCTGATAACGCCGGCGGCATTGCTGAAATGGGCGGTTTGGGTGAAGAAACTCGGGCAATTACTGACTCGCTGGATGAACTGGGTAATACCACAGCGGCAATGGGTAAGGGTTTTGCTATTGGTGCTGCGGCACTAGCAGCATTGGCCATTATCGCAGCCTTTGTAGAAACCGTATCCGCCACACGCGGCGGCGACTTTATCCTTCACATTGGCGATCCCAATGTCCTTATCGGCCTGTTCATCGGTGGCCTAGTACCTTTCTTAATCGCTAGCATGACTATGACGTCGGTTGGTGAAGCGGCCATGGAAATGATTCAGGAAATTCGCCGTCAGTTCCGCGAAATTCCCGGACTGATGGAAGGCACCGCTGAGCCAGATACGGCCAAGTGCGTCGATATCGCTACCACCGCGGCGCTAAAGAAAATGTTGATGCCTGGCATCATCGCTGTTGGGGTACCCATTGTCGTTGGCTTCGGTCTTGGCGCTGAAGCACTTGGTGGCACCTTGGGTGGCGCGCTGCTGGGCTGCGTACTGTTGGCCCTGACCATGGCAAATGCAGGCGGTGCGTGGGACAACGCCAAGAAATACGTTGAGAAAGGCAATCTTGGCGGAAAGGGTTCAGACGTTCATGCTGCCGCCGTTGTTGGTGACACCGTTGGCGACCCTTTCAAGGACACCTCCGGTCCAGCGATGAACATTCTGATCAACGTCATGGCCATTGTGAGCTTGGTGATTGCGCCGGTTCTAGCCTAACTATTGAACCGCAGCAAAAAAAAGGGGCCTTGGCCCCTTTTTTTTCGCCTGACATATACCTCTCAAGCACGTTCAGACTTGCCTGCAATCCACTACCACTTGGTAGGCAGTTTCTTTGCCACGAGCTGATTCTGTAGCCGCACATATTGCGGTACACCGTTTTTGAACACTGGATAGTCCTCACCTGCAATCAGCGGGGCAAGGTAGCGCCGAGCCTTTGCAGTGATGCCAAAGCCGTCCTTAGTGATATAGCTCTTAGGCATAAAACGCTCCACGTTAGCGACCTTGGACAGCTTGGCTTCGCCGATTTTCCAGCGGTATGGCTGATCGCTGGTGCGCACAATGGTCGGCATCACTGCGGTTTTACCCGCAAGCGCAAATTCAACCGCCGCCTTGCCCAACGCATAGGCCTGTTCCACATCCGTTGCCGAGGCCAAATGCCGGGCCGAGCGCTGTAAGTAGTCGGCTACTGCCCAATGATACTTATAGCCCAACGCATCCTTAATCATATTGGCAACAGTAGGCGCGACACCGCCAAGCTGAGCATGTCCGAAGGCATCCTTTGCGGCACCAGACTCGCCGAGGAACTTGCCGTTGGCGAATCGCGCACCTTCTGAAACCACGACGACACAAAAACCCTTGCTACGCACAGTTTCTTTTACCTTGGCAAGAAACGCTTTTCTGTTGAACGCAACTTCCGGCAGCAAAATGATATGGGGGGCATCACCGCTGTGTTCCTGCGCCAACGCACCAGCAGCGGCAATCCAACCGGCATGGCGGCCCATCACTTCCAGCACAAAAACCTTGGTTGAGGTCTCGCACATGGACTCCACATCAAGCGCCGCTTCCTTAATTGAAGTGGCGACATACTTTGCCACGGAACCGAAACCCGGGCAGGTATCGGTAAAGGGCAAATCGTTGTCTACGGTTTTCGGAATGCCAATGGCCTGCAGCGGGTAACCCATCTTCTTACCAAGCTGAGACACCTTGTTTGCTGTGTCTTGCGAGTCGCCGCCACCGTTATAGAAAAAGTATTGAATGTTGTGAGCCTTGAACACCTCAATAAGGCGGCGGTACTCCCGGGCATCTTCCTCTAACGACTTGAGCTTGAAACGACAGGAGCCAAAAGCCCCACCCGGGGTGCTGCGCAAGCCGGCAATATCTTTCTTCGATTCTCTTGAAGTGTCGATTAGCTCTTCATTGAGGGCGCCGAGAATGCCATTGCGTCCCACCAGAACCTTGCCGATTTGCGCTTTGTTCGCCCGCGCGGTCTCGATCAGCCCGCACGCCGATGCGTTTATCACCGACGTTACCCCCCCAGATTGGGCATAAAAAACATTGGGTTTAGGCATAAGAACTCCTAAAAATCAGGTTTGCGCGCAAAGAAAAGATCGCTATTGGATACTTTCAATTGTCCGTGATGCGCCACTTTTGTGCGACAATTTCTAGTAACAAAATTCAGAAAATCCCATGCTCACCATCTTTAATTTGTTTTGGCGTATCGCCCAGCTTAAGAGCGGCCCCGAGTTGCTGCCCAACAGCAGCTTCCTGCTGCTGGCGATCACTGTCTGCAATGTTGTTCTCAGCTTGATCATCTCTACGAGTATTGGCACCCAGTCTGTTACCACTGTTGCCACCACCATCTTGACCAGCCTTGCCGCTCAAGTGCTGATCATATACGGCTTGCTGATGTTGGTGGGTAAGGCCGCCCGTTTAACCCAGACTCTTACCGCCTATCTCGGCTGTGACCTACTGCTGAATATGGTCATTGGCGTCTGTATCGCGGTAATGCAGCTGCTCAACGTAGACTTCATGACCACGCTCGCGCTCCTGATTTTCTTCTGGAGCATCCTTGTTTTTGGCTACATCCTGCACAAGGCCATGGAAATTCATATGGCCATGGCGGTGGCGCTGGCGTTTTTACTGACGCTGGTTACCGTGGCTATAGGCCAACTTGCAGTTGGTCAAACCTAACTAGACGCTCACTAGGGCACAGACTGGGCAAGCCGGATCGAATAGGACCCCCCACTATGCAAGAACACCTCTACTTTCTTGGCATTGGCGGTACGCTAATGGGCAGTCTTGCGCTGCTCGCCAAAGATCTGGGTTTTGAGGTCAGCGGCAGCGACGGGAAAATTTACGCGCCCATGTCTGACCTGTTAGCGGCAGCCGATATTACCGTGTATGAAGGCTTCAACCCGACGCACCTAGAGCCAGCACCCGACCTAGTGATCGTTGGCAACGCAAGCCTGCCTCGAGGTAGTGAAGCCATCGAATACGTTCTCAATCAGGGGCTGCGTTACAGCTCGGGTGCCCAGTGGTTGGGCGACACCATATTGCATGACCGCTGGGTCATTGCTGTGGCGGGTACCCACGGCAAAACTACCACCGCGAGCATGGTGGCATGGATTCTCGACTACGCTGGAATGGCACCGGGTTTCTTGATCGGCGGCGCTCCTGCCAACTTCACCGCTTCGGCGCGCCTTGGCGAAACGCCGTTTTTTGTGGTGGAAGCTGATGAGTACGACACCAGCTATTTCGACCGGCGCTCAAAGTTCGTCCACTATCGGCCGCGCACGACTATTCTGAACAACCTCGAATACGACCACGCCGACATCTTTGCCGATCTCGCCGCCATACAGGCCCAGTTTCATCTGCTGCTGCGAACCATTCCTAGCGAAGGACTCATTGTTGCACCCAGCGAGAGTGAGGCGGTTAACGAGGTACTCAACGCGGGCTGCTGGACTCCGGTAGCCAGAGTCGGACAAAAAGCTGGTAAGCGTAAGGGAGATCAGGATAACGGCGAGCACTGGTCTTATCGCAGTGTAAAAGGCGATAACTCGCGTTTCACTGTGCTACTCAACGATGAGGACCAGGGAGAAATTTGCTGGGCATTGCTTGGCGAGCACAACAAAACCAATGCCCTCAACGCCATTGCCGCAGCGCGGCATGCCGGGGTTCAGCCAGCAGTCGCAATTGAGGCACTATCCGACTTTCGCGGTGTGAAACGTCGTATGGAGGTGATCTATGCCAGCGAGCGCACTGTGGTTTACGATGACTTTGCGCATCATCCAACGGCCATTCGCACCACCTTACAGGGCCTGCGAGCGCAATATAGCCAAGACGAAATTATTGCGGTTATTGAACCACGCACCCACACTATGTCGCTGGGCGCGCTGCGCAATGAGTTAACAACATGCTGTGCCGCAGCAGATCGCGTGATCTGGTTTCGCGGTGAGAACATCAAATGGGACCTGCACGAAATTGCCGAACACTGCGTTGTCCCGGCAAAAATCGTCGACAACATCGATAAGCTGGTAAGCCAACTGGTCAACGAGCCGCCAGACTCTAACGGTCGCAAAAGACATGTGGTGATTATGAGCAACGGTGCCTTTGGTGGTATCTATCAACTATTGGCGGAGGCGTTGGAGCAACAGGGCTGAGGCGCTGTGTTATCAAGCGCGACAAACTTTGGGGAAGTTATGCTAAGGAACAAGAATATCGTTATCACCGGGGCGGCCAGCGGCATTGGTAAGGCGACCAGTCTGTTGGCTGCAAGCTATGGCGCTAATGTACTGTGTGTGGACTTAAGCGAAGAGGTACAAACCACGGCGAGTGAAATTGCAGCGGCAGGCGGCAAGGCAATGGCCGTACGCGCCAACGTAGCTGAGGAAACCGAGGTGGAGGCCTTTATTCAATCCTGTGTCGATGAATTTGGTCGCATTGATGGCATCTATGCCAACGCCGGAGTTTCTGGCGGCGGCAAGTCGGTTACCGAACTCACCGTAGACGACTGGCAGCGGACCTTGGGGGTTAACACGGTTGGGGTATTCCTCGCCGTTAAACACAGCCTCAAGCACTTCTTGGCCCAAGGTCAGGGTGCGATTTTATGCACGGCTTCGGTTGCTGGGCTGCGCGCCAATGCTGGCGGCGTGGACTATTCCGCCAGTAAGGCGGGCGTTATTAGTATTGTTCAAACCACCGCCTATCAGACCTACGGCAGCGGAGTACGAATCAATGCCATATGCCCCGGGCTGATCGAAACCGGCATGACCAGGCCCACTTTTGAGCGTGCTAGAGAGCGCGGCAAAGAGGACAAAATTGGTCAAATCAATCCGCTAAAACGATTCGGGCAACCTAGCGAAATTGGTGAGATGGCGTGTTTCTTGCTGAGTGACCGAGCGTCCTATGTGAATGGCCAAGCCGTTCCAGTAGACGGTGGTTTGTCTTCTTCTCACCCTTGGGTCTACCCGCGCGGCTGAACTGGCAGTTACCAGCGAGGCGCGTAATCTACCGCGCTCTGTCAATCTGCCGACGAAATGCACCTTGCTAGGCAGTAAACAACGCCTCGGGCATATCCATAAGTACATCAGAGTCCGCCAAGATGCTCTCTTCGAGACCCACCGCGCGAGGCAGCAGGCGCGCAAAAAAGAAACGTGCGGTTTGCTTTTTGGCTTCACCAAAGTCGTCTGTGCCCGCGCACTGGGTCATAACACCCCAGGCCCAAGCGCAAAGGGTCATGCCCATTAGGTCGAGAAAATCTGTGGCTACCGCACCGGCTAGGTTGGCATCTTCGTTACTTCTGGCAACCAAGGACTGAGTCACCCGCAGGAGCCGCGCAAAGGCTTGGTCCACTGGCTCCTTAAAGTCTGGGTCGATATCAAAGCCTGCCAGCACCTGCAGCAGTTCGGCCAATGTTTTACCGCCATCTCTGACGACTTTGCGACCGGTCAAATCTAACGCCTGAATGCCGTTGGTGCCTTCGTAAATCTGCGCTATGCGGGCATCTCGAACAATCTGCTCTACCCCCCACTCTTTGACATAGCCGTGTCCGCCAAGCACTTGCTGGGCCATCACTGCGCCTTCTAAACCTTTGTCGGTAAGAAATGCTTTCACAACTGGCGTCAGCAGCTGGCCGAAGCGGTCGGCCCGTTCATCGCCCTTGTGCTTAGCCTCATCCAACTGCATGCCGGCAAAAAATGCAAAGGCTCGGCAGCCCTCGGTATAGGCGCGTTGGGTTAGCAACATACGTCGCACATCAGGATGCACAAGCAGCGTATCCGCCTCGGCGTCTGGGTTCTGTGCGCCGGTAGCGGCACGACCTTGGACTCGATCTTGGGCATAACGCGCCGAGTGTTGATAAGCCAGATCACCGGCACCAAGACCCTGTAAGCCCACGCTGAGGCGTTCGTAGTTCATCATGGTAAACATAGCCGCCAAACCCTGGTGCTCCTCGCCAAGCAAAAAGCCCTGTGCGCCGTCATAATTGATTACCGAAGTAGCACTGCCCTTGATACCCATTTTGTGTTCCAGAGAACCACTAGACCAACCGTTGCGTGGACCCAGCGCTCCGACATCATCGGGTACAAACTTAGGTACGATGAACAGAGAAATACCCTTGGTGCCTCTTGGTCCATCCGTAATTCGCGCCAGTGTCAGGTGCACGATATTTTCCGCCATATCGTGCTCGCCGCTGGTAATGAAAATTTTCGTACCGGTGATGCTGTAGGATCCATCTGCGCGCGGCTCGGCTTTAGTCCGCATCATGCCTAGGTCCGTGCCCGCGTGGGATTCCGTCAGCGCCATGGCACCGGTCCATTGGCCGCTATAAAGCTTATCCAAATAGATGCGTTTTTGCTCGGCAGAGCCGTGAGCATCAATGCTTAAACAGGCGCCTACGGTCAGCGAGCCGTAGAGAAACAGACTGCTGTTGGCAGCCCAGAACATTTCTTCGATAAGCCCCGCCAGACTCTTAGGCATGCCTTGACCACCGAAGGCAGGATTGCCGGACAGGCCAAGCCACCCGCCTTGGGTCAGTTCAGCAAAGGCCTCTTTGAAGCCCGGTGGTGTGGTTACCTCGCCATCCTCAAGTTGGCAACCGTGAGCATCACCAACCTCATTCAAGGGCGCCATTACTTCGGCTGCTAACCGCCCGCCCTCGGCAAGAACGGCTTTCACCAGATCAGACGATAGCTCGCTGTAGGCGTCTATTT
The DNA here is from genome assembly GCA_002731575.1 of Gammaproteobacteria bacterium. Taxonomy (GTDB): domain Bacteria; phylum Pseudomonadota; class Gammaproteobacteria; order Pseudomonadales; family Azotimanducaceae; genus UBA4421. Next base: position 22,802 of record PCCE01000013.1, on the reverse strand, counting down.
GTGACCAGTTTTCCTGAATCTTAAACACCTTATTCATCAGGAAATCGGCGTCTCTTTCGCGCGCAGTGTATTCCAAAGTCTTTTCTCTCCGCTAGTGGTGCGTCAGTGTAGCCCTGAGTTTCATGCGCCACCAAACGTTTTTGCCTCGACAGGCACTCGACCACTCAAAACCGCGCATTGGCTGGATTTCGTCTATCTTTTGTTTTGGCAGCAATAGCCTACACATCGCCATAAAAATTCTGCCAAAACCTTCAGATGCTGCGCACAGCAACAGCGACCGGCCCAGTGATAAAAGAGTGAGAAAAGACAAATAGAACAGCGACACTTGCCAACTTTCACCGTGCGCACCCAAATGCGCGAGGTTTGCTCATGCACACAGCTTGGTACAGAAACTTTCAGCGCGGCATCGACCACTGCCTGCCCATGCAGTGCGTCCTTTGTGACCAGTGCTTTAGACCATCGAGGCCCGACCATCTTTGTGCGTTCTGTCGATTAGCGCTGCCGCTTAACATCCATGCTTGCCGACATTGCGCCCTGCCGCTGGACAGTGAGCGACCCACACATGACGAAAACGAAAGTACTGGTTGTGCCAACCCAGTCTGCGATGCGTGTTTGTCTAAACCCCTCGCCGACCAAGCCATGGTGCCGCTCCTGCATACCGGACCTGCCGCCCATTTGATACACCGTTTGAAATTCAGTAAAGGTGAAACCGAAGGGCTAACGCTGGCGCAGACCATGCTCACCCACATAAATCTGTTTCCCAGTGCCGATCACCCCGATCTCTTGGTCCCTGTGCCCATGGCCTATCGGTCAGCCGTTAGGCGCGGCTTCAATCAAAGCGTCGCCCTAGCCAGCCACATCGCCCACGCCTTGAAGCTGCCGGTGGCTGCGGACTTGCTGAAACGCCGAGGCGGGCCCGCCCAACACACGCTGAGCCGCGCCAAACGCCAACATTTGGCAGCAAGTAGCTTCCAATGGCGTAGCCGGCACGCTACCCGATAACTGCAGGGCGCCCATGTTGCAGTGGTTGATGATGTACTGACCACCGGCGCTACAGCGCGGGAAATAATAAAAATACAGCCTCACCACGGCGCTATTCGGGTGGACATTTGGTGTGCCACGCGCACGCCACATCCGCAGGCCTTGTTTGGTTATCCCCAATGTGCCTGCGTCTCTCCAATAAGCCTGCGGCGCGGGCGCCTATTGCTGATACAGTGAACCAATGCAATCCAGCGACCCTATGACCAACCCTGCTCCCTACGATGCGCTCACGCCTGATGCGGTGCTCGATGCGATGGAGACAATCCACCTTGAGCCTACCGGTGGCCTAACGGCACTTAACAGCTACGAGAATCGGGTCTATCAGGTTGCGCTTGAGGACGGCTCCTTTGTGATTACCAAATTCTATCGGCCCGAGCGTTGGAGCGACGCGGCCATTATTGAAGAGCACGACTTTACCCAAGGTTTGTTCGATGCTGAGTTATCCGTGGTGCCGCCAATGCAAATCGACGGCAGCAGTGTCTTTCACCATTTGGGTTTTCGTTTCGCGGTTTTCGCCCGTCAAGGTGGGCATCCGCCGAATTTGGAAAACGAAGACGACTTAGAAGTACTTGCCCGGTCCATCGCGCGGCTACACGCCTATGGCAACAGCAGACCCTTTCAGCATCGAGTGACCTTAAGTGTGGATCGCTTCGGTTACCAAAGCCGTGATTTTCTGCTGCAAAATCAGTTCATTCCGCTAGAAATGGAAGAGGCCTACCGCTCTGTTACTGAACAGTTGCTGAAGCGGATCGCGCCGCTTATGTCGAACACCCCGGCCAGCGCCATTCACGGCGATTGCCATATGGGCAATATTCTGTGGCGCGATGACACGCCTCACTTCGTGGATTTTGATGACTGCATGAGTGGCCCGCCGATACAGGATCTGTGGATGTTGCTGAGCGGCGAGCGCGACAATCAAACTTTGCAGCTCAACCTGATTCTGGATGCCTACCGTGACTTCCACGATTTCGACCTATCAACCCTACAGCTGATCGAACCCCTACGCACACTGCGCATCATGTATCACGTCGCTTGGATCGCCAGACGCTGGCAAGATCCGGCCTTTCCTCTCGCGTTCCCAACCTTCGATTCGGTAAATTACTGGTCGAACCATGTGCTTGCCCTGCGCGAACAGCTAGCCATGCTCGACGAACCACCTCTTATGTACATGCCATAGGTTACGCTCGCAGCCATGCTTTCGGCCACTGACTAAAGGATTCCGAGTTCTTGCCGATTGCGCCAGACGTTGGCGTACTGCTGCAGCAAGTAGGGGCGCTGGTCGGCGTCTAATGCTTGCAGTTGCTTGGCTAGGGCGCGCACCGAGGCATTATTTTGCAACTCCTCACTGTCTGCTTCTTCAAGCAAAGCCTTGGCATAGCGGTGGGTTGGATACAGGCGTGTGCTGGCCACAATGCTTTGGTCGAGCTGGGCGGCAAGATCTTCGATACTGCTGGCTTGCGCAATTGGCTCGCCAAAACTCAGGCGCACCCTACCTTTGTTGCCCATCAAACCTTGCACCATGCTCTGCAAGTCCTCCTGGGCCGACTTTTGATAGCTCCCGTGCTTGTGGATATGGGCCAGCTCTTGGGCCTTGCTAGGCCCACAAGGGTCTAGCTCGTAGGACACCGACACAGGTACCACTGGCGCCAGACTCAACATTCTTGCTAACGGATCTTCTTTAACGCTCTTATCACGATAGGCCAGTTGCAGCATTTTCAGCAAAGCCGGATCTGTGCGGTCAAAGCCATCCTTGGCACGACCCTGACGCTGGGCAATCCACACCGAAATACCCTGCTGCAAGGACTGCTGCATATAGCGACTGGTGCGGTGCAAGGCTTTATATTGTGCTCGCGCCCCGGCAACACTGCGCTCCACCACAAAGCTTTTGTTCAGCCGCATCAGGTCTGCAGCCAGCGGATTAGCCAGCAGGTTGTCACCAACGGCCATACGACAAGTGTCATGACCGGCGTCGTGCAGCAGATAGTTGAGCAAGCTAGAATCCATCAAGATGTCGCGATGGTTGGAAATAAACAAATAGTGTTTATTCGGGCTGAGCCGATCTAAACCGCTGACTGAGAGCCGATCTATGCTGCGACGGATCACCGTTTCAAACAGTCCGGCAATAACATTTTGGCAATCGCGCACAGATTTTAAGTTGCGCGTCTTAAGGCGCAGTACGCTGCGGGCCAGCATCCGTCCGGCCCAGCGACCACCGAGCCAGCTGGGCATAACCAACTGACTCGCGGCTTGCGCTAGGTCTCGTGATGCAACCAGCCGCGCCAAAACCTTGGGTACCTCGTGATCGTTATAGGGTCGTATGGCATCAAATTCAGACATGGTTTTCCTATTCTTCGCTTCCACACCACCTGCTAGACCGGCAGTACACCGAAACCCTTATTCAGCGCACTGGCGCAAATCCATATACCCATCACTAACAGCAGCGCAAACACGCCGCGCTTTAGCGCCTGCTCTGAAACCGCCGGTGGAAACCGGCGACCAAGCCAGGCCCCCAATATCACTATGGGGGCACCCAGACCCGCATATAGTAGTACCGCTGAAGACAGACTGCCCTCGAAAAACACAATAACCGTGCGCGTCGCGGTGGCGAAAAAAAAGTAACTCAGCAGCGTGGCGCGGATTACCGCCACTGGCAAAGGCTGCGAGTAAGCAAACCACCCGAGCACCGGGCCGCTGGCCGAAAACAAACCACCGAGAAGGCCGCCGACAAGACCCATGGACCAAGTAAAAGGATTACCCGACACCTGTGGCCAACTGCGTGGCCGAATGCTCATAGATAAGCCGCCAGCGGTGATGAACACACCCAGGCAAAGCTCCAACAACCACAGTCTACTGCCGTTTAGATAGAGCATTAGGGTGTAACCCAGCAGCAGCCCGGGCACGATACCCAGTCCCAACCAAAACAATATGGGACGATGGACATGCTGCACGCTGCCGTTAAGCGACAGCCCGGCATTGAGCATGCTAAGCAAACTCACCATGGCCGCCAGCGTAGGAATGTCCAGCAGTCGCAGGCCGCCAATCACCGCTACCGCAATCATACCCAAGGCGAAGCCGGCGACAGTTTGCACGTAGCTACCAAAAAGCAGGACCAACAGGACCAAGAAAAGTGCGGTATCGAACATGAACCCAGTTTGCCACAGCAGGGGCAGCTACATTTTGTTTTGTTGCCAGAACCCAGACTCGTCGGGATTTTTGAGGGCCCGGCGCATCTGTTAGGGTAGAGCAAAATCGTAACGGAACCCTCGCATGGATCTTGCGCTTAACAACAAAAACGCCCTCGTAACCGGCAGCCACCGCGGCACCGGACAGATCATCGCCAAGACCCTGCTAGGCGAAGGCGCACGAGTACTCGTCCACGGCATGACCGAAGAGCAAGCCAAGGAGGCCGTGGCAACATTGGGCGGCGGCACACCGGTATGGGGCGACATTGTCAGCGCCGAGGGCGCAGGACAGTTGCTCGAACAGTGCGAGGCTTTCGACATACCCATACTGATCAACAATTTCGGTGCGGCAGATGCGGGCAACTGGCAAAGCCAAGACGAGGCTGCATGGTTGCTGGCTTATCAGAAAAATGTGCTGTCCGCCCAGCGTCTTATCGCTGCCATGCTACCGGCCATGAGTACTATGCCTTGGGCGCGCATCATCAACCTAGGCACCGTCGGCTCAACGAGCCCAAACGCGCGAATGCCCGGCTACTATGCGGCCAAGGGCGCCATGGCCAACATGACCATTGGACTGGCTAAAGAAGTTGCGGGCAGCAATATCCGCGTGAACTTGGTGTCGCCGGGTATGATCCACACCCCAGAAGTGGAGCAAAACTACATGCGCATGGCTGCGCAACGCGGTTGGGGCGACACTTGGGAAGAGGTCGAAGCGCATGTCGCCAAGGATATCCCCATACGGCGCATTAGCCGACGCGAAGAGGTAGCAGCATTGGTGGCTTTTTTATGCAGCCCTATGGCTGACGCCATTCACGGCCAGAACATCCGCATCGACGGCGGACAGCTTGGAATCGTCGACTGATGGAACGTGCGCCCATGAATCATATGTCACTGCGCATAGCCGGAGTTGTGCTCATACTCGCCGTGCTCTTTGTCCTCGACCTGACAGTAGACAATGCCACCAACCGACTGTGGCTGCCCATGCTATTAGCCGCTGGCGCTTACCTAATGACGCTTTCGCTGATGGCTGTCGCCATTGCCGTGGGTACCTTGGCTATTTTGCATATGGACCTGCAGGCAGTGTTTTGGGTGCAGGCCACCGCCTACCCGATACTCGTGGCAATTAGCGCCGTAATCATTGGCTGGACCCTGCTGCAGCGCTTTCGCCAGCGCATTAAGGACACCCACGACGAGCGCTGGGCCAACCGGCGCCCAGAGCAAGACGAATGAGCACCGAACTTTTGCACAAAGGAATTCTTTTCGACTTCGACGGCACCTTGGTTCCCAATCTCGATCTGGCGGATATGCGCCGCCAAATCGCGGCCATGGCCGCTGCCGCAGGAGTGCCCGAGGAAGTTTACGCCGACCTATACATTGTCGAGATAATAGAGGCTTCTCAGGCTTGGCTTGCGGCCCAAGATAACGTCTGTTGTGAGCAAGCAGAAGCCTATGCGGCCGCAAGCCACCAGCGCATTAACGATATCGAGTTAGCGGCGGCCAGCGGCACTGAGCTGTTCGCTGACGCTCGCAACGTACTGAGGCAACTGCGCAGGGCTGGCTACCGGCTTGGGATTGTCACCCGCAACTGCCGCGAGGCTGTGCTTACCATGTTCCCTGACCTGAACGAGTACATTGACTGTCTGCATGCCCGCGACGATGTGGAATACTTAAAACCAGACCCTCGGCATCTGCAATCAAACCTTGACGCTCTTGGGGTGGCTCCCGAGGCGGCGCTTATGGTTGGTGATGGCGCCCTAGACATGCAGGCAGGCCGCGCACTAGCCATGCGCTGTGTAGGAGTGCTCACCGGCAGCAACGATGCCCCTACAATGTATGCTGCGGGTGCCAACGAGGTTCTAGAAGATTATCGCGGTCTTGTAGCCCTGCTCGGCTGACACCAGTGATAGCCCTGTCATCTATGCCAAGGAATTAACCCAAGGAATAACCCAAGGACTACCTATGTCGCCGAATGTTACCCAGCTCTTTCGTTATCCCATCAAAAGCATGGGCGGTCACGCGCTGGAGGAAATCACCCTTACCACCAAGGGCATTCCCGGCGACCGCGCTTGGGCGCTCAGGGACGAAGAGCGCGGCGGCATCAAGGGCGGCAAGCGCTTTCCCGAGTTGCTTGGTATGCAGGCGCGCTTTACAAGCGAACCCAGTGCCCAATCCATTTCACCAGAAGTACAAATTACGCTGGCGGACGGCAATCGGGTGTCGTCATCTGACCACAACGTCAACACTGTACTGAGCGCCGCCGTGGGCGCCCCGGTTAGCCTGTGGCCCTTACTGCCGGAAGATCAGTTGGAGCACTATCGTCGTCCGCCCATGGAACAAGGCGTTGACCCGGAGGCCTACTTCCGAGAGGTGTTTGCGCGCAATCCCGACGAGCCGTTGCCGGACCTTTCTGCCTTCCCAGAGGAATTGTTTATTTACGAGTCGTCACCGGGCACCTACTTTGATGCTTTCCCCATTTTGCTTATGAGCGAAGCCAGCTTGCGCTATTTTAACGAGCCCATGGCTGCCAGTGATGACGGTGCACAATTTGATCTGCGGCGTTTCCGACCCAACATTGTGGTGGAAACCGAGGAGTCGGGGTTCCCAGAAAATGCATGGGTAGGAAGGCGCGGTCAGCTGGGCTCGGCTATCGTCAAGGTTGAAGTGGTATGCCCGCGCTGCGTGATGACAACCCATGGCTTTGACGATCTTCCCAAGGACCCAAAAATCATGCGCCACCTAGTCAAAGAAAATGGCGGCAATCTCGGCGTTTATTTGAGCGTTGAACAAGCCGGCAGCCTCAAGCTAGGCGACACCATCCATTGGTTGGCCTCCTAGGAGCAATAAAAAAGGCGCGCCTGCTCTCACAGGCGCGCCTTTCTCCCCCTCCCTTCTGGAGCTAGTTGCTGCCGGTGGGCACTTCGCTAAAGGACATACCCTTATCCATACGCGGCTCTTGGGGCATTCCCAAAACCCGCTCAGCAATAATGTTGGCCATTATCTCGTCGGTGCCGCCTGCAATACGGCCGCCGGGCGCACCCATATAGGTGAGCTGTAACAAACCGGCTTCCTTAGAAAGATTTTCATCCCAAATGGCACCGCTCATTTCCAGCAGGTCCATGCAGAACGAGGCCATTTCCTGTGTCTTAGGCGCACCTACAAGCTTGCCAATGGAGTTTTCAGGGCCGGGTATCTCGCCCCGAGACATGGCGGTCATGGAACGATAGCCGGTAAATCGCAGACCCGACTCTTGCACATACCAGTCGGCGAGTTTGGCGCGCACCGCGCTGTCCTCGATGGCAGGCTTGTCATCAATCATCACCTCACTGGCAATGCGGTAAGCCACATCCACATTCACCCCAGCGCCGCCGCCGCCAATGGCCGCGCGTTCATTCATCAGAGTCGTCAAAGCCACCTGCCAACCTTGGCCCACTTCGCCTAGCCGTTGACTATCGGGAATGCGCACATCGGTGAAGTACACTTCGTTGAAGTTAGCGCCGCCGGTGAGCTGCTTGATGGGCTTTATTTCCACGCCCGGTGACTTCATGTCGAGGAAGAAATAACTCAGACCTTTGTGTTTGGCCACATTCGGGTCCGTGCGTACCACCAAAATTCCGTAGTCGGAATAGTGCGCCCCGGAGGTCCAGATCTTTTGGCCGTTGATTACCCAGTCATCGCCATCGCGCTCTGCCTTGGTACGCAGTGCGGCTAAATCCGATCCGCCTGCTGGCTCAGAGAACAGCTGGCACCAAATTTCTTCGCCGCTGGCCAGCTTGGGCAAAAAACGCTCATGGTGTTCGGGCTTGCCCCAAGTCATTAGGGTTGGCGCTGCCATGCCCTGACCAATCACAAACACACCGCCGGGGGTATTGTACTTGGCTTCTTCTTGGTTCCAGATTACCTGTTCAATGGCGTTGGCTTCGCGGCCGCCAAACTGCTTTTCCCAGCGGATGCAGGCCCAGCCGGCATCGTATTTTCTTTTCTGCCACAGCTTGGCCGCAGCAATTTCATCTAGGCCCGCCAGTTCCTCTTGGCTGGGCACATTGGCTTTCAGCCAAGCGGCTGCCTCGGCGCGAAAAGCCGCTTCTTCTTGTGTGTCGTTGAAATCCATATTCTTTCCTTAACTTGATTCTGTAAGCGCTAGTTGTAGCGCCCTAGCTATATGGCCTTAGGCCGCGTTGTTTTGTTCGTAGGCGGTTACGAGGCGGTCTTGCCAGTACCCTTCGCTGCCCACGTTAACCCCGAGTAACTTGGCGCGTCGGTAGTAAAACTGGCAGTCGAATTCCCAAGTGAAGCCCATGCCTCCGTGGGTTTGTACATTCTCCTCCGCTGCAAATACGGCAGCCTTTATGGCACCGACCCGCGCAGTGGCAGCGGCTAGCGGCAACTCCGCGCTGTCTGTATTCAAAGCCCACGCACCGTAATAGCAGTTGCTGCGGGCCAGCGTGTTTTTCACATACATGTTGGCGAGCTTGTGCTTTATCGCCTGATAGGAGGCGATCGCGCGGCCAAAAGCATAACGCCCCATGGCGTAGTCTCGAGCCTGAATCATAGCCGCGTCAGCCAAGCCCACCTGCTCCCAAGCGAACAGCACTGCGGCACGATCAAGCAGCCGCTCTGTGGCAGCCCAACCAGCGCCTTCACCGCCGAGCAGTTCGGCATTGGCATTTTTGAACTCCACCACCGCATGACCTCTGGAAAAATCCAGTGTGCGGACGGTTTCGCGGGAAACACCGTCCTGATCCAGTTCCACCAAATACCAGCTAGCGCCATCACCACTTTGCGAGCTACCCACCACTACGGCGAAATCCGCAGCGCGGCCATCGGCCACTGGTAGTTTGCGACCGTTCAGACCACTGCCGTCCATACGCGTGGTCAAGCTTTTGACGCTTGGACGGCCGTTGCCCTCGGCTAAGGCAAAGGTGCCAATGGCTTCGCCAGCGGCAAGTAAGGGCAGCCACTTTTCTTTTTGCTCTTGGGAGCCGCAGGCCATTAGCGCTTCGGTGGCAAGATAGACTGAGGAGCTAAACGGCACGGGGGCTACCGAGCGGCCCAATTCTTCCGCAATAACCACAAGCTCGAGATAAGAAAGGCCCAGACCACCAAACTCTTCGGGGATCACCGTGGCAGTCCAGCCCATTTCGACAATTTTTTGCCACAGCGCAGCATCGTAGTCTGCATCACCATCTAATACAGCGCGCACGGCAGTGGGCGGACAGTGTTCGGCTAAAAAGCCGCGCGCTTGCTCGCGCAGCAGTTCCTGTTCATCAGAAAATTCAAAGTTCATGGTTCCCCTCCAAGATGTGTTCGTTTCCCTACGACAGAACAATATAGCAGAGGTTTTGTCCGCTCTTCGACGCTGAATTCATTGCTGTTTTTAGACAACAGACAAGACACGGGCAGTAGTGAGCGCAGCAAATTAGGCTAGACTGCGACCATGAATCGTACCGTTAGTACAAACAGCACCCGCACTAACTTCAGCGAGCTGGGTTATCTGCGGGTGGCCACCGCTACGCCCACGCTGACCATCGGCGATGTAGACGCAAACACTGCTGCCGTGCTGAGCCTAGCCAACGCATTGGCNGATCAAGGCGTTGCACTTGGGGTGTTCCCNGAACTGTGTTTGAGTGGCTACTCAGCCGAGGACTTATTTTTTTCTGAGGCACTGCTGCAGGCCGTGGGCAACGCNCTCAGTCAGCTCTGTCAAAGCCGCCTACCGCTACTGGCCGTGGGCGCNCCCTGGCGCTTGGCCGACGGCCGCCTGCTTAACTGCTCAGTATTTATTGGTAACGGCCGGGTACTTGGCATGGTGCCGAAGTCGTTTTTACCCAACTACAGCGAATTCTATGAGCAGCGCTGGTTCGTATCTGGCGCCAACATCAATGAGACCGAGGTGAATCAGGACCTCGGCACATTTCATGTGCGCGTGGATCAACTTTTCCAGCTGGGACCCTGCTGGGTGGGTGCGGAGATTTGCGAAGACCTGTGGGCACCTGTTAGCCCCGGTACCCAAGCGGCCTTGGCTGGGGCCAGTATTGTCTGCAATCTCTCTGCCAGCAACGAACTGATCAGCAAGGCCGACTACCGGCGCGACTTGGTGCGCATGACCAGTGCGAGTAATTTCTGTGCCTATGTCTATGCCAGCGCTGGGGCGCTGGAATCGACCAAGGATGTTGTTTTCGGCGGTCACTGTTTAATAGCCGAGGCTGGCCAGCTACTGGCTGAGAGCGAGCGCTTTGCGCTGACCGCACAAACGCTGCGCGCCGACATCGACCTGCAGCGGCTGAGCCATGATCGCAGCCAGAACAGTACCTTTGCACAAATGCCTCGGCCGCGAGCCTTTCGCCGCGTGGCCACTGACCTGAACCTTGAGGCCGTAACCGATCTGCAGCGCAACTACAGCAAACAGCCCTTCGTGCCCGAAGACGAAACCGAGTTTGCGGCCCGCGCCCAAGAGATACTACTGATCCAATGCACTGGGCTGGCGCGGCGCATGCTGGCAGCCAACACCCAGCGACTGGTTATTGGCCTGTCTGGTGGGCTGGACTCCACGCTGGCATTTTTGGTGGCCAAGGATGCGCTGGCCAAGCTGTCTTTGGCGCCGGAAAACCTTGTGGCTCTGACATTGCCCGGCCCCGGCACTACCCCGGGTACGCGCAGCAGCGCCCACAAGTTAGCCCAAAGCACTGGAGTATCTTTGCAGGAGATTCCTATTCAGGCCGCCGTCGATCAGCACCTGGCTGATCTGGAGCATGAGGGCGACCACGATGTGGTTTTTGAAAATGCACAGGCACGGGAACGCACCCAAATTTTATTCAACTATGCCAACAAGGTTGGCGGCATCGTCGTTGGCACCGGTGACTTGAGCGAGCTGGCGCTGGGTTGGGCCACTTTCAACGCAGACCAGATGGCAAACTACAACGTCAACGCTAGCGTACCGAAAACCCTTATGGCCTATCTGGTGCGCTGGTATGCCCAGCATCGTGCTGAACCGGCGCTAGCCGCAGTGCTGCATGATGTTCTAGCCACTCCAATCAGTCCGGAACTGCTGCCGCCTACCGATGGCGAAATCAGTCAGCGCACAGAAGAAGTGGTGGGGCCTTACGAGCTACACGACTTTTTTCTCTATCACTGGTTGCGTCACGGTGCCACGCCGAGCAAAATTTTCGCCTTGGCCTGTCGCACATTTGCCGGTGAGTACAGTGCTGGGATCATTCAACATTGGCTGGCGAAATTTTTTCAGCGCTTTATGACCCAGCAATTTAAGCGCACTACCCTTCCCCCCGGCCCCAAGGTTGGCAGCGTCAGTTTATCGCCTCGCGGCGACTGGCGTATGCCCGATGAGGCCGGATTCGAACAACTGCTCAGTGAGGTACAAGCCTTGCTGCCGGATGGTGCGAACCAATCCAAGCCCTAATTTTTGCGAGTGTTGACCATGACATTGCCCTCATCCACGCGAATCGTTCGTGCATTTATCCGCTTACTTTCAGGCCTGCTGCTCAGTATGAGCCTCGCCAGTACAGCACTTTCCAGCAGCAAACACTGTGGCGATGAAGGTGTGTGGGTTGAGATTTTGGGTGCCGGCAGTGGTGAGCTAAATGACGGGCAGGCCTCGCCCAGTTATCTCATCTGGCACAACGATGTAGCACGAGTCCTCGTAGACGCTGGCGCTGGGTCCCAAGTAGCCTTTGAAAAATCTGGGGCAAGTTTTGAGACCATTGAGGCCATTGCTCTTACCCAGCTGCGGCCAGACCACAGTGGCGACCTGCCCGCCTATCTAGGTGCCGCTCAAAGCGATAGCAGAGAAATGCGCCTGAGTATTATCGGTCCGTCCGGTGACAGCGCAGCCAACCCGTCCACCCGCGAACTGATGCAGCGCCTATTCGGCGCGGATGGTGTGTATCCATACCTTGCCAATGCCATTAAGCCCCGGGCCAGCCTCGGCTATCGGATCCGCAGTGTTGATGTGCCAGCCACCGGCTCCAAGCGTTGGGCGCGTTATCAGACCAAGCATGTGAAGCTTAGCGCCATTCCCGTCCACCATGGCGACATCCCGGCATTGGCCTGGCGCATTGAAATTGGTGACCAAAGTGTCGTCATTGCTGGGGCATTCAATAACTCGAAAAATTTGATAGCGAACTTCGCCAAGGATACTGATGCCCTCGTTGTGAGCCATGCCATACCGGAAAACTCGCGGGGCAAACTTCTGGAGCTATATGCCAAACCGTCCCAGCTTGGTCGCGTCGCCGCTCAAGCTAACGCGCGAATGATGATTCTCGGCCATCGTAGCACCCGCACCCGAGGGCGCGAGAGCATTAGCCGCAACGCCATGGAGGACAACTACAAGGGCAGTATCCTCTTTGCCAATGACGGCGAGTGCTGGGGGCTGTGATTTCTCCAGCCCGATGCCGCTGTCGCGGACCTTAGTTGCTGCCAGCGCGCAGGTAATCTACCGCCAGCCGCGACATGGCGTGCACACCTAGCGGCAGCGCGCCTTCGTCGACATAGAAGTAGGGTGAGTGATTGGGAATCGCCTCACTCACCGGCACATCGACAGGCCGGCCGCCAATAAAAAAGAAAAAGCCCGGCACCTGCTCTTGAAAGAAGGAGAAGTCCTCGGCTCCTGTTATCGGTGGCGGCACAATCAAATTGTCTGATCCGTATACTGCAGCCAAGGCCCCTTGCAGTTGCTCCGTCAGGCCAGCATGGTTGTAAGTCACAGGCACCCCTGGGTCGATATCTACTGTGGCCGTCGCGCCTTGGGATGCCGCCACTTGGGTGACGATACGTTGGATTTTCTCATGCACTTGGCCGCGCACATTTGGATCAAAGGTGCGAATGGTACCGCTAAGGCGTGCGGTTTCCGGCACGATGTTGTTACGCACTCCGGCCTCAAATTGGCCTACGGTGACCACAACCGGATGCTGGGTTATGTCGATCTGACGACTGGCGATGGTTTGCAGCCCGTTGACGATTTGCGCCCCAGCCACAATCGGATCTACCCCAGCCCAAGGCCGCGCCCCATGGGTTTGGCTGCCGCTAATTTCCACGTCGAAGCGTTGGGCGCTGGCCATCAGACCTAGAGGGCGAAAACTTGCTCTACCCACCACATCGCTCTGGGATATGTGCAGCCCCACGACGGCATCGACCCGGGGGTTCAGTAGCGCACCCTCCTCGATCATCATCTTGGCGCCGCCATTTTCGCCCTTGGGTGCCCCTTCCTCTGCTGGCTGAAACAGAAACTTCACCGTGCCGGGCAATTCATCGCGCACGGCGGCCAGTACTTCGGCTGCGCCCATCAAAATGGCCACATGAGTGTCATGACCGCAGGCATGCATCACGCCAACGTCTCGGCCTTGGTATTCACCTCGCACTGTTGAGGCATATGGCAGGCCAGTCTTTTCCACCACTGGCAGCGCATCCATATCCGCACGCAGTGCGATCACCGGGCCGGGTTTCCCGCCCTTAAGCAGGCCAATAACGCCGGTATGCGCAACGCCGGTTTGCACCTCAATACCCAGACTGCGCAGATGCTGCGCAACCAGCGCCGAGGTGCGGAATTCACGATTGGACAATTCTGGGTTGGCGTGAATATCTCGCCGCCAAGCCACAACCTTATCGTTTACCGCCGTAACCCTCTGGGCGATGGTCTGGTTAAGTGTGTTAGCGGCCCCTAAACTCGGAGCAATGGCAGTGACAAGGATCACCACAGAGCTAACCAAAAGTGTTTTTACGCGCATTCCAGTCTCCCTATTTGCCTTTGCAGATTAATGCAAACACGCTTCGATACAATGCATATTGGCGTTGTGAGTGGTTCAAGTGTCTACCAGCCGCGCTCTTGCTTGAGCTGAGTAAAACCGAGCCGGTCTTGCATGCTAGTGACAAAATCAGGGTAAGCCCTTGGTAAATCAGCAAGGTCAAACTCGGCGGCAACTGCTGCCCGTGAGCCGTGTTCTAACAGAAACTTGAAGGCTTGAATGAGCACCCATTCGTGGGTATTCGTGCCCGCACATAGGGTCTGATAAAACTCTGGAGATAGCGTCACGCTATGAAAGCTTTCCTCACTGCCCTCCAGTACAACCTCATAGACATTGATACCCGCCATATTCACACTGATCACGACTCATCCCTCCAGCACGCGGACAATACCCATCATGACCGATACCCACGCAGACACCCAACTACTATGTCAGCGGCTGCAAGCCATTTGGCATGAGCAGATTCCACTATCCTCGGCTATGCAAATGCAGATTGCTGACTTTGATGGCGAGGTACTGACCACTTGCGCGTCCTTGGCACCAAATGTAAACGTACATGGCACCGCTTTTGCCGGCAGCTTGTACGCTATTCAGGCGCTGACCGGCTGGGGCATGATGCATTTGCAGCTAAAACTCAATGTGTTGGACGCCTCCATCGTTATCGCCAGCGGCCAAATCAACTATGCCCAACCCGTCGCTGAAGATATTTTTGTGCGCTGCAGCTTTGGCCAGCAACACGATGAGATGACCAAGCTCAAGACATCTGGCAAGGGCAGATTTCCATTGGTCTGCGAGGTGCTGTTGGCCGACGGCAGCCGTGCGGGAGAATTTTCTGGCGTCTATGCGGTGCGGCTAAATCGCTGATTGAGCCGGGAGCTAAGCCTAATGCCCAGCGCCACCAACCCCAGCAGAACCATCACCTCGGCCCAAACCGAGTCACCGGCTAACACCCTGCCAACAAAGGTTTGCATATAAATCAGCCACAAATAGTCCATCCCGGTGAGATGCAGTCGCCGCCAGTAAATATCCAGTTTTTGCTGGGCTGCGCGACTGCTGGTAAGCGTCATGGCCCATGCCAGCACAAAGGCAGCACCACCAAAAACCACGGTCAGCAGGTCCAAAGACTCCCCGGACAAACGCAAATGGGACACTACTTAGCCAAAATTTACGGTAAGACTCAGCGCCGCCGACAAGCCTACATAGCGACGCTGCAGCAATAGCTCACGGCCCCAGCCACTAAGCTGAAAGAACGGGCGCGTAACGTAGGCTAACAGTAAAAGGGCGAAACCGAGCCTAGCTGTAACGCGCAGCATGTAGCCTATATGCTCAGGCAGGGTTGCTGACGAAAATCCGCTGGGTGCGGTAAAAAACCCGCCCAGAATCACCACTCCAGTGAGCGCGATCAGGCCCAAACCAAATCGAGCGTTAACCGCCACTATGCATTCCCCTCGTCACCTCCCGGATTCGCTATGGCGTGCGAAACTCCAGCGTACTCTCCAATCCTTCCACACCCCGAAACTTGCCATCGCGTTGCTGGGGGCGAAATACCCAACTGCTTACCGCCTGCACTGCCGCCGCATCGAACAGAACCGATGGCTCACTGGCAACCACCTTGATGTTAACCACGATGCCTTGGGCCGTAACGTCGTAGCCGAGGGTAACCTGACCGCCAACACCGCGACTCACCAGCGTCTGGGGATACACTGGCGCGCTGCCGCTGAGCAACTGCAGGGGCCGATTCGCCGCCCCTTGCGAGGCGCAAGAGCACAACAACATGCTGCTTAGCAACAACACAAAGCGAAAAACGCGGCTCAGGCCATGAAAACCATCGAAACTAAATTGTCGTGTCTGCATGCTCGCTCTCCCTAGCCTATACTGGGTTTCCTGACGCCGATAATCCATATCTTCATACCATGCCAGATCCTACGAAAACGAATTCTGTGAACGAAGTCGAAACACAGGCTACCGAAGCAAACGATGAGGCGCAGCAGACCCTAACCCTTGGACAAATGTTTGGCAGCGCCATAGCGGCGATGATCGGGGTGCAATCTAAGGAAAAGCGCGAGCGCGACTTTGCCAGAGGCAAGGCCAGCCACTTCATTATTGTCGGTGTTATGCTAACGGCAGCCTTTGTCCTAGTGATGGCTGGCGTGGTCACACTGGTCCTAAGAGTGGCGCTTTAGGAGTGTTTTGCAGAAATTTCTGCGGCCAGTTCTTCGGCAACCTCTGTAAACGCTTGAGCATGGAACTGAAACTGTCGCAGCAACTCAAACTGTTCCGCTGCCCGACGCAAGTTGTCACCACGGCTAGGCACACTGAAGTACCGATCACCGTTCATATGGTCGGTAACAAACCTCAGCCCTAGCATAAAGGCAAGGTAGGCTGGAGCGACTGCATAAAGTTCGCGTTGTACAGCGAAGGCACCGCGGCCAGCAACAAACCCAGAAGCACAGGCTCGATAATCGGCAGTGTCTGCGCCGCCGCGGCTGAACGCTACGGAGCGCACCAAGTCGCCAAAGTCCCAAGCCCAGTGTCCATACATGTTGTTGTCCAAATCAATAACCGCAACAGCGCTCTCACCAGCAGCGTCGAACAACACGTTGTTAATTTTGCAGTCGCCGTGAATCATCGCATTAGGGCTGTTCAGAGACTCCGGCCAATGCCGCTGGGCTTCGACAACAGACAACCACTGTGACACTTCCTGCCGCACCACCTGGCTGCAGCCAGCTAGCGCTTTGTCGTATTGATCAAGATAACTCGGCATATGCAAAAAACCGCTAATCGTTGGCTGCAAGGCTGCAGGGGACAAGACGGCCAAGGCACGCTGATACGCGCCAAAAGCCCTTGCCGCCTGCCAAATCTGTGTCCTTTGACTTGGCGGGTCGCAGGTAATGGAACCCTCCACGAACTGCCAAAGCCGCCAGCAATGAACGCCGCCGTCATCGTTTTGCGTATGCAACAGTTGGCCATCTTTGGCAGCAACCAAGGGTGCCACCTGATAAGCGCTGCAGTATTCGGCGTCTGCGGTTAGCGTTGCTAGTACGGTTTGGGTCTGCTGCATTAGCAGCGGAATATTCTGGTAAACCGAGGGATTGATGCGCTGTAGCACGTAACGCTGTGCAGCATTGTTTTTGTCGCTGAGCAAATACGTTTGGTGAATATGACCATTACCAAGGGGTTCTAATCCAGCAGGCTCAACCCATACACCAGCTGCTGCAATGGCACGCTGCGCTGCTTGCTCAGTGGCATGCATTAGGCGAGTTCGGCGCCGCCGAGGGCAGCCCGCCAGTAGTGCAGTGGCGCAGCGATGTATTCTCCATAGGGCACATCGAGTGATTGCAGACGCGTTAGCGCCTCAGCGTTTGAGATACTTGCTGCCGACGCTGCTAAAACAACCTCTGCCCCTTGCAGCAAGGCCTCTACTGCATCGCAGAGATCTTGCGGCAGTTTTTCGTGCTGCGCTTGGTTATACAGTTGGACTACCCGGTCTGCCCCTTGGACCAAATCCTGCTCGTTGAGCCGGCGTGCCGCCATGCTTTCGGGTAACAGAAAATCAGCCACTCGGTTCAGCGGTGTGTCTACCTGATAGGGTCTGGCCTTGGGCATTTCTGTACCCGCAAGCCGCGCCTGCAGTGCCTGCTCACCTAGCAAACGCCCGTACCATTTCACCGGTTCGAGCAAGGCAACCAAGGTTGTAAGAGCCTCGCCGCAGCCGAATTTGTGCAAATTCTGCATGCACAGCGCTTCGGGATCCTCAGGCAAATTGCGCCAGCAGCTTTGCAGCCGTTGGTACATATCGTCGGTGTTGGTGCACTCGGCCGGGGACCAAAATCTTTCGGCCACGACAGGCAGCCGACTCCACAGTCGTGTGGGCAATACCTCAGGCACCACCAACTCGGACCAAAGACAGGCCTCGCCACCGAGCACTTTTACCGGTCCATCGAAGGCGACATTGCCCGCCCGCCATTGCTTGGTCCACTCGATGCCATCGGCTACATGCCGCAGCCGCGGGTCATCTTGCAGGGCATCTTCTTGGGCCAGCCACTGACTCTGGGTGGCTTCGGGATCAAAGCCATAGTGCAGATCCGCTGGATAGTTGAGGTCGAGATAGTAGGGAGCAGAAACCAATACCGGCATCGACAACGCCAAGGCACGGTCCCGCGTAGTTGCGCCGCGCCAGTTTTGTACGACGCATTCCGGCATATCTCGGTGCAGTACCTCATCCCAAGCAACAGCCTTCTTGCCTGTGTTGCTCACCATACTGCAGACACGACGGAGAAAAACATTCTGCAAATCTTGGGCACTCATTTGCTGCTCGCGCAAATAGGCACCTATCACATCATCCTCCTGCCACCAAGTGGGGCTAACCTCATCACCGCCCACATGTATGTACTCGTCAGGAAAAATATCGCCCAGTTCATCGAGCAAGGCATCAATAGCCTCATAGACGCTGTCATCTAGCGGATTTAGGCAGCCTTTATGGACCCCAAACCGGGTAGTTGGAGATACTATCCCGCTGCCCCACTGCGGGTAGGCAACCAGCCATGCAGTTACATGGCCGGGCACGTCCAGCTCTGGAACCACCCGAATCCCTCGGTCTGCCGCGTAACCCACCAGTTCTTTCAGCTCGGTTACAGTGTAGTGCTGCTCACTAGCCAGACTGGGGTAGGCTGTGCTGGGAAATCGAAAGGCCTGATCGTCAGACAAATGAAGGTGCAGTACGTTCATTTTTAACGCCGTCAAACCATCGACTACCGCCGTCAAAGACGCCAAGGGAAAAAAGTGTCGCGCCACATCCAACGATAGTCCGCGCCAAGCAAAGCGCGGTGCATCCTGAATTTTTAGGCCTGCATAAAGCTGTCGCTGCCGCGCCAACTGGGCAAGGGTGGCAATGCCGCGCAGCCCGCCCCACACCGAGGCCGACTGTAGTTCGACAAGGTTGTCTGATATGGCCAAGGTATAGGCCTCGTCCATATGCAGATGAGGCAGCATTGCAGCCGATTCATCCGCGATAGAAATATGCAGCTCGCCCACAGAGCAGCCGTCAAGCATCTGCGCGGCCACAGCCTGCAGCCGCAAATCATTAGAGCCTGTTACGAAAAAGCCGCTTTGCGCTGCACGGGGCGGGGGCTGATCAGTCTCCGCTAGCTCAGTCAGATTCACCCGGGCTGGTAGTGGCATGCAGTGCAGGGTACTTACTTTCGTTGTCATAACGGCAATGATGCATGAAAAACCAGCCGCAAAGTATGCAGGCAGAGCGGTCCGCATAGCGCGGTCGATGATTTTGTTACAGCAGCCTAACCGTCAATTCACGCTGAGCGCTGAGCGTTTCGTTAACGATTCGGTTAAACTGCGCAAGCTTTTTCTCAATGAGCAGATTTCCCTTGGACATAAAAGAACGGATGCAGGCGGTAATAAAAGCCGAAGCAGAGGCTATAGGCGCCATCGAAGTGAGCGAGGATTTTGTTGCTGCCGTTACGGTGATGCAAAAATGCCAAGGCAAAATTCTTACCACGGGTATTGGTAAGGCGGGGCATATTGCAAAGAAATTTGCCGCCACACTTTGCTCTACCGCGACACCTGCGAGCTTTATTCATCCAGCTGAAGCGGCCCATGGCGATCTAGGGCTAGTCGGTCAGGCCGATGTGATGATTGCCTTTTCTACCAGCGGCAAAAGCCGCGAGGTGCTGGAAATTCTGGAAAAGTCACGCCATTTAGGTGTGGACACAATTATCGGTGTGACCTCTCACCTCGACTCGGAGCTGCGCGAGCACTCGGACCTGATCCTTGATATGGGCAACATCGAAGAGCCGTGTCCGGTGGGCCTAACACCCAGTGCTTCAATGGCGGTAATGCTTGCCATCAGTGATGCTCTGGCGCTGGCATTGCTCGAACAGAAAGGGGTGACGCAAGAAGACTTTGGCCTGCGTCATCATGGCGGCTATCTCGGTAGCATCGCGCAGGCCGACAACGAGCCGCGCTAACAACCTACACGCATCGCATCACTAAAGGCTCGCAAGCTCCTGCTCAGTCCAGCCCACCATTTTCAGCTGATTGGCATTTAGGGTCGGCACCTTGGGCCATTGGTAGCTGTCGCGCTGGGGCGCGGCCAGAATATTGGGGAAGGCATCTGCGTCAATAAAACGATCCGACCAGTTGGTAGTGGAGGTCCGTGTTTCCACCGCGTGCTTGCGTTTGTCGATCACCTTCGCATTAGACTTCGATCGGGGCATCATGCAGATCAAGCTCGCAGCCCGCAGCAGCTCCGCGCCAGCGGTAGGGGTCTGCAAACTCGGCGCACTGCAGTGAATGGTGCGGGAATCCCAGAGCAATAGATCACCCGCTTCCATATGACACATGATGGGCTGGGTTTGCGCCAAATTAGGGTCGTCGTTGGGAAAGCGGAAATGATCGACACTAGAATGTATCCGGTCGAGGCGCTCTTTGTACTGGGTTGGAATATGCTCGAACAGACGATGACTTCCGGGCACTACCACGTTGCCACCAGTTGCCGGTGAGGTAGGCAACAGGTTCACCAACCCCTGTACACAGTGCCTACCCGGTCGCCCAATAGGGTGTTGGTCTATGTGCAGCCAGCTGTTGCCCGCGTTGGTTTTCCAGTCGGCGTTGTGGGTCCAAGGGCGCCAGATCGTGACACCATCAAAACTGACCAACAGGTCGTCATCGCCGCCCCAAACCTGAGCAAAGCTCTCTTTGATGTTGGGGACATCTCGGATAAACCACTGGGCCGCAGAGTGGCCAATACCGTAGCTTGGCAAAATGCCACCATGCACAATGGTCGGCCAGCGGTCGTCGCCCCACGTGTCGACTTTGTGGCGGTCGATTCCGGTACCCAGTTCTTCTAGATAGTCCCAAAGCAAAGACACGCTTTGGTTAGCCTGCTCGGTAGTTAACGCGTTGGCGACAATCACATAGCCATGCTCGTCAAGATACCGCTTCGCCTCCGGGTCTGCGGTAACGAAACGCGGCACATGCTCATAGGTAATGTGGATATTGTCTTGCACAGCCTCCCCCCAATCGTTTCCCTGTCGGGCAAATTTTTGTCTTTAACGCCGACCTCATTAAAATATTGAATCGCTCGCAGAGCCTACTCAAGTTTCGCGGCAGCGTCTATTCTTGGTACATGGCGAAGCAATAGCCGTTTGCTAAGGACTCAAAGCCTAGGCCAACAAAAAAATTCTCAGGGCCAGCTAGCAGCGCTTCGAGCCGCCGTCCGCCCTTACTCTCAGCTACGCCGATGGCGTGGCCTACCAACCAGCGCCCGACACCATTGCGCTGACAACTTGGCAGTACCATTACCATGGTAAGGGTGAATGCTGGCATCTCAGCAGCGTTGCGGAGTGGGGCCGCCGGTTCCTGCATCGCATAGCAGCCGATCACTTGTTCTCCAAGCTTGGCAACCCGAAGAATCTCTGGCTGGGGCTGCTGGCGCTCAAATACCCGTGCCATATTAGGCGGCAACATTGCGACCTCACCACGAAACACTTCGTAATCGCGCAGCGCTATCTCCACAGCCGCGACACCATTCCTTTAATCGATGACCACATTCCGCCTGAGCGGTGTCGCTGCGGCTTACCCAGCAAGTGCCGTACCAGCAGATTGGCAAGCAACTGGTAATTTTCCCAATTGTCCTCAATGGCATAGCAGTCGACACCGAAAATGTCGGCAAAGTCAGCAGGCAGCTGCTGCAGATACTGTTGCATAAACGCAACCCCGCGCGGGCTAAAGTCCGTCGCGTATAGGGTACCGCCATGGCTGGCAAGCAGGGCGGTGACTGGTCCTTGCTGAAATCGCACCGATGACAATTGTTGTTCTCGATCTTGGCGAAATTGCGGACTCAGCAGCTGGTGTTGGGCGCAAAAGACCAGCAAGAAACCCAGCGGCAACAGGGCTTTATCTAACGACCCTGCGTCTTTCAGGTAGTCGTCCACACTGGCAAGCTCTGTTGTTGCGGACGGCACTGCCATTAGGGCGCAAAGCTGGAGCGCGCACGAATACCCCAACCTGTTGCCGTGCGCTGCACAATGTACAGCGAGTCGAACGTCACATAGGCCACCCCCTCGGGGTTAACACGGGTAAAGCGCACCGCAAAATGCACCTTGTCAGCGTCGGCCTGAACGGTTTCGATACGCGCCCAGCGACTGTGGGACCAGTTAAAGCGCTCTGCAAAGGCCTCGAAATCCATGCTGTCGATCATGCTCTGACGGTCGGGGGTAATACGCACGTCGCCACTGGCAACTCGCACATGAGGAAACGCCAAGGTGCCGGCAAATTCCGGCACGTTACGTTCGTTAAATGTGCGCATAAACTCATACATTACCTCCAACGCAGCAGCTTCGGCGGCGCGCGCTTGCACCGAGGCCGACTCGGACAAGAGGACTAGAGTAGATTGCTGTGGCGCGGCCATCACCGATGCCGCCAAAGTCACCAACAAACTTGCCAGTGTCAGCTTGATTACAGCCATAGGATTCTCCTGTTAGACCGGTTTGTCGCCAGTAAGAGTAACTCGGTGCATCAGGCGATGCTGGGGGAAAAAATCGTTTACCGGCTTGTGCTGAGTGGACCGATTATCCCAAATGGCCACGGTACCCGGCTGCCAAGACAGCCGTACGGTATGCTCCTCAGTAACCATGTGTCGATACAAAAACGTCAGCAAAGCGTCACTCTCTTTAGCGGGCAGGCCAACAATCTGGGTGGTAAAAAGAGCATTAACGTAAATTCCCTTACGCCCAGTTTCCGGATGACTGCGTATCAGCGGATGGACTACTGGGGGATTCTCCGCAATCGCCGGTGCCAGCCGTTC
>PCCE01000012.1 GCA_002731575.1 Gammaproteobacteria bacterium | reverse complement strand
GTCTTGTCCGGGTGTATGGCGGCATGGGAGGAAACATTTAAAATCCACCCAGAGCCGCGCTCCTGCATACCCGGCAGTACCAATTGAGCCAACTCAAAAGGTGCCCAAACCTGTACATCCATCATCAGACGAAAGCGTTTTTCAGGAAAATCCGTCACCGGAATAAAGTAGGTAATGGCTGCGTTATTGACCAGAATATCGATGGCTCCGTAGGCATGCATTGCTGCGTCAACCAAACCCTGACGGTCTTCGGCACTTGCCAAATCAGCCCTTACAGCAATGGCCTCCCCACCTGCGGCCTGAATATCCGCAACGGTTTCGTTTATTGAGCCAGGCAAATAATGCTCGCCTTGAGCTACTGTGCGCGCAGAAACTACGACCTTGGCGCCCTCCATGGCGTAGCGACGGGCCAAAGCATCGCCGATGCCTCGACTGGCACCAGTGATTACCGCCACTTTGCCTGCCAAGGCACCTTGTTGATTAACAGTTGCTGACATGTATTTCCCCTCTCTTTGCAAATACTCAGTGTTTTCAGTACCAAGCCCAACGATCAAGCTAATGGCCTATGGACTCTGTGATTATGACACTCGATGCACCCTTGATCCCAAGCCAGTAAAGACCTCGTAGGCAATGGTTTGCATCTGTGTCGCTACTTCATCTACACCAATGTTGCGGCCAAACACTTCGACCCAATCCCCCACAGCGAGATCGCCAAGCGCTGAATCCGCGGGTAACTCCACCACCAATGAATCCATACTAATGCGCCCCACCATGGCAAAGCGCTGACCGCGAAAATAAACCTGCCCCTGATTCGACAGCAAGCGCGACACACCATCCGCATAGCCAGCACTAATGGTCGCCAAACGACATGCTTGGGTAACCGTATAGGTGCTGCCATAACCTACGCCCGCACCAGCAGCAACGGGCCGAATTTGCAGTACCTCTGCCTGCAGGGTTGCCACCGTGGCCAGCTGCACTGCTGCCGCGGCGGAATCTCTCGGGCTGTGTGGGTTCGCGCCATATAGCCCAATGCCTAGGCGGTCGACTAACCTTTGCTCATCAAGGTTCGCAACCACGGTTGGCAAGACGCTGTCGGTGAGTGCGCCAGCACTGTTGTTGGCGCTAAACAGCGCATCGGGGAAACGTTGCAGCAGTGTTGGCACACATGCCGCAAAACGCTCTAGCTGTTGTGCGCGCATGGCCTGTCCCCACTCGTCTGCCCGGGCGAAGTGGGTCATAACCAACTCCACCTGCAGCGGTGGCAAGACCGATATCGCCTCATCTGGCGACAGACCGAGTCGATGCATACCGGTGTCGATATGCAGTGCACTGGTGCCCCCAAGATTAGCTTTGGACCACAACCGACATTGCTCAAGACTGTTGAGCACGGGAATCAAGTCGTGAGCCTTTATGGCCTCTAGAGTCTGCCCAGTCACTCCCGCCAATACGTAAATTTGCGCTTGCGGCAGCACACTGCGGAGCTGCTCACCTTCGTCAGCCAGCGCCACAAAAAACCGGCGGCAGCCTTCCTGCCAAAGTCGCCGCGCTATGGGCGCCATACCAAGCCCATAGGCGTTCGCTTTCACTACCGCCCCAGTGCGTTGGGCAGGTAGGTCACCTCCCACCCGATGTCGCAACGCATGAAAATTGTGCGCCAACGCATCTAGGTCAATCTGTAAACGGGGCGCAGTCATGACTGTTTTGCTATCTCTGGTTCTGGAGTTTGAGAGTTTATGGCTTTGCAGATTTAATGCGCAGCAAGGTGCAATTTGGCAGGCGGTGATACTGGCCTTACCAGCGCTTTGAGTTTTGGCATTGCTGCCCAACTGCGCAACCCCTAGAAACTGGTATCGCAGCTGTTTACCTTATGCGCGAACGTTCAAGCAGCCGCGACACACCAACAAAGGCCCTATATGACCACAGTTTCAACCTCAGCCACCAGCGGCAGAATTGTCACCTTACTGCATCAATCGACAGTGCTGCGTGACAACCCGCTGGGCGACCCCTATGAGCGCAAAGTCGCGGTTTATTTACCGGCCGCCTATGACGCCGCGCGTCACAAAAACCGGCGCTTTGCTACACTGTACGATCTTGCTGGCTTTACCGGCAGCGGCCTCGGCCACCTGAACTGGCGCAATTTCGACGAGAATCTGCCAGAGAAACTGGACCGGCTAATTGCTGCAAAGCGAATGCCGCCAGTGATCGTCGTTTTTCCTGACTGCTTTACCAAGCTGGGTGGTAACCAGTACATCAACTCCAGTGCGGTTGGCCGCTACGCCGATTATCTCAATTCCGAACTCGTGCCCCTCATCGATAGTGAATTTCGCACCGCACCGGCGGCTGCCCACCGGGGCTGTTTCGGTAAATCCTCTGGCGGCTTTGGCGCCATGCGCCTTGGCATGGCCTATCCGCAAATTTGGGGCGCGCTGGCCAATCACTCCGGTGACGCATGCTTTGACTTCGTTTACGGCGCGGAATGGCCAGCAGTGCTGACCCATCTGCAAAATTTTGCCAAGCCCACCTTGCGGCCCGGCGCACAGCACATCAAGCAGCAAACTTCGCCGGGCCATGACGATGGCCGGGTGCAGCGCTTTCTTGCCCACATCGACAGCCGCCCACCGAACGGCGAGAACCCGCCTTCAAGCCCTGACGTCATGGCGCTGATGTTAATTGCCATGGCTGCCACCTACGACCCGGACCCTAGCTCACCTAACGGTTTTAATCTTCCCTACGATTTAATTACCGGTGAGCGCATTGCTGTGCGTTGGCGCACTTGGTTAAAACAAGATCCGGTGAACTTAGTGCGGTCGAATCAAAAGCGTCTGAGCAAGCTCAAGGGGATTTATATCGACTGCGGCTGGCGTGACCAATTTCATATTCACTACGGTTCGCGACAGTTGTCCCTGCGCTTGCAGGAATATGGTATTCAGCATAGCTATGAGGAGTTCTCGGGAACCCACTCAGGTATTGATCACCGGCTAGATGTTAGCCTGCCGTTTCTTGCCAAAACGCTTAGCGCCTAACCAAGGCTGTTTAGCTCTTGGTCACGGTTTTGCGCAGCATAGTGTCGAGATCGGTAAGCTGCTCTAATTCGAGTATTCGCAGGGCTTTGGCAACATCGATTTGGTCATCATGATCGAGCACCCCAAGCATCGCCCGGGTGACAGGCGGCTCAGCCATAAAAAGCTCCAGAAACCATGCCATAGTGTGACCAATGAACATCGGAATTGATCGAACACTTGTCGTCCGCCCAAGCACTGCCGCAGCCCGACTATAAAGCTCGGCTCGGCTCAAACTTTCTGGCCCAGCTAGGTTTAAACCTCCCTCAAGTCCAAGCCGCGCTGCGCTGCAAATGGCCGCAACTAAATCATCCGCGTAAATCGGCTGCTCTAAACTGCTGGCGCGAAAGGTTACGGAACTTGCCAAGTTCGCTCGCTGCGAAAGCATCTTGCTTGCGTAATCGCGCTCACCAATCACCATGGGTACCCGCAAGGTACAAGCCGGGGTCGCACTGCGGTGCAAAATTCTCTCCGCTCGGCCCTTCGATGCAAGACATAGGTTAGAAGAGCTGGGTCTGGCACCAAGAATTGAAAGATACGTAATATGCTCTACTGAGGTGCCCTTCAAAGCCCGGCTTAAAGACGTGCAACTGGCCTCATGAGCCTGGGCATAGGGCGCTCGCTTAGTTGCTTTTAGAATGCCAACTAAGTGCACAGCGTACTGCGCCCCGTAAGCCGCCTGAGCCAGCAGTAGGGTTTCCGCGAAGTCGATGACCTCGATATGCAGCCGGGGGCTTTTTGCCACTGCCCGAGCCAGCTCCCCTTCAGCCCGGGTACTGCGCACAACGGCGGTCACATTGGCCCCTTCCGAGAGCAATTTGCGAATCAGGCGCTGGCCAAGATTGCCATTCGCCCCAGTAATAAACCAGCTTTCCCGCTGCTGTTCTTCTTCCTCTTCACTGGCTTCTTCTGCCTGACTAACAGACGCACCAGCACCACTAACCGCCGCGTCGTCTTGCAGAGGCTCAGAATCTGGATTTTGCTCGTCTGACATCTTTGTTCACCAGTGCTTGGACGGAGTTTTGCTCCATTGTCGTTCAAGAGATGATACATTGCATGGCCTAAGATACTTGCGCTAACCCAAAGAATGTTTATGGATGCCACTAATGCATAATTTGATGCATAGACTGGAAAACTTCACCTCGTCGCGCAACACGTGGTGGTTGTGCAGTGCGCTCATGTTGGGTGCCTGTGGTGCGCCTTTAGGCCCTATTCCTGGCGGCAAACTACAGGGTGATATTGCCCCATGGCCGGCCAACTGGGTGCATGCAGAGGAGTGCGAAAATGTACTGCTGGAAACCGCCCCGGACGATCCCTACTCGGTGACCATTTGGGGTATCAGTATTGACGACGATTTCTATATCGGCGCATCCAAGCGCAGCAATCAGTGGGTTGTTAATCTCGAGCAAGATCCTCGCGTGACCCTTGAGGTAGATGGTGTGCTTTATCGAGCCACCGCCAAAATCGTCACCGACAACACGACCATCGCAGCGGTAGGTCAGAAGTTCATCGCAAAATACGATATGGACCCGGACAATCTTAAGGGCGAAGGTGCGTTTTACCGGCTACAAGCAGCGCGCTAAGAGCCTTCTAGTGGGCTGCAGTGCTCTGAACGCGGCCCAGTCCACCCACCCAAGCTGACGATTTGCATCATGCGCAAAGACGATCATGCAAAGCCCACTGTCTCTATGCAGCGCCTCAGCGCTGCCAACGCGTTGACCGCGACGCGGCTATGCCTTACGCCACTGCTGGGTTGGCATATTGTCTTAGAGTCTTGGTGGGCTGCTGCAATGATTATGGCTGTCGCAGTTGTTACCGATATCTATGACGGGAGGCTCGCAAGAGCCAGAGGCACGGTGTCTGCGTGGGGCGGCTTATTTGATCACGGCACCGACGCTCTGCTGGTAAGCACAGGCATATGGGCCTTGGCGAACACGGGCCTCATTAACTCGTGGCTTTGGCCCCTCATTTTGATCGCCTTCCTGCAGTACGCGCTAGACTCCAAGGCGCTGTCCGGGCAAGTTCTGCGCACGAGCAAATTAGGCAAGTACAACGGCATTGGCTATTACGTACTGCTTAGCGCAGGTATCGGGATATCGCTATTCGACCATCTGCTGCTGCTGACAGGGCAAGCGTCGGGTGTGTTGACAGTTCTCCTAGACTGGCTTAACAAGCCGCTCAACGCCGCTGCGTGGCTTCTACTTTTTACCACCATCGCCTCTATCACAGACCGGTTGTTTCACCTGCTGCGCAAGTAACCGGCCAGTCGCCGATAAGGTTGTGCAATCCTCTAGGCTGCTTGTTTATCGAACAGCTCGGCGTTGGCCTTAGGCAAAAACACCACTCCGATTGCAGCATTAAACAGCACAAAGAATGTATGCATGATGAGGCTGAATACCCCCACCTCGGGGAATTCCGGGAACAGGACGGTCCACAACAAAAGTGCGCCAGCGTGAAAGGGCAGGGGTAGCGCAGCGGCAAGAAAGATCACCGGCAGGAAGGCTAGCATTTGACCAAAGCCTACATCGACGTTGAAAAGCTGTAGGGCGAAGGTATAGACCATGACCGCCCCAAGCAGGTTCGGGGCTTTAAACAGCAACAGCAACAGGTAGTGGATAGGCTTTGCCTCACGAAAAGCCCGAAAAATCTGTGCATCGCGGATTTTCGGAAAGTCACCAAAAACACCGCGAAAAAACAGAATATGAATGGGCAAGTAACATACCGCTAACGCAAATACTGTGGGCAAAATCAGATCCAAACGAATCTGCGAAGAGGCCTGTTGGACAAGATCGTAGTAAATCAGCACACCGATACCGGAGAAAAACAGCAGCTGGTAAATTTCCATCAGCCCGAGCATCACCATGGTGGAGAGCGCCTGCCAACCCGGCACGTCGTGACGCCTCGCCAAGTACAGCGACATTGCCCCCTTGCCAACCTGCTCATTCACCAAGGACAAAATATAGGCACTGGCTCGAATGGGCAGCACTTGAGTCAAGCGCAGCTGGGGGGCGTTAAACCAGCGAATCGCACGCCAGCTCGCATGGGAATCAACGCTGAAGAAAAACAGCGAGTAGGGAATCATGACCATTAGCCAGAGGGTCCAATCGGCATCGGCAAAAAAACGCAGCAAGTATTCGGCTACGGTCATCCCCTCTCGCGCAGCAGTTGCCTCGGTGCGGCTGAAAACCAAATAAAAACAAAAAATCGTCAGCGTCCAAGTGGCGACTTTAAAGAGCAAACCCTTACCCGACTTTTTGTTTTCGGCTGGTGTCGCCGCAGAATTTCCCGACATGGAACTACCTTTATTGTTAGTGAGTCGGTGCCATTTCCTGCACCAGTGCTAGGTTTTGCACTTAGCTAGCTGCCGCGTAAGTGAGCGCTTTAAACTCGTGGCTAAACGGATGCCAGAAACCGGGCATGCGTTGGGTCAGACAAAATCCGGTCAGATCGGCTTGGGGTGCCATCCAGCTGTGCGTACCAGCCATCCCACCCCAATGGTATTCGCCTAGGACCGCCTCAGGGTCGCTGTCTTGAAGCTGAGTTTTTACCGCAAAGCCAAGGCCGAAAACTGTACCCGGCATGGCCCACATAGGAAAGGCCACCTGCACACCTTCGGCCAATTGATTGGTGCGCATCAGCTGCAAAGTGTCTGGCTGCAAAATTGTTGCCCCGCCCCAGCTGCCCTGATTGATGAGCATTTGCAAAAAAGTACCGTAATCGGCAACGGTTGATACCAAGCCGCTGCCGCCAGCCTTAAGCACCGGTGGTTTGCTATAAGACCCGGTGAGCGGATCGTCTATTTTGATCAGACCACCCTGCATTGGTGCAAACATGTCTTCGGGTGCATACATGGTAACGAACCGGTGCGCTTTATCTTCTGGGACCCAAAAGTCGGTATCAACCATGCCCAAGGGCACAAAGATGCGCTGCCGCAAGAAGTCGTCAAACGCTTGGCCTGCAAGCACCTCGACCAGCCTTGCACAAACATCTGTGGCCACGGAATAACGCCAACTGGAACCTGGCTCAAAGGCCAGCGGCAGTCTGGCGATGCGCTGACAAAATTCCTCCAGATCGATAGACGCCTCGCTCAGGGCATCAATGCCACCGCTGTTATAGGCATTGTCTACCAAAGAGTCCGGTTCAACAAAGCCATAGCTCAAACCGGCACTGTGGCTAAGCAGGTGACGTATGCTGATCAGATGCTCTGCAGGCTTTGTATCGGTTGCGGTGGTGGCATTTGCAATCAACACTCGCAGTTCGGCGAATTCTGGTAAAAATTTTGCCAAGGGGTCGTCTAAATCGAACAGCCCCTCTTCGTACAGCATCATCAAAGCGACAGAGGTGACAATTTTTGTGTTGGAGTACATACGGAAGATGGCGTCATCGCGCAGAGGGGTTCTACTTGCGGTGTCCATAAAGCCGAAGGTTTGACAGTCCACCCGTTCGACGCCTTTGAAAACCGCAGTAGCGCAGCAGGGTAGTATGTTCTGGTCTACATAGAACTGCATACGCTGGTGCATGACAGCAAAATCAAGGCCTTGATCCTTTTTCTTCATAGAGTATCCGACTGAGGTTTGGTCCTGCACTCTATGGCTTAACGACGAACTCTTCCAACAACTGATAAAGCGTTTCTACGCCCTGAGTGACATTGTTCACACTAATGCGCTCATTGTTGCCGTGCACACCGGTGAATTCGGAAACCGCAAAAACGAAGGGCGAGTAACCGTAACTCGTAATGCCTAGATCACGGAAAAAGTGCGAATCAGTGAAGCCACCTGCCACAGTGGGCACAAGTTGGGCATCGTGGCGCTTTCCGGCCACAGTCTGAATGGCTTTGAACAGTGGTGTATCGGTGCGGCTGGTCGCTGGTGTAAAGCCCATGATTTTTTCGATACTGATGCGTTCGTCGTTAATGATATAGCCCAGTTCGGTTAAAAACTGCTGAGGATCCTGATCTGGCAACAGGCGGCAATCTAACTCAGCAGAGGCAATAGCAGGCACCACGTTGATTTTGCTACTGCCTTCAAGCCGAGTAATTGAGCAGGTATTACGCAGTAGGGCGTGGGCACCGGGATTTTGCATGCGCAACCCCAACAAAAATTTTGGGTCGCCTGCCGCTTGCACAATGCTGGCATAGCGGCTGCGATTCGGCCCATCTTGATAGGGGGCCAAACCCTCAAACATAGCGGCTACCGCAGGCACCACGTTTACTGGGAAGTCGGTTTGACGAATACGCTCTAAGCTCCGCACTAATTGTGTTACCGATGTAGCAACTTGGGGCGCGGAGCCATGACCGGGATTACCGCTAGACGTCAGGCGCAGCCACAGCGGCACTTTCTGTGTTACCTCAACCATGACTGCAACACCCTGCTCGAAGCGACGCCCGGAACCGCCTTCATTGAGCAAATAGCCCACATCGGCGAACAGCTCTGGTCGATTTTCCACCAGCCAGCCAGCACCAAATAAGCCACCGGCTTCCTCATCGGCAGTAGCCATATACCAGACATCTCGATTTAGGGACTGGCCGCTGGCGGCCAAGGCTAAGAAGGCTTGCAGCTGAGCAATACCCAAGCCCTTGGTATCAATAGCTCCCCGGCCATAAATATAGCCATCGAGCTGCTCGCCAGAAAGCGGATCTACCTGCCAGAACGCCGGGTTTGCGGGAACGACATCGATATGATGAAGCAGCACTAGGCCCGGTAATTTACGACCATTGGCGTCAGGGGTACCGGGCAGCTTGGCCCATATGTTGCCCCGTCCCGGCGCAGATTCTACGCTCTCATAGTCGATGCCAGCCTGTTCCAGCAGCGCCCCTAGATAGACCACACCGCGGGATTCATTGCCCGGGGGATTGATGGTATCAACTTGCAGATAACCCACCAGATTGGGCACCGCTTGCTGCACATAGGGCTCTAAATCAAAAGCCCGTGCCGGTGAGATAACCAGCCCAAGCAGTAACACGACTACCCCTGCAAAACTCCGAGATATGCGCTGTTGCATGCAAGCGACTCCTTTTGCCTTAACAAAACTAACGGGAAAAGACTTTCTCAGACCATGCCGAAGTCGCCATAATCTGGCAACTAAAATAGTTGGAGAGTGCGTTGAAAATTTCTACTTTGATCAATTATGCCGGTGGTTTTAAAGAGGCTGTCGCCGAAGTTAAAAACTTGGAGAAAGCCGGCCTAGACGTGGTTTGGGTGCCCGAGGCTTATTCATTCGATGCCCCAACGGCCATGGGCTATTTAGCCGCCGAGACTGAACGAGTCATTATCGCCTCTGGCATTTTACCCATTTATACCCGTACACCGAGCTTGCTAGCCATGACCGCTGCCGGTCTGGACTACCTCTCCGATGGCCGCGCGATGCTCGGCCTTGGCGCCTCTGGCCCCCAGGTAATCGAAGGCTTTCACGGCCTTCCCTATACCGCTCCCGTAGCGCGAACCCGCGAAGTTATCGAGATTTGCCGTCAAGTTTGGCGCCGCGAAAAGGTTCAGTACATGGGCGATCACTACCAGATTCCGCTGCCTCAGGACCGCGGCACCGGCCTTGGCAAACCATTGAAGCTGATCAATCACCCTGTGCGCTCGGATATTCCAATTGCTATCGCCTCACTCGGACCAGCCAGCGTAGCCGCCACCGCCGAACTGGCCGATGCATGGCTACCAGCCTTTTATACCGCCGAAGCCGCAGACGCGGTTTGGGGCGATTCACTGCGCAAGGGTAACGGCAAGCGCGCAACTGACCGCGCACCGCTGGATGTATTCGCCGGGGGCAGCGTTGCCATAGGCGACGGCATGGAACCTCTGCGCGAACGCGCCCGGCCCGGGGCTGCCCTGTACATTGGCGGCATGGGCGCACGTTCAAAGAACTTCTACAACGATATTTTCTCTAAGAGCGGCTACGCCGCAGAGGCGAAAGTCATTCAAGACCTTTACCTAGCTGGCGACAAAAAAGCCGCCGAAGAGGCGATACCCGAAGATTACTTAGCTAAAAGTTCGTTGATAGGCGCAGAGGGTTTTGTCAAAGAAAGACTCTACGCGCTGCGCGAATCCGGAGTCACTTCGCTAAACGTCAGTTTCGCCGGGGCCGACGCCGCCGAGCGTGTGGCCCAGTGTGAAAAGCTGCGTAACTTGGTGGACTCGCTCTAGAGCTTGTTCTGGGACCTACTATGGAAACTAGCGCGTGGCATCTGATTGCAGCTCGCGCACCCGAATTAGGCCTTCCTGCACGGTCGAGGCCAGTAGTTGGCCATTCTCAGAAAAGATATTGCCCCGCGCCAAGCCTCGGGCGTGGGAGGCACTGGGCGAGTCGATGGCGTAGAGCAGCCATTGGTTTAGCTCAATAGGGCGATGAAACCACATGGCATGATCGAGGCTGGCCACCTGCATATGCTCGCGCTGAAAGTTACCGCGATGGGGCAGCCGCGCCGTGCCGATCAGCACGTTATCTGACTCAAACACCAGCAGGCAGGCACAAGTGAGCGGATCATCGGGCACCACCCCTGTAGGCTTAAACCAAACAAATTGTTCCGGCGGTTGCGGCGTTTGGGACTGCAGGCGACGAAATTCGTGCCGCCAAGCAACAAAGGGCTCGTCATAAAGCGCTGGCGGTATTTTATCTTCTGGTGGTGGCTGCATTGCCGGCATCTCTACCTGATGATCGAGACCGGATTCAACAATCTGAAAAGACGCATCCATGTTGAAAATGGCTTCACCGCGTTGGGTCACCAAGATGCGCCGAGTCGCAAAGGAGCGCCCGTCCCGCGCGCGTTCGACCCGAATCACCGCTGGCACCTTCGGGTCACCCGGACGCAGGAAGTAGCCATGCAGTGAATGCACGTTAAGACTGTCGCTAACAGTACGCCCTCCGGCCATGAGCGCTTGAGCCATAATCTGACCGCCGTACAGGCGGCCCCGCCGGCCTGCCGGATGCTGGGCACGGAAAATGTTTTCCTCGATTTGTTCCAACTGCAGCAGCTGCAACAACTCGTTTAGCTTTTCGCCAGTTGCCATTAGGCGCGGCTCGCTAAGAGCGCAGAATCAATCAACACAGTAAGGTCCGTAAAGCGGGTGATCCTCAAGTGCTCGTCGTCTGCTCCGCAAATCGACAATATCGGGGTAGTTCCACAGCAAATTTACGGACAAGTCCGTCTGCTCCAGCGGATTGTTCAATGCATCAACCATGACTTCGGCATCTTCTTCGATCCACAAGTCCTGCGGCAGCGCACAGAGCATTTCCATTACTGCCTTGACCACTTCATCTTCAGTACTGCGCTCGGCGGCGGCCTGCAGCGCCCATTGCCAAATGCCCTCGCCGTCGATGCTCTGTTGTTGCCAAGCCTGTAACTTACTCACGACTTCGTCGCGTTCGAGGGTACTCATATCGGTTCGCTCTATTGATTTTGCTTTGGTGAATTTTTTCTGGTGGACGCTGACCCGGCCGCCATTCTACTGCCTCGACAACCCAGCGCCTATGCCGGTTTGGCTATCTTCCTGCCACTTTGCGGTACCATGCGTTGCCATGAGTATACTGACGTCTAAGATTTTGCCAGCCAAGGCCTATGAGTTTCGCTTTGTGCACAGCTCCGGACCCGGTGGCCAGCATGTCAATAAAACCTCAACAGCGGCAGAACTACGCGTCAACGTGGCCATGCTTGACCTTGATACTTACAGCCTACGACGCCTCAAGTCTTTGCAGGCTAATCGCATCAACAAAGAAGGGATTCTTGTACTTCAGGCGAGCGGCCAACGTTCGCAGTTGAGAAACCGCCAGCAGGCCATAGAACGCGTAGAGGCAATGATTTTTGAAGCAAGGAAACGGCCGAAAGCGCGAGTCGCAACACGTCCAACCTTGGCATCGAAGCGGCGTCAGCTGGACAAAAAGAAGCGCAATGCGACAACCAAAAAACAGCGTCAACGCCCGGACTGGTAGTTCAGCCGTCCTAAGGCAAAGCCAACGCTAATTCGCCTCGCGCTCCCGTTCCACTAGGAAGTTCACGACGTCGAGCATTGCTTGATTGGAGCCCGCCATGCGGCCATCGACTCGATATTTACCGTTGACGATCATCGTCGGTACTGAGTTCAGGCCGTAGGCCCGACTTTTTGATCTTGCCTGCATGACCCGGCTGCGCACAAAGAACGAGTTATAGGCCTTACTAAAGGCCTCTTCTGCAACACCTGCAGATTCGTTGAACAAACCTGCCATAACTTGCTCACTACGTATATTTTGTGGCTCAACGTGAATGGCCTGAAATAGCGGTCCATGCATCTGTTCTGCGACGCCTAAAATTTCTGCGGTGTAGAAGGCTCGCGCCATTAAGGCCCAGTCGTCTGAGAAAACTGCAGGCAATCGGCTGAAGGCAGCGCCTTCTGGCTTGTCCTCTTCCCAGCGCTGCAACAACGGATCGAAGCTGTAGCAGTGGATGCACATGTAGGAAAAGACCTCCACCACCTCTACTTGCGCAGGCGCTGTTTCCTCTAGGCCGGTCGCCACGGGCACGTCGATTACCGC
Organism: Gammaproteobacteria bacterium; assembly: GCA_002731575.1. Taxonomy (GTDB): domain Bacteria; phylum Pseudomonadota; class Gammaproteobacteria; order Pseudomonadales; family Azotimanducaceae; genus UBA4421. The sequence continues at coordinate 29,769 of PCCE01000012.1, read as the reverse complement.
GTAATGTGTGCCAGCAATGAAGGCTTCGCCGGCCATCGCTGGCCCTGCCAGTAAGAGGACAGCGGTCAACAGTAACTTTTTCAGCAGGCTATGCATTGGTAGGTATCCTCTATATCAGAGCTATATAACGACTAGTTTAAGCCGCTAATATAGTCCGACAATGCCGCTATTTCGCGATCTGACAGACCGCGCGAAACCCCGCGCATCATGCCGCCATAAACTTCATCGGATTTGCGCTCGCCTTCGCGATAGGCAATCAGCTGCGCTGCGGTATATTGCACAGACTGGCCGCTAATGCGCGGGAACCCGGCTTGGGCGTTGCCCGCACCGTCAGGGCCGTGGCAAGAACTGCAGGCCGCCACACCCTTGCTCGCAATACCGCCCTTGTAAATTTGTTGGGCCAAGGCTATTTCCGCATCGCTACCGGTTGCCTCCGAAGACTTGGCAGGCAGGCTGGCGTAATAGGCTGCCAAATCGTCAAGGTCTTGCTCGCTCTTACCAATAAGCTGAGCAGTCATCAGTGCCACATCGCGCTCACCGGACTGATACATTTTTAATTGTCTGGCCAAATACTTCTCGTTCTGGCCGGCCAATTGTGGATAGGACGCATCAATAACGCTGGCGCCGTCCTGACCGTGACAAGAGGCACAAACCAACGATTTAGCCTGGCCTGCCTCGGCGTTGCCTGCGGCAAATACGTGCGCGCTACAAAGACCAAGCAACGCGGCCAGAAGCACAGAAAGATTCAGTCGTTTTGCAGCAGCTATGCGAACACTCATTTACGTTTCCCTAATTCACTGGCGCTCATTATTCGCCGCACTAATTTTGTCGCGACGTCATTGAGCATTGAAATAAAAGCCATTGGCCAAGATGCTCCTCGACACCACCGATAATGCTCTGCGACGGCAAACTCGGCTTTGTGCAAGGTTCGTACTATAGCGGTGATATACTACGGGCTACATTCCACGCAAAGTTACAACGGTGCGGTGCCTCTATCAGCGCTTCGTAAGCTGCGAGATTATATACAAGATGACCAAAAATGTGTCTTTGCCAGAGCGTTTAGAAGCAACCTTTTTAACCAGCGCTCCTGACCTAAAGCGCTGCCCGCCACCTGCAGGCGCTGAAATTGCCTTCGCCGGGCGTTCTAATGCCGGCAAGTCCTCAGTATTGAACCAGCTTACCGGCAACCGCCGTACTGCCAAGGTTAGTAAAACCCCAGGACGCACTCAGTTACTGAATTTCTTCGATGTGCGCAGCGGTGGACGCTTTGTGGACTTGCCGGGCTACGGCTATGCCAAGGCTGGTAAGGAGGCACAAAAAACCTGGCAGAATTCAGTAAATCACTACCTTTCCTATCGCGACTCTCTTTCTGGCATCGTGCTTGTGATGGATATTCGGCATCCAAACCAAAACTTTGACAAGGAGATGCTCGATTGGGCCGACGCCAGCGAACTGCCCATTCATGTGCTGCTAAACAAAGCGGATAAGCTAAGTTTTGGTGCCCAAAAACAAGCCCTAAATAAGCTCGAAGGCCTTTACCAATCCCACGCCACGGTGTCTTTTCAAACCTTTTCCGCCGCTAAAGGCGACGGCAAGGTGGAGCTAATCGCCAAGCTGCTGCACTGGCTAGCCCAGCCACCCCAGCTAGATGCTGATAATGATGCAGCAGACCAGTCCGTTTAACCTAGTGCGCCTGATCCCAGTTTTCGCCAACGCCAGTATCCACGACTAAGGGCACATTCAACGCTGCGGCCCCCGCCATACGCTCAATCACTCCAGCGTTTAGCGCATCGACATCGGACTCCGCTACTTCGAACACTAGTTCGTCATGCACCTGCATAATCATGCGCGCATCAAGACCGCTCGCTGGCAGCCATTGTTGTACAGAGATCATGGCGAGCTTGATGATGTCCGCAGCAGTACCCTGCATAGGTGCATTAATGGCAGTGCGTTCAGCCGCTTGCCTTCTGGGCACTGCCTTGGCATTAATTTCCGGCAGATACAGACGCCGCCCAAATACTGTTTCGACAAAGCCCTGCTCGGCGGCCAAGGCCCTAGTTTCGTCCATATAGCGCAGCACCCCTGGGTAACGCTGGAAATAACGCTCGATATAATCTGCCGCAAGGCCTCGGGAAATGTTCAGCTGCTTGGCAAGGCCGAACGCAGACATGCCATAAATCAGGCCAAAGTTAATCGCTTTGGCGCTGCGCCGCTGGTCATCGGCGACCTCTTGTGGCGTCAGACTAAACACCTCTGCCGCGGTGGCGCGGTGAATGTCCTGATTCTCCGCAAACGCTTGAGACAAGCCTTGATCCGCTGACAGGTGCGCCATAATGCGCAGCTCAATTTGCGAATAGTCGGCTGCCAATATCACATTGCCGGCCGGGGCAACGAAGGCCTGACGAATTCGTCTGCCTTCTGCATTGCGGATTGGAATATTTTGCAGATTCGGATCAGACGACGACAGCCTGCCGGTGGCTGCCACGGCCTGATGATAGGAAGTATGAATTCGCCCGGTCTCGGCATGAATGTCTAACGGCAGTTTGTCAGCATAGGTCGATTTGAGCTTGGCCAAACTGCGGTAGGTCAAAATCATTTGCGGCAGTTCATAGTCTTGGGCTAGATCCGCCAACACCGGTTCAGCGGTGGAAGGTTGGCCACCGGGTGTTTTCTTCAACACCGGCAGCCCCATCTTCTCATAGAGAATGGTTTGCAGTTGCTTGGGGCTGTCTAGATTGAAATTCTCGCCTGCCAATGACCAGACTTCTTGGGTCAACTCATTGAGTCGGTCTGCCAGTTCTGCGCCGTGCTGCTTAAGCATGCGCCCGTCCACCAAGGTACCCTGGCGCTCAACCTCCGACAGAATGGGTACTAACGGCATATCGATATTGTCGTAGACACTTAGCAAGCTTGGCTCGGCCTGAAGCTGCGGATACAGGCAATGATGCAATTGCAGGGTTACGTCTGCGTCCTCTGCGGCGTAATCGGCGGCAGTTTCCAGCGGCACTTGATTGAACGTCAGTTGTTTCGCACCCTTGCCCGCAACATCCTCAAAATGAATGGTTTTTCGATCTAGGTAGAAACCAGCCAAGGCATCCATGTTATGTCGCGTGGCCACACTATTGAGCACATAGGACTGCAGCATGGTGTCGTGGAGTGTGCCCTTAACGGCGACGCCATATCGCGCTAGCACACTCATATCGTACTTCAAATTTTGCCCTACCTTGGCGATATCAGGATTGGCCAGCACAGGAGCCAAGGCCTGCAGCGCGTGCTGTAAACTCAGCTGTTCTGGCGCGCCGGGATAATCGTGAGCCACGGGCAAATACGCTGCGCGGCCCGGGCCGACCGCAAAAGAAAAACCCACCAGCTCTGCCTGCATGTAGTCGATGCTGGTTGTTTCAGTATCCATGGCAATTAGGGTTTCTGCTTCCAGCAGCGCGATCCATTGCTGCAATTGGGCTTCATCGAGAATTAGGTCGTAATCCGTAGCCACCGGCTCAGCAGTTTTGTCGGCTACAGCCGCAGACGGCGCTTGGGCTGCGACGCCAGGGATGTCCAGCTCTTGAGACCAAGACTTGAACTCGAACTGCCGATAAAAATCCGCCAGCATCTCGTTGTCCGGTGGGGTTGGCAGTAAGTCCTCAAAGGTTAGAGGCAACTCTAAGTCGCATTTGATCTGGGTTAGCTCCCGCGACAAGGGCAACTGGCCAAGGCTGTCGCGCAGATTTTCTCCTACCCTGCCTTTCACCTCATCGGACCGAGACATTAAGGCGTCGAGGGAGCCGTATTCGTTAAGCCATTTTGCTGCGGTTTTCGGACCGACCTTGGGGACGCCGGGAATGTTGTCTACGGTGTCGCCCATAAGCGCAAGGTAGTCGACGATTAACTCCGGGCCGACGCCAAATTTCGCTCGCACTCCCTCGGCATCCATGGTGGTTTCGGTCATCGTGTTGACCAGCGTCACATAGGGTGTCACCAGCTGGGCCATATCTTTGTCGCCGGTCGAGATAACGATTTCACGCTGCAGGGCGGTAGCTTGTGCAGCATAGGTGCCAATTACATCATCAGCCTCAACGCCTTCTACACTAACCAGCGGCAGCCCCATGGCCTTAATCATGGCGTGGATAGGGGCGATTTGTTCGCGCAGATCGTCAGGCATGGCACTGCGATTCGCCTTATATTCTGCATAGAGATCATCACGAAACGTCCGACCCGGAGCGTCAAAGACAACGGCTAGGGGGCTTTGTGGATAGTCCTTTGCCAAACGCCGCAGCATACTGATAACGCCGCGAATGGCGCCAGTAGGGTGGCCATCGGTGCTGCGCAGGTCGGGCAGCGCATAAAAGGCGCGAAACAGGTAGGACGAACCGTCGACTAAAACAACCGGTGCTTGGCGTTCTGCAGATGGCGGGGTTAAATTGTCTGCCACAGTGCACTCCGTAGGTTAGCAAAAGACTCGATACTGATTATGGCCCGAGTTATGTTCCAATCACCAGAAACCGTCCGAACGACCCGTCGCTGCGGTGGACTAATAGGGTCGCTACTCGTCACAGCACTGCTTTCGTTACCTATCAGCGCAGCTCAACGCGGCCCTGATGTGGTGATCATTGCCGAAGAGGGCAAAATGATCTTCGAGTTCCGGCAAAACGGCGAGTTACGCATGATCCGCGTAGTGCCAAGTTCTGGCAAGCCCTACTACCTAGTGCCCCGGGATCCGACCCGTGGCGATGGTGATTTGCAGCGCGTTGACGCCTTGGTGCCGAGCTGGGTGTTGTGGGAATTCGACTGATTCAATAGCACCTAGCGGTTAGTGCGCTTTAAGCAGATACAAACCAAAATACGCCTGTGCATCCAACCATTGGCCAGCGCTGTCAAAGCCTGATGCTTGGGCAAGCTGCAAAAACTCTCCCGGGGCGTACTTATACGAATTCTCTGTATGCAGGCGCTCTCCAGCGGCGAAGGTAAACACTTCACCGCAAATGTCGACTTGTTGCTCTCGGGTGCTGCGCAAAAACATTTCAATACACCCGCGCTCACTGTTGTAGCGGGCCTCGTGTTGAAACGCCTCAATATTGAAATCGCATCCTAACACTCGATTTAAGTGAGCTAATGCGTTCAGGTTGAACGCGGCAGTAACGCCAGCTGCATCGTTGTAGGCCCGCTCTAAAACTTGGCTGTCTTTTTTACAATCCACGCCAATCAACAGATGGCCGCCAGGACCCAGGGTGTGAGCTACCCGCTGCAAAAACTGCTGGGCGTTACTGGGCTCAAAGTTACCAATGCTGGAACCCGGGAAAAAACCGATGCGATGCAGGTCATTGGTCTGTTCGGGTAGCGCTATCGTTTGCCCGAAGTCGGCGCATACCGGAAACACATCCAGAGCAGGGAAGTCCCTGGCCAGCTCTTGTGCCCCGTACAGCAAATAATCGCGGGAAATGTCTATGGGCACATAGGCCCTGGGCGCCAGTGCATTGAGCAGCTTGCGGATTTTTAGCGAAGAACCACTACCGTATTCGATAACGCAGCTGCCTGATCCTATGATTTCGGCAATTTCACCTAAATTGCTATCAAACAGAGCCAGTTCAGTGCGAGTGGGGTAATACTCGTCTAGCTCGGTAATTGCCTCAAACAGCTCCGAGCCTTGCTGGTCGTAAAAAAATTTTGGCGACAGGCTTTTGCTAGTTTGGCGAAACCCTGCGCACACTTCGGCACACACATCCTCTACCTGAGGGTGCAAATCTAGAAAGGCGAATTGCTGACTCGAAGTGTTCATAGATTCCGTGCCAAGCGCAGGCCACTGAACTGCCACGAATCTTTCGGGTAAAAGAAGTTGCGATAGCTGGCGCGAATATGGCTTTGCGGCGTTGCGCAGGAACCGCCACGCAACACCCATTGACTGCTCATAAACTTGCCATTGTATTCACCCAAGACACCGGGCAAGGGACAATAACCGGGGTAGGGACCATAGCTGCTGCTAGTCCATTCCCAAACATCACCGAACATTTGGTTGTATCCGCCCTGCTGCGGCAGCGGATGCAGCTGCTGGCTTTCCACAAAATTACCTAGCTCCGGCGCAAGCATGGACGCGGCATACTCCCACTCGAACTCCGTTGGCAGCCGCGCATCGGACCAAGCCGCAAAAGCCGCAGCTTCATAGCCACTAATATGTACCACTGGCGCATTAAGCACTAACGGATAGTATCCGTCGAGTCGATACTCGAACCACTGCCCGTCCTCCCAATTCCAGTACAGGGGATGGTGTCTAGGTTCGCGCTGCAGCCCGGCCCAAGCTTCTGACAGCCAAAGATCGGCGCGTTGATAGCCGCCAGCGTTGATGAAATCAAGGTACTCGGCATTTGTAACCAAACGATCGGCCAGCGCATAGGGCGCCAAATACACCGAATGCCTAGGTAGCTCATTATCAAAACAAAAGCCGGCGGCGGCACCGACTTCGATCAATTCTGGCTCGAAGGTGGTGTAGGTAAGTGGATCACGGGCCTTCGATGCTGCGTGCAACTGGGATGCTGGATTTTCTTTTAGCGCAGGGTAGAGAGGGTTATGGCCTAAATTGTACTTAATGTCGGTAAGTAACAGCTCTTGGTGTTGTTGCTCGTGGTGCAGGCCCAGCTGCAGCGTTTGCACTAGGCTATGCCAAGTCTGGGGCGGGTGGTCTTGGGCCAGAAGAGCTGCTACCGATGCATCGATATGCGCACGATACTCCATTACCTCCCCTACGGTAGGCCGCGAAAGATTACCGCGCTGGCTGCGCGGAAATGGCTTTCCGACACCGTTGTAATAGGAATTAAACAGGTGCTCAAAGGCTGGGTGATAGAGCTGCATGCTAGGTTGATGTGGCTGCAGCAGAAAGGTTTCAAAAAACCAGCTGGTATGCGCAAGGTGCCATTTTGGCGGGCTGGCATCGGGCATTGGCTGCACGCCAAAATCTTCTACCTGAAGAAAACGACATAGCCATTCACTGCGAGCGCGCACGCGGCGAAAGTCCTCAAGCCCGATGGTTGGGTCTGAGGTGAGGTTGCTTGGTGCTGTTCGCTGAGCACTCTCCGCCGCGGTCATAAGCTGCCTTATGGGTTTACGCCCGGTCAGGCCAAGTCGACCCGCTTAGGCAAAAGTGGCCGCCTAAAACTGAGCTGCCAGCGTTTGAAAGGTCAGCCTAATGGTCTCGGCATCATGAGGCAACTTGATGAAGCCATGATAGTGGCCTCTTGGGTTAACAATCACGATATTGCCCGTATGGTCTACGGTGTAGGCATCGGCTGCTACAGGCCCAGCCGCCGAGCTACCTTGTGTCAGCTGTGCCAGCGGTACTTTAGCAAAGGCCACATTGACCTGGGTTGTCAATTCCACCAAGTCTTCCCGCCCCCCGGTAACACCAAGGAATCGAGGTGAAAATGCGGTCGCATAGCTGGCGAGTTGGGCCAAGCTGTCACGCTGGGGATCCACAGAAACTAGAATTCCCTGAAACTGAGATGCCGATTCTGGGTCGTTGGTCTGCAGCTGCCGGTCTACCGTACCTAAAACCGCCATCGTTGTCGGACAGATATCTGGACAGTTCACAAAGCCAAAAAATACAAAACTCCACTTTCCTTCTAGGCTGGAGCGGTCAAATACAGCCCCGGTATGGTCTTTTAGTTCAAATGGCGCAATGTCTCTGGGCGTCGGCAAGATAAAGACGCCCTTGCTGCGCATTTCTTCTATCGACAGCTGAGGCACCCGCAGCACACTGATGACAAACATCACCAGCACGATAGAAATAAAGGCCAAACAAAGAAAGACCGTGCTTTTAATCGTATTCATGGGCTATGCCGATAGAGGTGTCATTTGCAGCGGCGCGGTCACACCAACGCCGATGCCAAGGTATAGGTAATGATCGACGAGCATCAATAAAAACAACGCGCCCAAATAGATGATCGAGTAGCGGAAAGTCTCCATGGGGGCTTTGGCGTTTTTGTTTTTGATCAGCACGATGGCCCAGTAAAGAAAGCCAGCACCTAATGCCAGCGCCCCGGCAAGATAAAGCGGCCCAGACATAGCAATTACAAAGGGCAGCACCGAGGCGATCACCAGCAAGATGGTGTAGAGCAATATATGTAGGCGGGTAAAGGCCTCACCGTGTGTTACCGGCAACATTGGCATACCGACGTCGGCATATTCGTCCTTGCGTTCCAATGCGAGGGCCCAAAAATGTGGCGGTGTCCAAGCAAAAATAATAAGCACCAGCAGCAGCCCGCCGGGGTCAACACTGTTGGTTACCGCAGTCCAGCCAAACAGCGGTGGGGCAGCACCAAAGAGTCCGCCGATCACGATATTCTGCGGTGTCGCGCGCTTCAGATAGAGGGTGTAAATCAGCCCGTAACCAACCCAAGACGCGAGGTTCAACCAAGCCGTTAGTGGGTTTACCAAGAACCACAGCATGCCCATGCCAAGCAGCCCTGTGATCGCGCAAAACGCTATGGCCTGCTGATTATTGACCCGACCGGTTGCCACTGGACGGCTCTCGGTGCGTGCCATTTGAGCGTCAATGTGCTGATCGGCAACGTGATTTACCACTGCAGCCGAACCTGCCACCAAGGCGATACCCAGACTGCCAAAAAAGAGAATATCTATAGGTACCGTGCCCGGGCTTGCCAAAAACATACCCACTATCGCGCACAGCAGCATTAACACGACCACCCGAGGCTTACACATTTCAAGGTAGTCGCGCCAAGTTGCGCCAACGGCTACTTCACTCATATACGGGTCATACTCAGCCTGAGGGCTGCACGATTCGCAGCCGGGGCGCGAAGTTTATCGTAACCAGCACAAGCAGCAATAGCGCGCCGACGGTATTGTGGGCGGTAGCGTTAAGCAGTGGAAGCACCCATACAACGTTGAGAATACCCAGGGTTATTTGGGTAAGCAGTGCCGCCAGCAGCAGGTATCCGACAACAGCGACCTGCCGGACCATTTGCCAAACCAAGCCACCGACCACCAGCAGCACGATGACCGCGCCAATTCTGTGTACCCAGTGAATTGCCATGCGCGCTTCATTGGTCATCAATCCGCCCAAATAGTTTGGGCCAACGCTTTGCAGGAAATTGAATCCCTGTTGTAGGTTGATCTCCGGTGTATAAGTGCCATCGCAGCTTGGGAAGTCGTAGCAGGCCAGCGCGGCGTAGTTTGAAGACACCCAGCCGCCTAGTGCAATTTGCAGTACTACGGCGACAAAGGCGGTCTTTGCCAGTAGCGAGGGCTTGGGTAAGGCTGACACCACATCAGAAAAGCCGCCCTGACGCAGAAACAGTAGCCAGATCAGGCTCAGGGTTGTGAATCCGCCAAGCAGATGACCGGTTACCACTTGCGGCCAGAGTTTGAGTGTCACGGTCCACGCACCAAAGGCGGCCTGACAGAGAATGACGAACATGAGCACCGATGCCAGTTTGACCGGCGTGTCCTCGCGTTCACGGCCTCGGTAAGCCATCACCAAAATTCCGAATACCAACAGCAGCAAGGCCCCGGCAATATAGCGGTGGCCCATTTCCCACCACGCTTTTACAAACTCAACCGGCGCATCGGGATAGCGCTGAGTCGCCACGTTGAGCTCATCCACTTGATCCGGCACGGTAAGAAAGCCATAACAGCCGGGCCAGTCAGGACAACCAAGGCCTGCATCCGCAAGACGTGTGTACGCGCCTACGGAGACCACCAGAAGGGCAAAAAGAACGCCGAACCCGGCGAGTTTTCTGATCTGTGCATTAACCAATTTGTGAAACCTTCAAAAGCCGTTTGAGATCCGCAAGCAACAACTTCGGATTGATGTCTAGCGGGTAAAAGAAAACCAGGTTGCCATTGGGATCAACGATATAAATGCCTTCGTTCATGTCCCCTGTAGGCGTCAGGATACGCTGTAAGTCTGGTTGATCCTCAGGCACTACGAACGGGGAAGCGGTAGTAACACCACGCCGCACCCGTTTGGCTTCTCTATTGAGCAATATGTGGGCAGCCCTGAGCTTCTGCAATGCCGTGGCGCACACTTCATTGCACTGGTCAGCTACTGTCCAAAGCCACCACTGGCCCGAGGTGGGTAACGTCGTTTGTTCCGGGGTTTGCCAGCCTAATTGTTCAACAGTAGTAGGCGGTTGGACAAAGGCCCCATTGTTGGTAGTACCCCAGCCTGCGCCGCTTTGCGCGGAAAAGAACAGCGCATAGGACCCGCCCAAGGAAAAAGCTGCCATCACTAAAATGATGGTCAACTGACGGCGGCCACTGTTTTGCGCCGCTTGCGGGAGCTTGTCTTGCATAAGTCACTCAATAATTGTCTTAACACCAGTAGGTCCTGGGCCGCTTTTTGATTTATTCGATAGGGCCTATTGGTTGCTGAACAAAGCAGTCCGCATAGCCCTCTCCGGTTTCACGGATCGGGTCTACTGAAACCGAGATACAGGTATCCCAACAACAGCACGACTGCTAATCCGAACCAAGTCGCCGCATAGCCATTATGCTTGTCGTCCGCCAGTCTGGAAGCAAAGGGTGCAGGCTCTAATACTGATGGCTGTCCGGGCTCCAAACGCAATTCGGCAGGCCAAGTGTCTACCAGCGCAGCCATNCGCTGNACATTTGCGCGCTGNACNCGCTTCGGCCAGCCCTCTGCCCAGTCTTGANNGCCCCACGCAGGAATNAGGCCCAACTGGGGCCAGACCGTTGCAACAAGGGCAANCGGGTTNNCGGGCGTCGCAATCGTCGGCAGTTCCAAGCGCCCANTAGCGGCAACGAAGCCCCGATTGATCAGCAATNGCCCAAAGGTGCTTTCGTCGAACACTTGGTAGACCCAGTATCCGGTTCGGCCCNTAGACACCTGATTATCCACCAGAAACATCTCAGGGCGGTACAAACCAACAAGTCGCAAAGCTTGAAACGGTTGAGACAGGGTGCTGCCGCTTACCGCCACCGGCAACTGGGTTAGCTGTAACAAGTATTGATTCTCAAGCTGCCTCTTGTACTCGCCTCGCTGCAGCTGCCAGTTACCCAAGCTCAACAAAATAGGCATCATCAGCATGAAGAACAGAGTCATACGCCAGCCTGGGGTGAACTTCTTCATCACTCGGCAAACACACGCGATAGGTATACTGCCTGCCAACCCAAACAAAGTAGCCGAAACGTGTTGAAAACAATCATCGTCATTCTATTAATCTGCGTCATTCTCAGTTTGATGAGTGGGCTGGTTTTTTTGTTTAAGGACACGGGTAAGCCCAATAGCCGACGGCTTTGGTATGCCTTGGGTGTTCGCATCACTTTCGCAACACTATTGGTGCTCACCATAGGCTATGGATTCTACACTGGCGAGCTGCGCATGGGGCTAAATGCACCTTGGCACGGCGGCGTTCAAGCACCAGCGGAAGCACCTCAGCCCTAACGGGAATTTTGGCTCTCAAGCGGCCTGCATAAAAAAAGGGGCCAGCGGCCCCTTTTTTCGTTCCGCCTAAAGGCGTAACCGGGTACGCCTAGACAACATAAACAAAGATGAATAAGCCCACCCACACCACGTCAACGAAGTGCCAGTACCAGCTAGAGGCCTCAAACCCAAAGCAGTCGTTAGCGGAAAAGTGGCCTTTGAAGGCTCGAATCAGCTGAATTAGCAGCATAAATGTGCCCAAAGTCACATGAAAACCGTGGAAGCCGGTCAGAATAAAGAACGTCGAGCCATAAATACCACTACCAAGAGTAAGGCCTAGCTCGGTATAAGCATGAATGTACTCTTCTACCTGCAGTACCAAGAAGATAAAGCCGAGCAACACAGTAAAGCCCAACCAGCCGATTAGTTTATTGCGGTTTTGTTCTTTAATCGCGTCGTGCGCAAAATGCACGGTGACACTCGAACTCAGCAGTATCACTGTGTTGTAGAAGGGCAGATATGCACCCCACTTACTAACTTCGGTGACGCCGGGTGCTTGCATGCTCTCGCCGGGGTTCACGAAAAGTGCCGAATCTGGGTTTTGTACCACTGGCCAAGTGGCCTCAAAGGCCGGCCATAGGTAATTGGTTATACCCTTGTCACCCTCACCACCAAGCCATGGCACAACAAAGGTGCGCACATAAAACAGCGCGCCAAAGAACGCCGCGAAGAACATGACTTCCGAGAAAATAAACCAGCCCATGCCCCAAACATAGCTTCGCTTAAGAGAGTCGTTATTCAGACCCGCGGTATTTTCTTCTACGACTTTGGCAAACCAGCTATATAGCACCAATGCGACGATGGCAAAGCCTACGGTGGACTGAGTTGCATCACCCGCGCCGCCAGTATTGACGTCATTTAGCCAACCAGCCAAGCCGGTAACGGTGACCATCAGGCCAAAGGCTAGAAAAACAGGATACCAGCCAGAGTCTGGTACGTAATAAATCGACTTATCGACTTCTGCCGAGTTAGCCATGGATCTCCTCCAGTAAAGTACAGTCGTTAGCCGCCAGCGGCTGGCAGCTGATCTTGTTCGCCGTTCCCTAAGACGGTCGAAATATCCACGCGGTCGGTAATATCAAATAACGCATAGCTCAAATTAATTGAGCCCACATTCTTTGGCAGTTCCCGCCCAACGATAAAGCGCATTGGCATTTCCACTTCTTCTCCCGGCAACAGCAATTGTTGCTCAAAACAAAAGCACTCTGTCTTGTGGAAAAAGTCTGCCGCCGTAAACGGCACCAGTGATGGGATCGCCTGCGCGACCATGGGTTTATTTGTCGTATTTTTTACAAAAAAGCTGACGGTTTTCGCCTCGCCGGGGTGGACCCTCACCGCACCCTTAGCTGACCAAAACTTCCATGGCATACCTTCATTGGTATTGGTCAAAAAGTTGACCTTGATTAGCCTTGAGCGATCCGGTTCGGTGCTGGCTTCATCAAATACATAGGGCCCGCCGGTTTTACCGTTCAGGCCCGTTATCTCGCAGAACAGGTCATACAGCGGTACCAAGGCAAAGGCGAATCCGCACATACCAAGGACGATCAAGGACAGTTTTCTTACCGTCCTTTTAATCTGTGTTTGCTGCGTTTGTTCGGTCATAGCTGGTCCGGTGTTAGCCGAGCACCTCTTCGTCTTTCACTACCGGTGGGTGAGTGAATGAATGGTAGGGCGCAGGCGAAGGCAAAGTCCACTCCAGACCCTTGGCGCCTTCCCAAGACCGATCTGCAGCAGGCGCGCCCGAGCGAATCGACTTAATAATTACGTAGAGGAAAAACACTTGAGACAGTCCGAAAATGAACGCTCCAACACTGGATATCATGTTGAAGTCCGCAAACTGCAGCGGATAGTCCGGAATGCGTCGTGGCATCCCCGCCAAGCCAGAGAAGTGCTGCGGGAAGAAAGTGACGTTGACGCCAACAAAAGACAACCAGAAATGGATCTTGCCCAAGGTCTCGTCATACATCTTGCCAGTCCACTTCGGGAACCAGAAGTACACAGCAGCAATAATAGAAAACAAAGCGCCAGGAACGAGTACGTAGTGGAAGTGAGCGACCACAAAATAGGTGTCGTGATACTGATAATCCACTGGCGTAATTGCCAACATTAGGCCCGAGAAGCCGCCCATAGTGAACAGCACAACAAAGGCTATGGCAAACAACATAGGCGTTTCAAATGTCATAGAGCCACGCCACATAGTGGATATCCAGTTAAATACCTTCACACCAGTGGGCACGGCAATCAGCATGGTGCTGTACATAAAGAACAGCTGACCCGCCAGCGGCATGCCGACGGTGAACATATGGTGCGCCCAAACGATAAAGGACAAAAACGCGATAGAGGCGACGGCGTACACCATTGAGGTATAGCCAAAAAGCCGTTTTCGCGCAAAGGCCGGGATAATATGCGAGACAATGCCGAATGCCGGCAGAATCATAATGTATACCTCGGGATGCCCGAAGAACCAAAAAATGTGTTGGAACATCACTGGGTCGCCACCACCAGCAGCATTGAAAAAGCTGGTATTAAAGTGGATATCGAACAGCATCATGGTTACCGCACCAGCAAGTACTGGCATTACGGCAATCAGCAGGTAGGCCGTAATCAACCAAGTCCATACGAACATTGGCATTTTCATCAGCGTCATACCGGGCGCGCGCATGTTCAGAATGGTCGCAATGATGTTGATGCTGCCCATAATAGAAGACGCACCCATCAGGTGAACGGCGAAAATAAAGTAGGTTACTGATGGCGGCGCGTAGGTTGTAGACAGTGGCGCATAGAAGGTCCATCCAAAGTTAGGACCGCCGCCTTCCATGAACAGCGTCGAAATCATCATGCCGAAGGCAAAGGGCAGAATCCAAAACGACAGGTTATTCATACGCGGCAGGGCCATATCTGGCGCACCGACCTGCATGGGAACTAACCAATTTGCCAAGCCCACGAAGGCGGGCATGATAGCCCCGAAGACCATAATCAGTCCGTGGTTGGTTGTCATCTGGTTGAAAAATTCTGGCTGCACAAACTGCAAGCCGGGTTGGAACAATTCCGCCCGAATCACCAATGCCAACACACCGCCGATTAAGAACATAGCAAAACTGAACCAGAGGTACAGGGTGCCAATGTCTTTATGGTTGGTGGTGAACAACCAACGCTTTAGCCCTTTAGCAGGACCGTGTGCGTGGTCGTCGTGATGATCTGCATGAATAACTTCGCTCATGACTATTCCTTACTGACCGTTAGATAAATTAATGACATCTTGTGGTTGGGACATATCCCCCACATCGTTACCAAACGCGTTGCGCTGGTAGTGTACGACGGACGCTAGCTGCGCCGAGTCGAGCTGTTTGCCGAAAGCCTGCATCGCCGTACCGGCGACACCGTTAATGACCAGGCTCAGGTGATCGTCTCGTGGACCCTGAGCTACAGCGGAACCGGCAATGGCAGGAAATACCGGTGCCACGCCTTCACCATTGGCCAAATGGCAAGAAGCGCAGTAGGTGCCATATACGGCCTCACCTTGTGCCATTAGCTCTTCATGGGTCAGGGCGTTAGCGATTGTTTCTTGGCGTACGCTTTCGGAAGAAACTCTGGAGGCATACCAAGCATCGAACTCGGCTTCTGGCATTACTTCCACAACAATTGGCATAAAGCCATGGTCTTTACCGCACAGCTCAGTGCACTGGCCGCGGTAGATGCCCGGCTCCTCGACTATGGTCCAAAGCTCATTAAGCATACCGGGCACAGCGTCGCGCTTGATGCCGAAGTCTGGTACCCACCAAGCATGAATCACATCTTCTGCCGTGATCAAAAATCGTACCTTTCGGTTAGTCGGTATGCGTAGGTACTCATCAACCTCCAGCAGGTAGTTTTCGGCCTTCGCCGATTGATTGTAGATCTCGTCTCTTGGCGTCGACATCACAGAGAAAAACGACAGAGTATTATTGTAATCGTCATCAAGATATTTGTACTGCCACTTCCACTGGTAGCCACGAACCTCGATGGACATGTCTTCACCGCCAGTGTCGTACATGGCAACCAGCACTTGGGTTGCAGGAATTGCCATGACGATCAAAATTAACGTCGGTACGATGGTCCAAGCCAGTTCGAGTTTCGTGCTTTCGTGGAAAGTCGCGGGTTCAACGCCCTTGGATTTGCGGTGTGCGAATACCGACCAGAACAGCACGCCGAAAACCACCACGCCAATGGCTACGCATATCAAGAAGATGGTCATATGCAGGTCGTAGACTTGGCGGCTGATATCCGTCACGCCAACGCGAAGGTTCAACTCGTCTGCGGTGGCGATGCCCGCCAACAGCAAGGCCGTTATTCCACCAAAAATGCGCAAAAGCTGATGTTTCATGCTGCTCTGTCTCTCTAACTAAATTCGCGTTGCATGACCTGCCCTATTCAAACCGCGCACCATTGCGGTGAGGCCGCGTTCTTTTCAACGCAGCGCAACTCACAGGTGTTGTAGCGATATTGGGAGATCACTCAGTCGCCTACGCAACGAATTGGTTTGATAAAAACCATACCTTGGTTCAACGCCTTGCCCTCGCTTTCGGTCCCTTCTCCTCCCGAAAACAAAATCAGTCGCTCAACCTCAGGCCACGCTAGGTAAGCTGCTCACGAGAACTGACTCTTATGAGCGGAAGAAGTATAGCAGTCAGCGACCGATCAGCAACTCGAAGGCGGCATGAAACTTGGACAATTCCAACTATTTAGCCACTCTTTCTCGTCATTTCAGGAAGATTTTGGCGGTGTTGGATCGAGTATTCTTACGGCCTCTATTTTGGTGGTAGTTTGTCGGCTTTTTTCGTACCGGGCGCGCGGTAGCGGCGCGGTTACTGTGGTCTTTTCTGGGTCTAGGGCTTCGGTGAAACCACAAGCAACGCAGCGCCTGCGAATTGCTTGGGTCGGCAGCTCGTTAATGTCAGCTGCTTCTGCTTCGGTATCAACCGGCTCGATTACCGTGCGATCTACCTCTTGGCAGGCCGGACATACCGCGCCAGATATGAAACGCTTTGTCTTGTTCATCTCGCAGAGCGCTCCTTGGCAGGCCTTATGCTGCTTTGTCTATGGGTGTTAGGCACTGACGATTAGTCATTGAGTTGGTTGCGCAAAGTCTGATAAACAGCCTCTGTTGCGGGTTGCCGACCGAGCCATATTCGATAGCTTTCAGCCGCTTGCTCTACCAGCATGCCTAACCCGTCTGCACTCATGGCAGCACCACATTGCGCCGCCCGAGCCGCAAAGTGGGCGCTCTTACCATAGCTAAGATCGTAGCAGAACCGATGGGCCAACAGGCTTTTTGGCAACATTTGTAGCAACTCTGAGGCGTTATCCAGCAAGCCAATAGAGGTGCTATTTAAGATCGCGTCCACCCGAGGCGGCGCAGTCTCTAGCTGCGACCAAGTCATTGCTTCAATACTCATCNACACATNCTCGTCAAAGTGTCGTATCAAGGTCTGCGCATTTTTAAGNGTGCGATTCGCAATGAANATTTTCTCCACCNCAGCATTTAACAGCGGCTGAACAATGCCACGACAAGCCCCGCCTGCGCCCAGTATTAGAACGCTCAGATTCCGCAGGGTCACGCCATGGCGCGCTTCAATGTCGCGCACCATGCCTACACCGTCGGTATTAAAGCCAACAATCCGCTGCTCACGCAGCGCTAGCGTGTTCACCGCGCCGGCAGCAGCAGCCAGTGGGTCTAACTCATCGGCGAAGGTATGGGCGTCCTGCTTAAAAGGCACCGTTACGTTCAGACCCAACCCGCCCTGCTGAAAGAAGTCCTGCGCCTGAGACGCGAATTGACCTTGAGGAAACAAATAGCGCTGATAGTCCAGAGCATCGCCAAAGGCGCTAGCAAAGGCGGCGTGAATGGCGGGCGACAGCGAATGGGCAATCGGATTACCTGCTACGCCAAGCTTGTAGGGTTGTGTCGTCAACTGGATGCCTCACGAACCACTGTGCCATCGAGATTGATGATCGCGCTGGCCCCTGTGTATCCGCTGGTTTGCCCGGGCACTACGAGATCCACTTCACAAGCAAACTCGTCCGTGGCCTGCACGAAGCTAAGCACTGGCATACCACCAGCCCGGTTTAGCGAAGTGGATACCATCGGGCCACCAAATGCCGCCGCGATTTGCCTTGCTTGATGATGATCGGGCACCCGACAAGCGATAGTACTGTGCCCTCCTTTGATGGTTTGCGGGTAGGCTAAACCCGGCAGCAACCAAGTTACATGGCCGGGCCAGCTCGCCAAAACTTGCGCTCGAACTGGCTCCGCCAACGCTGCCAACGCCTCGTCAAACGCTGTGGCACAAGCACCAATCAACAGCATTCCCTTGGCAGCCTCGCGACCTTTAATGGCCAAAATACGCTCAACGGCGCGTGTATTATTTGGGTCACAGGCCAAGCCCCAAACACCCTCAGTAGCATGGGCTATAACACCACCCAACTGCAGACAGACTGCGGCCTCTGCCACGCCTGCCGACTCGGTCACGAGGTCAAAGACGCCTGTACCGACTCGTTTTGGGCCTCGACCTTGGCGCGGTTGTCGCTGCGATCTTGAACCACGGTCTGATGCAGGGCGTCATCTGCGATGGCCAATATTTGCGCGGCAAGATAGGCTGCGTTTTTCGCACCAGCCTTGCCGACGGCAACGGTAGCGACAGGGATACCGCCGGGCATCTGCACTGTTGAAAGCAGTGCATCAAAGCCCTGCAATGGCCCGCTGTCGATGGGCACACCAATCACAGGGCGCTGCGTATGTGCGGCGACGGCGCCGGCCAAGTGGGCAGCCATGCCAGCAGCACAGATAAACACGCGGCAGCCGCGCTCTTCCGCGTCTTGCACGTAGGCTTGTGTGCCCGCCGGGGTTCGATGAGCGCTGGTCACTTTCACCTCATAGTGAATGCCCAGCGTTTGCAACATCGACGTTGTTGCCTGCATAACAGGCCAATCTGATTCAGACCCCATTAAGACCGCTACCCAACTCATTCGCTTCTCCGAGATGACTAAAGCACGCGAATATACCCGTCAGGTCCATATCGGACAAATCCGCAGAGCTGTAATTCCACCAAACTTTGGCTGACCTGCTGTGGATCAAGGGCTGCGAGAACCGATATTTCATCCAACTGCCGCGGTTCGGCCCCAAGCACGGCGAGCACAGCGGTAGCACCGGTCCCTAACTCCAAGGCAGCACTATCAGAGGCTGCAAGCTGACTCGGCTGAGGTGCCAACTCCCATCCCATTTCTTCTGCCACCTCTTGAGCATTCGTGACCAAGGCCGCACCCTGACGAATAAGCCGATGACACCCAGCGCTTTGGGGACTGAGCGCGGAACCGGGCACCGCGCAAACATCGCGCCCTTGCTCTAAGGCCAATCGCGCGGTAATCAAGGAGCCGCTTTGCTCGCCAGCCTCCACCAAGAGCGTCAACTCAGACAGACCACTGATCAGACGATTACGCTCGGGAAACTGATAGGGACGCGGTGGCATGGCAGAAGGGTATTCGGAAACGAGCAATCCCCCTGCCGTTAATATGGACATGGCTAGCCGACGATGCTGGCGCGGATAAAGGTGAGCAAAACCCGCCCCCAGCACCGCAACCGTGCGTCCTGCATTGGCGCTGAGAGCACCACGATGCGCCGCCGCATCGATACCCAAGGCGAGGCCGCTCACAATGGTCAGTCCGCTAGCGGCCAATTCCGTCGCCATAGTGTTAGCAAGGGTGCGACCCGCAGTAGTGCATTTACGCGCTCCGACCACGGCCACGCAGCAATCCTTTAGCGCACTAAGATTGCCAACGCAGAAAAGCACTAGCGGAGGATAAGGAATGTTCTTCAGCGGGGCCGGATCACTCTCATCGAATAGGCCAACTGCAGCAAAATCGGCGCTGCCAAAAAAAGCAGGCAAACGAGCTTCTTGAGCAAATGCGCTCACCTGTTTTTTGCGCTTGGCATGCACTTGCGGTTGCGCAGTAGACTGCAACGCCTGCAGCGGCGATACCTGTTGCCTCAACCAACTTACGATAGCCTGCCGCGGCCACTGGGTTAGCAACGTGCACAGGCGGCGGGTGGCTGGAGTACAGACAAGTGTCGGGCCAGACATAAATCGCATCATCGTTACCATTCGTCGGTCCAGTTAGCCTGATGCCCGCGGAGCCAGCTACCAACAATGTCTCGAATGTCTGTGCGAGAAGGCTCGCCAAGGCGTTATACTCGCTGGCTTCAAATCAACTGCAGGCCAATGGTCAGCAAAGTCGGCTAAAACAAACGACCTCGAAAAATGCCCTTATTGAAAATTCTGCATCATCCAGACCCTCGCCTGCGCACCAAGGCCACTGCGGTAAGCACTTTTGATGAGGCATTGAGTGAATTCGCGCGAAACCTGCTCACCACGATGTACGCCGCACCGGGTATCGGTTTGGCTGCCACCCAAGTCAACGTGCACAAACGGGTGATCGTAGTGGACATCAGTGAGGAAAAAGACCAGCCCCACATGCTGGTGAATCCGGTACTGGAACCCTATGGCGATAAAATTAAGGGCGAAGAAGGCTGTCTATCGGTGCCGGATATTTACGATTCGGTAGAGCGCTTTGAGTACGTGAAAGTCAGCGCTCAAGATGTGCATGGAGAGCCGCTGCAGTTTACTGCCGACGGCATGTTGTCCATTTGCATTCAACACGAATGCGACCACCTTGAAGGCAAATTATTTGTCGACTACCTATCGAGCCTGAAGCGCGGCCGCATCAGCAAAGCACTCCGCGAGCGAGCCAAGTAGTTGGCGCAGCCTACGTTAAGACTAGCTTTTGCCGGTAGCCCAGAGTTCGCCGCTACGATTTTGTCCACGCTACAACAATCGCAGTTTCCTTGTGGGCTGGTACTTACCCAACCGGATCGGCCCAGCGGCAGGGGGCGTAAACTGGTGCCAAATGCGGTAAGAAAATTAGCCGATGAGCAGAGATTAAACGTACTGCAGCCAATTAGCCTGAAAGACACTGAGGCAGTTGCACAGCTTCGGGCATTTGCGCCGGATGTTCTTATCGTGGCGGCCTATGGTCTGTTACTACCACAAGCCGTACTGGATATTCCTACATATGGTTGCCTCAACGTACACGCCTCGCTACTGCCGCGATGGCGCGGGGCGGCACCCATTGAGCGAGCGGTGATGGCCGGCGACCAAGAGACCGGTGTGGTCATTATGCAAATGGAAAAGGGGCTTGATACCGGCCCTGTGTTTGCCAGCCACACTGTAACCATTGGTGAATGCACTGACATTGCAGAGCTCGAACAGCGCTTAGCAGAAAATGGTGCCACTTTACTGCTGCGGGTGCTGGAACAGCTCGTCGCCAATCCGTCCCTGCAACCCCTGCCCCAACCCACCCTAGGCGTTTGTTATGCGCAAAAACTCACCGCCGCTGACCGTCACATCGATTGGCAACAAGACGCAGAGCATATTGCACGGCAGGTTTGGGCTCTAAGCCACCGCATGCCGGCACAAACCGCGATTGGCGGGGCTGAGGTACAGATTTTGGCTGCAACCGCCTTGGCGCCAGGCGAATTTAGCAACAGCAGCAAACCAGGAAAGCTCGTGGAAGCGGGCAAAAAGCGGCTCGTCGTCGAGTGCGGGTCCGGCCTGCTGCAGCTCGATCGACTGCGGCTGAATCGGGGTAAGGGACTTGTTATGGATGCAGCAGCGGCACGCAACGGCTACGCCGACGTTTTAAAGGCGGACGCCGTATTCGCCACGGAAGCCGCGCCGCAACCTCGGTGACAGAGCCAACCGCAAAGCCCGCAAAGGGCCAGAAGATAAACGTCCGGCTCGATGCGGCTCGCGCACTGACCCGCATTATTGGTCAGCACCGGACAATAGAATGGGTTCGCGCTGAGCGACCCCAGTGGCTGCAATCCCCTCTTCACACCCAGCTACTCTATGGCACCCTACGGCATTACTTGTCTCTGGGCGAGGCACTGCATCGACACCTTAGACGTCCGCTTAAAGATAAGGATCTGGATCTTTACCACCTTATGTTAGTGGGCACTTATCAGCTTAAATACACCGCTATAGCTGAATATGCAGCTATCAGCGAATGCGTTAACGGTTGCAAGGCGTTGGGTAAACCCTGGGCTAGGGGTCTGGTTAATGGCGTGCTGCGAACAATGCAGCGCGATGACAATTGGCGTCTAGATCTTGCCGCTGTTGCTGCGCTAGACCATCCCCCGTGGTTGCGTAGCCTTATTGCCAAACAGTACCCGGCTGAAGCTGACGATCTGATGGCCGCCAACAACCAGCGCGCACCCATGACTGTGCGCGTCAATCGATCAAGGGTAACTCCAGAAGACTTCAGGCAGAAGCTCGACACTGCTGGTTTCGAGTACCAGCAAGGACCCTGGCCAGAGGCATTAACTCTCGATCAGCCACAGCTTGCCAGTATGTTGCCCGGATGGGATCAAGGCGCGTGCTCGGTTCAAGATCTCTCCGCGCAACATGCCGCCCATCTTATGTTGTCGGCTTTACAGACCAACACTAGCGCACCTTTGAACATCCTTGACGCCTGCGCTGCTCCGGGGGGCAAACTTTTCCATTTACGCGAAGCGTTAGCTGATAAAGGTGTCGCGCACCGATTGTTTGCCTTGGATGACAAAGAGAAAAGGTTGCAGGATCTTGAGACCATTGGCGCGCGCCTAGGACATACCACCTACCGCTATGAACCGGAGCACGGACTTACAGGACAGGCACGGGCGAATGAGGCTATTGGTTTACTGTGTATCGATGGCTGCTCACCAAACCTGCCCTTCGACCCACCCTTGGATGCCATTTTGCTGGATGCTCCCTGTTCAGGTAGCGGTACCATTCGCCGTAACCCAGATATACGGCTGCTCATTACTGAAGCCTCTTTATTGGAGCAGCAGGCTCTGCAGCTGCGACTGCTGCAGAATCTATGGCAACACTTGGTTGCTGGGGGTACTCTTGTGTATTCCACATGCTCCGTTTTTGCAGAGGAAAACGATCAAGTGATTCACAGTTTTCTAGGCGCGACTTCCGATGCTTCTGCGCAAACCCCGGCTCAGGGCTATGGCCAAACGACCAAATACGGCTGGCAAATGCTGCCAACCGATCCCCTGACAGATGGCTTCTACTACTGCCTGCTGCGCAAGCAAGCGGTTCAAGACGGGGCAGCAAATCCTTGAAGATTCTGATTCTCGGTGCGGGTCAGGTTGGCGGCACCTTGGCTGAGAGCCTAGCCCAAGAGGCCTTCGATATAACACTGGTCGATATCGACCCAGAGCGGCTACACGAGCTAGGTATGCGGTTGGATATCCAAACCATTGAAGGCTCAGCATCCCACCCGGATGTGCTGCGGCGCGCTGGTGCAGACGATGCCGAGATGCTTATTGCCGTAACTTCCAGCGATGAAATTAACATGGTGGCCTGTCAGGTCTGCTATTCCATGTTCCGCACGCCGATGAAAATTGCGCGTATCCGCTCCTCTGCCTATTTGGCCAAGGAGGGGTTTTTCCACAAAAACCATATGCCCATCGACCGCCTCATTAACCCCGAGGCGGTAGTGACATCTCAAATACACGAACTGCTCAGTCACCCCGGTGCGCTCGATGTGGCAGATTTCGCCGACGGGCGTGTGCAGCTGGTGGCCATGCGCGCCGTGCACGGTGGCCCCCTGGTTGGGCAAGCGCTGAGTTTTCTGCGCGAAGACATGCCCAACGCTGACACTCGCGTAGCGGCTATCTTTCGCCGCGGTCAGTCCATTGTGCCCCGCGGCAATACGGTAATCGAAGCAGACGACGAAGTATTCTTTATCGCGGCCCGCGAACATATCGCCAATGTCATGGACGAGCTCCAGCGCGCTGAACAACCCTACAGGCGGGTTATCATCGCCGGCGGCGGTAACATTGGTGCCAAACTGGCCAGCGAAATTGAAAAAGAGTACGCGGTCAAATTGATTGAACTTCGCAGCTCACGAGCCAAAACCTTGGCCGACCAGCTCCACCAAGCAGTGGTCATTCAGGGCAACGCTACTGATCGCGAGCTGCTGTTAGAGGAAAATATTGAGCAGTGCGATGCCTTCTGCGCCCTCACTGACGATGATGAGGTCAATATCATGTCGTCGCTTATGGCCAAGCGCCTAGGCGTGCGCCATGTGATTACGCTGATTAGCAAACCGGCTTACGTCGATCTGGTGCAAGGCGGTGAGATCGACGTCGCTATTTCGCCCCAACAGGCCACCACAGGCTCAGTGCTTTCTCATGTCCGTAAGGCAGATGTGGCGCGAGTGCACAGTCTACGCCGAGGTGCCGCCGAGGCCATGGAGGCGATTGCCCACGGTGACGTCAGCAACTCCAACGTCGTAGGCCGCAAAATACACGAGCTCAAACTCCCTGCTGGCGTGACCATCGGTGCCGTCGTGCGCGGCAATGAGGTGCTGATTGCTCATGACAATGTGATTATCGCTACCGATGACCATGTCATCCTTTTTATGGTGGATAAGACCAAGGTCACTGCCGTCGAGCGGCTGTTTCAGGTCAGCATGAACTTTATCTGACAGCTCACACCATGCACCTCTCTGTCATCTTTCGCGTTACCGGGACCCTGCTCACCGTCTTTAGCGCGACGTTTATTCCACCCATGTTGGTCGCCCTTTACTTCGGCGAGCCCACTCTGGGAACCTTTGGCACCGCCTTGTTAGTGACCTTAGCATCCGGCCTGCTGATGTGGCTGCCGTTACGGGGTAAGCGTGAACTTCGTGGTGGTGATGGTTTTTTGATCACTGCGCTGTTTTACCTTGGGCTCGGTTTATTTGGCGCAATCCCCTTTTTGGTGGCTCCGGGCTTAGATTTAGCTTTTGTTGACGCGGTATTTGAGTCCATGTCCGGACTGACCACCACGGGTGCCACCGTGCTGGTGAATCTAGATGCCATGCCCAAGTCACTGCTGTTTTACCGCCAACAGCTCCAGTGGTTCGGCGGTATGGGAATTATCGTTCTCGCAGTCGCAATTTTTCCGGTGCTTGGCATTGGTGGTATGCAGCTTTACCGGACCGAATCGCCGGGGCCGGTAAAAGATAACAAGCTCACGCCGCGAATCACCGAAACCGCCAAGGCGCTTTGGTACATCTATCTGTTTCTCACAGTGGCCTGTGCTGGAGCCTACTGGATCGCCGGCATGTCTGTCTTTGACGCCATCAGCCACAGTTTTGCCACGGTGGCTATCGGTGGGTTCTCAACTCACGACGCCAGTATTGGCTACTTCAACAGTTCGGCCATCGAGGCCGTCGCCTGCGTGTTCATGGTGCTGTCCGGCATTAACTTTGGCCTGCATTTTTTGGTCTGGCGACGCAAAAATCTGCTGCTTTATTTGGCGGATTACGAGGTCAGAACCTACTTTTTGGTGCTGCTATTTGTCGCCATCGCTGTGGTAACCATTTTGTTGAATGCACCCGATGGGCAACATTCGGCGCTCCGCCAAGGCATCTTCCACGCCATCTCCTTTGCCACCACTACGGGCTTTGTCACCGACGACGTTTCCCAGTGGCCGGCGGCTGCACCCACCTTGCTGCTGCTGACGGCATTTGCTGGTGGTTGCGCAGGTTCCACTGCCGGCGGCATCAAGCTCGTGCGCGTATTGATGATTTACCTCCAGGGTATGCGCGAAGTGCGGCGGCTTATTCATCCTAATGGGGTATTCCCCATCAAGCTTGGCACTACGCCAGTATCTGACCGGCTGGTTGAATCTGTATGGAGCTTTTTCAGTGTTTATGCGCTGCTGTTCTTTCTTTCTGTCATGGTCATTATGCTGGCCAGTGAAGTTGATTTTCTCACAGCATTTTCCGCGGTTGGCGCAACCCTGAACAATCTTGGCCCCGGACTTGGCGACGTAGCGCTCAATTACTCGGGTCTGGATACCGGCGTGAAGTGGGTGCTGATGTTCAATATGATGCTGGGGCGCTTGGAGATATTTACCCTACTGGTGCTTTTAACACCTGCCTACTGGCGCCGATAAAGATCTGCCTGATCCCCCCCGAGGCGGCGAAAGCGCTTGTACGACCATTGATATTGGGCCGGGTCGCGACGCACAATTTTTTCAATGGCGGTGTTCATAGCCGCTGCATGAGCGCCATCATCTGCATCGTAGATCTCCGCCGGGGGGCGCTCGAAGCTGAGACGGTAGCGAATGTCGCCAGCTGAAAGATCCCGCCAAGCGGCTGCCATCAACACCTGTGGGCTACCCACTTTCAGCAACCTTTTTCCCAACAGCATCGTTAAGGCGTTTTGTGCAAAGAACGGAGCCACCACCGCGCTGGCGGTACTCGCCGGCACCTGATCGGGTAAAACCACCACCACATCACCGGCTTTGAGGCCGCGCATCAGGCCGCGCATGCCAGCGGTGTTGGTGGGGTGCATGGTTGCACCCTGGCGCTCTCGCATGTTGAGCAAGCTGGCTTCCAGAGCTGCTACATTGGGCGGGTCGTATAGCGCGGAAATCGAATATCTCTGACCCAAATAAACGCTTAAGAATTCCCAGCACCCAAAGTGCGGCATTAGCAGCACCACACCATTACCTTCGTGCCAGGCATCCTTTAACAGTTGCTCGCCATCCACAGCGACGATTTTGTCTAACAATTTGACTATTGGGCGATGCTGCAAATAGGCAAGTTCAAATGGCAGCAGTGCAGAATGAGTTAGGCAATCGTGTAAACGAGCTCTTTCAGCTTCGCGATCAAGCTCGGGAAAACAATGTCGAATATTGATACGACTGACTTTGGCGATATCCGCATTGCGCTTTACCAGCAAGGTGGCCGCCAGCGATGCAATGCGCATAGCAAGTGCATCAGGTACCCAGTTCAGCAGACGCAAAAACAGCCCGACAAACACGCTCACCGGGCGTTTAACGCCCGAGTCACTAGGCGCTGACAAGTGTTGAAACGCCAACAGTCGGGGTGGTGGTCGTTGACCATGCCGGCGCTTTGCATGAACGCGTAACAGATGGTTGGCCCAACGAAACGAAACCCCGCTTTTTTCAGCGCCTTAGACATAGCCTGCGACTCGGCAGTCTGTGCTGGTACCTGCGGCTCTGGCTGCCCGGCTGGTGCTGCGAAAGACCAAAGCCAACCAGCAAAATCTGTGATCTGCAGAGCGCACTGCGCATTGTTCACAAGGGCCTCTAGTTTGCCTTTGTGCCGAATTAGGCCCGAATCTTGTAGCCACTGGGTAAAGGTGGCTGCGGAGGTTTGTGCAAGGGTGCGCCGGTCGAATTTGGCAAATACCTCATCCATATGTGCGCGTTTGTTGAGAATAGTAATCCACGCAAGGCCCGCCTGA
This sequence comes from Gammaproteobacteria bacterium, assembly GCA_002731575.1. Taxonomy (GTDB): domain Bacteria; phylum Pseudomonadota; class Gammaproteobacteria; order Pseudomonadales; family Azotimanducaceae; genus UBA4421. Next base: position 2,971 of record PCCE01000012.1, on the reverse strand, counting down.
TGGCCTTCAAGCATCAGCAGTCGAAACAGCGCGTCGTCATCGGTTAGGGGCACCCCCCACTCCGTGTCGTGATACTGGCGATACAAGCGACTGCCCTGGCACCAAGAGCAGCGGTTACGGGTTGATTTCTCAGACATGAGCCATCACCCGGCATCAAACGTCCAAATTAACCACTGACAGCGCATTTTTTTCAATAAATTCTCGGCGCGGCTCTACGTGATCACCCATCAGCGTGGTGAACATTCGATCTGCACCAATGACGTCGTCAATGGATACCCGCAACATACGGCGCACAGATTGGTCCATGGTAGTTTCCCATAGCTGCTCGGGGTTCATTTCTCCAAGCCCCTTATAGCGCTGCAGATCTACGCCCCGACGTGCCTCTTTTTGCAGCCAGTCAAAGGCTTGTGCAAAGTGCTCGATATCCTGCTTGCGCTCGCCGCGCTGGATAAAAGCCTCCGCCTCCAAAAGCCCATCTAACTGGTCAATCATCGCCGCTATGGCGCGATATTCTGGGCCGTTGAGGAAATTCAGCGGCAAGGCTATTTTCTCGGCAACCCCCTTAAGAAGCATAGTGACCCGGGGTACATAAGCATTGGTTTCAGGGTCTAACTCCACTGTAATGGCGGGATTCGAGTCGGCGTTCAGCCGCAAAATATCCACCAAGGCAGCCGCCCATTGCCGCATCGCTGCCTCTTCTACCATGAGTTCTGGCGTTAACTTACGGACCTTTACTAGGGCTTGGGTCAACTCTTCAGGATACTTGCGGCGCGAGTCGGCCAACGTTTGCATCAGTGACTGGTAGCTAACAATCAACGCTTCCAGTGCCTCGCCCTGTATCGCCGGCGCCTGGGGATTAACAAACAGCTTAGCGTCTTGCAGCGACATCGCTAGGAAGTAGGCATTTAGCTCCTCGTCGTCTTTCACATAGCGCTCTTGGCGGTTCTTTTTGACTTTGTAGAGTGGAGGCTGGGCAATGTAAATGTGGCCGCGTTCAAACAGTTCTGGCATCTGGCGGAAAAAGAAGGTGAGCAACAGGGTACGGATATGTGAGCCGTCCACGTCGGCATCTGTCATTATGACAATGTTGTGATAACGCAGCTTGTCCGGGTTAAATTCGCCCTTGCCGATACCGCAGCCCAGCGCGGTGACCAGAGTTCCGATTTCCTGAGACGACAGCATTTTGTCGAAACGCGCTTTTTCCACATTCAATATTTTGCCTTTCAGGGGCAATATCGCTTGAGTGCGGCGATCTCGGCCTTGTTTCGCCGAGCCGCCAGCGGAGTCACCCTCCACCAGAAACAGCTCTGAAAGCGCGGGATCTTTTTCTTGGCAGTCGGCCAGTTTGCCCGGCAAGCCAGCAATGTCTAAGGCACCCTTACGCCGGGTCATATCCCGGGCCTTACGCGCCGCCTCACGGGCCCGAGCAGCATCAATCATTTTGCCTACTACTGACTTTGCGTCTTGAGGGTGCTCTGCCAAATAATCGGTGAAAAACCTGCTAAGCTCTTGTTCTACCGCAGTTTTTACTTCACTAGATACTAATTTATCCTTGGTTTGCGAAGAAAATTTCGGGTCTGGAACCTTTACCGATACTACCGCGGTAATGCCTTCTCTGGCGTCGTCGCCTGTAGTGCTTACCTGCGCCTTCTTAAGCATGTTTTCATTTTCAATATAGGTGTTGAGCGTTCGGGTCAGGGCGCCGCGAAAACCCGCTAGGTGGGTGCCGCCGTCGCCTTGGGGAATGTTGTTGGTGTAGCAGAAAACCTGTTCCTGAAAGGTATCATTCCACTGCATAGCAACCTCGACCCCAATACCGTCCTCGCGCTCGGTGTTGAAGTGGAAAACCTCGTTCAACGGTTGCTTGTTCTGGTTTAGATACTCTACGAAGGCGCGCAAGCCGCCCTCGTAAAAAAAAGTATCTTCCTTGCCGCTACGCTCCTCTTTCAACACTATGGAAACGCCTGAGTTCAAAAACGCCAGCTCACGCAGTCGTTTAGCCAGAATTTCGTACTGAAACTTGATGTTATGAAAGGTCTCTGGCGAGGGCTTAAAGTAACACTCAGTGCCGCGTTCTTGGGTTTCGCCGGTTTCGGCCAGCGGGGCCACAGGTACACCGTGTGCGTAGGTCTGTTGATAAACCTTGTTATCCCGGCGCACGGTAAGGCGCAGCTCATCGGATAGGGCGTTGACCACAGAAACCCCCACACCATGCAGGCCGCCGGAGACTTTGTAGCTGTTGTCATCGAATTTACCACCCGCATGCAGCGTGGTCATGATCACTTCCGCAGCGCTAACCCCTTCTTCCGGGTGCATGTCCACAGGAATGCCGCGGCCGTTGTCGCGCACGGTAATGGCTTCTTCAGGGTGCATGATGACATAGACGATATCGCAGTGACCGGCCAAAGCCTCATCGATGGAGTTATCTACCAGCTCTTGCACCATGTGATGCAGACCTGTGCCATCTTCGGTATCGCCAATGTACATACCAGGCCGTTTGCGAACAGCGTCCAGGCCCTTAAGAACCTTGATGCTACCCGAGTTATAGCCGTTGTCTTCTGACATTCTCAACCCTCATGATTTATGCAATGGTTTGTGCGCGCGCCAACCCCGCTAATTTATCACAAAACGGTTAGGAGGTCCGGTTTAGCTCGCCTTGTTCCACGTGGAACACACGAGTGTTATCGGCCATGGTGCTGCCCAGCAACTGGGCTGGTGGCTCGGTGGTAGTAGCAATTACCTGGCAGCCAAAACGCTGCAGCTCCGCAAAGAATTGGTTGCGGTGAGCTTCATCCAGTTCTGCCCCGAAATCATCTAGCAGCATAATGGGCTGAACCCTGTCGCGCCCGCTAAGCAAAGCCGAGTATCCGAGCATTAGCGCACTGGCAAGGAGCTTGGCCTGACCGCGGGACACAGAAGTCTTCGCGCCTAAACCGTCTACCCGGATATCCATATCTGCCCGATGTGGTCC
>PCCE01000011.1 GCA_002731575.1 Gammaproteobacteria bacterium | reverse complement strand
CCCCCAGGCGGCTTTCGCGCCAATCGCCAAACTTGGTTTTGCATCTTCGGTGTCCCTGCGTTGTTGCTGTGCATTCGCCCTGTTGTTGGGGCATTCCCCTTGGCAGCCTCAATCACATTATGCCGCTAACGAGTGCTTTTCTTCCCGCAAAATCCTTTGTATAAACAAAGGTCAGAACACAGGGGGATTGGATTATGACGGAAGCAACGAGCATTGCTGAGTTAATGGGCGGGTTGGACTTCGATCCAGCGACGCTTAAGACCAAGTACTTAGCGGAGCGAGACAAACGTCTGCGCACCGATGCCAACGACCAGTACGTAGAAGTCACAGCAGAGTTTTCCCAGTATGTCGACGATCCCTATGTGACTCCAGGCTTTACCCGCGAGCCATTGTTAGACCGTGTGGAAATGGCTGTTATCGGCGGCGGCTTCGGTGGTTTGCTGATGGCCGCACGCATGAAGGAAGCCGGATTCGACGACATTCGCGTTATCGAAAAGGCCGGTGACTTCGGCGGCACTTGGTACTGGAACCGCTATCCTGGCGCCATGTGCGATGTTGAGTCCTACTGTTACTTGCCGCTGCTGGAAGAGCTTAACTACATTCCCGAGCATAAATACTCCTTCGCCCCGGAGATCCTTGAACACAGCCGGCGCATCGCACGGAATTATGATCTTTACGACAACGCCTGCCTGCAGACCAGTATTACCAACCTGAGCTGGGATGAGACAACCGAACACTGGATTATCGAAACCGACCGCGGCGACAAAATGCGTGCCCGCTATGTGGCCATGGCCAATGGGCCGTTAAGCCGTCCAAAGCTGCCTGGCATCCAAGGCATCAATGACTATCAGGGCCACACCTTTCACACCAGCCGCTGGGACTACGCTTATACCGGCGGCGATTCCTACGGCAACCTCACCAATCTTCGCGACAAGCGCGTGGGCATTATCGGCACCGGTGCTACCGCAGTGCAGTGCATCCCACACCTGGGGGAGTGGGCTAAGGAACTTTATATTTTCCAGCGCACGCCTTCGTCAATCGACGTGCGCAACAATGCCAAAACCGATGCGGAATGGGCTGCTGGCCTTAAGCCAGGCTGGCAGAAAGAGCGTATGGACAACTTCAATATTCTGGTCAGCGGCGGCGATCAGGATGAAGATCTGATTAACGACGGGTGGACGGATATTTTCCGTAATCTCACCGGCATCGCCGCCAAGCTCGCAAGCCGCCAGTTGGGCCGCAGGTTGACCAAGGCTGAGCGAGCAGAACTGATGGAACTTTCAGACTATAAAAAGATGAACTTCATTCGTGCCCGCGCCGAGGCAGTTGTTAAAGACCCCAGCGTTGCCGAGAGCCTGAAGCCTTGGTATCGCCAGTTCTGCAAGCGCCCCTGTTTCCACGACGAGTACCTCGACACCTACAACCGTGACAACGTCACCCTAGTGGACACCCAGGGTAAGGGCGTCGATGGACTGACACAAACTGGCGTGCAAGTTGGCGGCAACCACTATGAGGTTGATTGTCTGATCTTTGCCACCGGCTTCGAGGTGGGCACCACGTTTACCCGCAGAGCGGGCTACGACATTATCGGCCGTGGCGGTCACACCCTGAGCGAGCATTGGGCCGACGGGCTGAGAACTTTCCACGGCCTCACCAGCCATGGCTTCCCAAACTGTTTTTTCCTCGGGTTCACGCAAACAGCCGTGACGGTCAACGTACCCCATGCACTCAACGAGCAGGCCAAACATCTGGCCCATGTGCTGAGCCGAGCAAGGCAGCAAGGTGCCCCGACCGTGGAGGCAACAGCCGAAGCTGAAAACGAGTATGTCGAGCTAATTCAGCAGTCTTCAACTTCAGGCTCGCGGTTTTACCGGGAGTGCACACCCGGCTACTACAACAGCGAGGGCAAGAGCGGCAACAACAGCGGGTTTTTCTCCGATATGTTTGGTGGCAGCCCGATAAAGTTCTTCCGCATGCTAGAAGATTGGCGAGCAGACGGCAGCATGCAGGGCCTCGAACTGCGCTAAGGCATCAGAGCGCGCTGCCGTCTCCACGCTCTATATGCCAAATCAGCGCCTCGCCCGACGCGACCTGCACTTGACGCTCAAACATCAGTGCACGAGCTAGGCTGTAGTCGCCGCTGGCATCCGCTGGGTAGATTGCGCTAACCACATGCAAAACAAGTCGGTGCGCACCCGGCACTGGCCCCGCGTCGGCTTCGAGCGTAAAGCGACCAGCACTGGCACCGGTGAGCCTTACTCTTGCGATTGGGGCGTTATTATCTTCTGGCAGCCAAGTGAGCCACCCCAGCGCAACAGGCTCGCCACCAACTAGCACCTCCCCATGCAAAGCACAGCGTCCGCCATAACTGGGTTGGGTTGGGCTGGGCTGGGCTGGGCTGGGCTGATCGAGCAGCAAGCCGTGTCGCCGCAACCAATGCAGCAGTAGTGTTCCCCAAGGACTGGCATCCATATGCCCAGCATCGGCTCCCCGGTCCAAGCCCAAGCCATGATCTCCGAAGTTAAAAATGTGCAGCTCTGCAGGCACCTTTGCCGCCAACAGCGCATCGTAGAGCAAGGTGGATTGACTGGCGGGGACGATAGAATCTTCATGGCTGTGCAGCAAAAACGTCGGTGGCGATGAGCCATCTACCAGACTGTCCGTGGCCGGATACTCGTCTGCCTTACGGCCACGTCTTTCACCATTGGTTACCGCGTATAGCGGCACCAAAAAATTGGGGCGGCAGTCCAGTGCATCAATTTCGTCTCTAGCGATCTCGGCGCTGGGGCTGCTAGCCGACAACGCCGCTGCCAAAATCAGGTGGCCGCCAGCAGAAAACCCCAGCATGCCCAGCCGCTGGGGGTCCAAACCCAAGGATTGCGCGTGGAAGCGCACTACCCGCATCGCCCGTTGACCATCCAGCCGCGATACGCTGGAGTGATAGCGCGGTCCGAGGCGATAGCGCAGTACGAAGGCATGAATGCCATGACCGTTCAGCCATTGGGCAACCTGCAACCCTTCGTGGTCACTGGCCAATGTGCGGTAGCCACCACCGGGACATACGATAACCCCACAGCCATTGGGTACGGCGGCCAGATGCACAGTCAACTGAGGGCAGTCTTCGGGGCCATTTGCCAGCGCTTGAGGGGCGTGAGGCCACAACGGTATGACTCGTTGGGGGTTTTCTCCAATAGTCTCGGCCATACGCTCTCCCATAGTCTCTCCAAGAGTCACATCGTCAGTGCTATGACCCTGCTCTGGATGGCTGCCAGCATTCAAAGTGCTACTGCCCCGGCTGCTGGGACTCTTACCATCAGGTTTCATGTCAAACTGGGCCTTTTACCACCCCTTATTTCACAGGAGCCCAGAATGATCTACAACAACGTGATCCTCAAAGCACGGGACTTAGCCGATATTGCCAATCTGCAAGAGCTACTTATCACACAGGCCAAGGTCTCACTCACCGAAACCGGCTGCGAGCGCTTTGAGGTTTATCATTCCGAAGCCGAGCCGGGTGTTTTCTTACTCATAGAATGGTGGGCGACCCAAGCAGACCTCGACGCCCACCGCAGCGCCCCGCACTTTGTCGATGTCTACAAGCCCAAGGTTATGCCATTAGTCGAACGCATACCGCATCCCAGCTCGCGTCTGATCTAATCCTCGCGGCCCCGATTGACCCCGAGACCAACGGCGCGAGCACGCATACAGCATTGCTCCCTGTTATCGTGTAAATAAAAAAATTGGTTGAGCATGGGCCGTAAAGCGTTTTAAGTTCATAACGGTTGAACAAGAAGCGGGATTAAAGGAGAGCAGTATGGACCACGACCTGATTATTCGCGGCGGCACAATTGTCGACGGCAGCGGCACCACACCCTATGTCGGCGATGTCGCCATAAGCGGTGATACCATTACGCACATCGGCGAGATAAGCGGCAACGCGACCGAAGAAATCGATGCACAAGGCCATATTGTGACCCCCGGATTCGTCGATCTACACACCCACCTCGATGCGCAAATTGGCTGGGACCCAATGATGACTCCGGTGAGTTGGCATGGTGTTACAACCGCTTTACTCGGAAACTGCGGTGTAACCTTTGCACCCTGCAAACCCGAGGACAGAGAATTTCTCGCTGGCATGATGGAGACCGTGGAGGATATTCCGAAGGATGCCATCCTCAATGGCCTGCCCTGGGACTGGGAGAGCTACGGTGGCTATCTCGATGCCGTTGAAAAATTACAGCCCGTCGTAAACGTCGGCGGCCTCGTCGGCCACTGCGCCCTGCGCTTTTACGTTATGGGCGAGCGCAGCGTCGAGGAACAACCAACTAGCGAAGAGCTGGAACAACTAGTCGCAGTGGCCGAACAGTCCGTGGCTGAGGGTGCTCTGGGCTTTTCAACATCGCGCTTTCTCGGCCACTACCTGCCAGACGGACGCCATGTACCTGGCACCCATGCGGAGTCAGAAGAGCTTCTAGCCATCGCCAAGGGCGTTGGCGAGCAAGGTGGTTTGATGCAGGGCGTAATGAATTTCGCCACCAATCTAGAAACAGAAATGCAGTTACTCGGCGACCAAGCCCGGGCCGGTGCTCGGGTGTTATTCAGCGCTGGCACCGGTGCTGACAGCCGCTTCAGTGACTTGCTACAGCAGCGCATTGGTGCCATGCGCGATGAAGAAGGCTTAGACATCAATGCCGTATCGATACCGCGCAGCGGCGGCTATGTTTCCAGCATTCACAACAAATTTTTCCTGCGCAGTCCGGGCTGGAACGCGTTTTATGAAAAATCTCTAGCAGAAAAACTCAGCACTTTGCACAACGCCGATGCCTTCGCCGCCCTACTCAATGAGGCCAAACAAGCCACTCAAGAGCGTGGCGATAAGCTAAATCCGATTTTTGAACGCTTGTTTTGGATGGGCGATGCAGAAACACCAAACTATGTGCAGGGTGAAGAAGCGTCACTGACTCGTATGGCCGCCGCTGCCAACGAGCACCCGGTTGAAACTTGGATGCGCATGGTGCGCGACAGCGAGGGTCGAACCTGCTTTACCTATCGCATGTTTAACCCGAACTTAAAGCACCTGCAGGAGCTTATTACTACGGATTGGGCCCTGCCCGGTCTTGGTGATGCAGGTGCCCATGTTGGCCAAATCATGGATAGTGGCTGGGCCACATTCGTGCTGTCTTATTGGCATCGGGATGCCGGCGTGTACTCGCTGCAAGAGGCAGTGCGCCGCATTACCGCGGCACCTGCGCGAATTCTAAATTTGCAGGACCGAGGCACCTTGGCGCAGGGCATGAAAGCTGACCTGAATGTTATTGATCTAGAAAGTCTGGGTGAGCGAATGCCGGAATTCGCCCACGACTTCCCCGGTGGTGCGGGCCGCTATGTGCAAAAAGCCAAGGGCTACAAGGCGACGATTTGTAACGGCTTGAAAGTGCTCGAAGATGACGAGTTGCTGGGTACCCGAGCAGGTAAGGTAATTCGCAGCAGTGACCGTGCTGATGGATAAATTCAAAGGCAAAAAAAACCTGCATAACGTTGGCGTGGTGCAGGTTTTCATAAGCTTCCAGACGGGGTTTATGTTCCGGTCGAAGTACTAGTACTAGTACCGGTAGGAGTGTCGGGACCGTTACTGCCGCTCGGCACACTGCGTGGCTCACCGTCGTCACTGGAGACGACAACCCCGGCAGCGACAATACCAACAAGGCCCAGAGCAGTTAGCGTACTTACGCCTAAACCTGCAATGCCGCCACCAGAAGCAGCAGCGCCAGCCCCAGAACCTGCTGCTGCACCCGAGCCTGACCCAGCACTTGACCCAGTCCCAGCGCCCGAACTAGACGCTCCTGTCTGTTGTGGGCTTGCAGCTTCAGATTCGCCAGCACTCTAAGCACTAACACTCGCCGCACTCATTAAAAGCAAGCCTATAGCACTGCCAGTAACCATTCTTTGCCAATAAACCAACATCGCAATTCTCCTCAATCTCATTTTTTTCGACTACTACTCGTCGTTAAACTACATTTCCTAATCACTACTTTCTCGTAACTAAAGGAAATTTGATTTCAAATGTCTCTTAACTAAAGACCATCTTTTTTTGCCCCCCTTAGTGCCTGATCGTATGCTTACGTTGTTCGCGACGAACACTGATAAGCTTGCAAAGAGACATGCGTAACATCGCAAACCAAGGGCTTGCGAAATTAAGGGGATTTATAGCACTAGGCTTCTGTCACCCTTGAATAAGAGGACGACCTGTAGGGTTTTGTAGATGAACGGTGGTTATAACTCGTCACCTAGGCCGAATCGCCTAGGTGAGAACGAACCAAACTGAGGCTTTAGGACTAGTGCGCGTACTGGTCGGGGTTCGCCAGCATATAAGCAGCGCCGTGAATATCACTGATTGCCGCATGCTCACCAAACAAACGTTTTTTCTGGTCACCGTAGTTCGTTCGGTTGGCGGCCAGAGGAGCCAGCTGGGCTGCCCGTTCTTGAGCTGAGACAAGCAGGGTTTCAACGTCGCCGATTTGCTCGACGAAGCCCGCCGCCTGCGCCGCTGGTCCAGTCCAGCGCTTGGCAAGCTGCACGGTTTCAAAGAACGCAGAAGCGGGCAGTTTGTGCTTAAACAGCGCCAGCTCTGGGCTAGGAATACTCAAGCCAATCTGCATTTCATTGGCACACATAAAGCCTCTATCGGCGCGCATAAAGCGCACATCGTGGCATAGGGCAGCCATAAAACCGGCGCCGAAAGCGTGGCCATTAACTGCACACAGCGTCGGTACTTCTAAGGTCATTATGCGACTCATCAGGGCCATGAACTCTGGTCCAAAAGCAGCCCGATCGCCTGCCGCAGGATAATCGTCTGGGCGCTGTACCCAGTCCAGATCTAAGCCGTTGGAAAAGAACTTTTCGCTGGCCGAAGTGGTGACCAGCGCAGCAGGTCCCTGTGACGCGGCAACCTCATTCAAGGCCTCATCAATGGCCCGTACAAAGGTCGTATTCCAACGGTTTTCACCTGCATTTAACGTCATGGTGTAGACGTCGCCTTGGCGATCTAGCTCGATCATAAGTTCCCCCTCTTGTATTTTCCCCAAGCCATTGCCGAAGGTCTTAAGTTTGGCTTGTCCCCAAGCACATAGCAATCAAGCTGAAGGACCGGGCCACACGAGGGCTACCCAGTAGGTTGCATCATCGTGCCTGCTGAGTCGCAATCGGAGGTACTTAAGGGCACACTTTCTATATATGTTTCACTGAGCATAAGACATCAGATCGAGCAACCTGACATGAACAACGACCCTTACTCCTTGGCAGACCAGCCGGTTAGCCAGTCGGCTATATCCTTGCTTGAAGGCTTGGCAACCACTCGGGCGATTCGGCGCTATACCAACGAGCAAATTCCACACGAGCATTTGCGTGACATTTTGTATTCCGCCACCCGCGCGCCCAGCGGGTCGAACCGACAGCCGTTTCGCTTCCTCGTGCTAACCGAGGGCGAGCAGGCGCAGCAAGCAAAAGCGTTGATCGCAACCTCAGCCCAAGAGATTTGGACTGCAAAGGAACAGGCCGACGGCTATGGCCAAGGCAGCGGAGCTGATCCGAATTCACCCAAGTCACGCATGGCCAAAACCATGCGCAGCTATGTCGAACACTTTGCTCATGTGCCAGCGCTCATTTTGCCCTGTCTAGTGCGCTATCGTGCCCCAGACCCAATGGAAGGCGCATCAGTCTACCCTGCCGTGCAAAACTTGTTGCTGGCTGCCCGAGCGCTCGGCTACGGCGGCGTCATCACGGGTTTTCATAAACCCGTAGAATCCGAGCTAAAGACGCTGTTGGATATTCCAGAAGAGGTCTTTGTTGCCTGCACACTGACCCTAGGCAAGCCTCAGGGTAAGCACGGCCCGGTGCGCAGACGCCCGCTCGAGGAATTTGTGTTTACCGACAAATGGGGTAAGGCTGCAGACTGGGCCATTGACCCGCCGGGCACACGATTCACCAGTGCGGGCCCGCCGCAAAAGCAAGGTCAAAGGCCAATCTAAAAGACAAACGAAACGATCAGCCAAAAGACAAGCACCAAGACAAAAGTAGCGGACAAGAAGAGAATACGATGCTCACCATTTACCACGTACCCGGCACTCGAGGCGTTAGGGCCATTTGGCTTTGCGAAGAACTAGACCTGCCTTACACCGTAGAGGCCGTGGACTTTAGCCCTGAGTTTCGCGCCAGTAACGCTTGGCGCGAAATGAATCCGGTGGGCAAGGTGCCCGTGTTGCGCGACTCTCAAGGTGCTGATGCACAGCATGACTTCCTCATGTTCGAGTCAGGGGCGATGGTGCAGTACATTCTTGACCGCTACGGCGATGGCCGTCTGCAGCCCGCGCCCGGCACACCTGCACACGGCGCTTACCTGCAGTGGAGTTGGTTTGCCGAGGCGACGTTCTCTCGACCCTTGGGTGAAATCGTTAACCACGGCAGAGAATTCCCCGGCGACCAGCGTATTGATGCAGTAGTTGCAGAAATGCAAGCTCGAGGGACACTGTGCGCCGCAGCGGTGGGCGACGCGGTGGCCTCAAGTGATTTTATTTTAGGTGACGATTTCAGCGCAGCAGATATTATGATGGGGTATACCCTTATGCTGGCTGAGCGCTTCTTACCGCAGTTGCCTGACAGCGTGACGCCCTACTGGAACAGACTCAAAGCTCGGCGCGCTTACCAGCAAGCCGTTTATTAGCAAGCCATTGCCTAGAGGTATTTGATCGTGCCAACCAAGCCAGCCGCAACCAACCTCAGCTCTACCCCGGCACACTGGATGCCCTTTACCGCCAACCGGCAGTTTCATCAGGACCCACGGGTTATCGTCGCCGCAGAACAAAACCACTACATTAGCCAAGATGGTCGCCGAGTTTTTGATTCGCTATCGGGCCTTTGGTGCTGTGGCTATGGCCACAACCGGCCAGAAATCAGCGAAGCGATCACAACTCAGTTAGGGGTAATGGACTATGCGCCGGCATTTCAATACACCCATCCGGGCGCTACTGCCTTGGCTGAGCGACTCACAGAAATGGCGCCAACTGCCATGAATCATGTGCTGTTCACCAACTCTGGATCCGAATGCGCCGATACCGCACTGAAGCTGGCCAGGGCCTATTGGCGCAGCAAGGGCCAACCCACTAAGACTCGATTTATTTCCCGCCACAAGGGCTACCACGGCGTTAACTTTGCTGGCACCAGCTTGGGTGGCATTGGTGCGAACCGCAAACTCTTTGGCCAACTCGGCGATGCCGACCATCTGCCACATACCCTGCAGCCTGAACTTGCCTTTACCCGCGGACAGGCGGAAACCGGAGCAGAGTTAGCCGACCACCTAAAACAGCTCATCATGCTGCATGACGCCTCGAATATCGCGGCGGTAATTGTCGAACCCATGTCGGGATCCGCTGGCGTGATAATCCCCCCCGAAGGCTACCTGCAACGACTGCGGGAACTCTGTAATGAAAACGATATTTTGCTCATCTTCGATGAGGTGATTACTGGCTTTGGTCGAGTCGGAGCACCCTTTGGTGCGGATGCCTTTGGGGTAGTGCCAGACATGATGAACATCGCCAAGGGTCTGACAAATGGCGCCATACCCATGGGCGCAGTACTGACTTCCAGCGCCATATATGACTGCCTGATGGAAGTAGATCAGCCGGAACATATGATCGAACTTCCTCATGGCTACACCTACAGCGCCCACCCGGTGGCCTGCGCAGCAGCTCTGGCAGCGCTCAATGTCTTTCAGGACGACAACATGGTAGCGAAGGCGCAAGCGCTGACGCCGATACTAGAGGACACCCTGCACAGTTTACGGGGCCACCCCCACATTACCGACATCCGCAACTTCGGCCTGGCCGGAGCGCTGCAAATTGCACCTCGGGACGGCGACGCCGTGGTGCGGCCCTTTGAATTGGGTATCAAATGCTGGGAACTCGGCCTGTATGTACGCTGGGGTGGCGACACGCTGCAATTCGGCCCGCCTTTTACCGCCTCTGCAGACGACGTACGTTCTATCGCTGCCATTGTCGCCCAAGCGCTAGAGCAAGTTGCCTGAACCAGGGGCGAAAGATAAGCCAAGGCGAGACAAGACAAGACAAGACAAGACAAGAGACCGGTAATTCGACCTGTTCAAGCTAGTGGCAAACACCTAACATTTTCTGTGATTTGCTGTCCCCATGCGCTTAGTATTCCAGCGTAACGATGTTTTTATCCTGACACCCGGCGCACCGCAAAGCCGCTGGCAGGAGAAAACAAGAAACCATCAGCCAAAAAATTTGGATCTATCACCATGCGCCACTTCATTTTACTTTCCGTCATTGTCGCACTTAGCGCCTGCGCGGAAACGAAACCAGAGACCGCTAGCCAGGCCACCAACGATAACCTACCAGAAGCTGTAACCACAGCAGCCGAAACCACTGCTAATACCAAAAGTATGAACTTGGCCGCCGTATTAGCCGCCCAACCAGAAGAGGTTCAGGCCCGATACGTTTATCGTCATCCAGCCGAAACCCTCGCGTTCTTCGGAATTGAGCCCGGTATGACCGTTGTGGAAGCGTTACCGGGCGGCGGTTGGTACAGCAAGCTACTGCTGCCCTATTTGGGCGACGACGGTGCCCTAATCGGCGCAAATTACGCCCATTCAATGCTCAAGCTGTTTGGCTTTTACAGCGAGGAGAGATTAAAAGAAATGGAGACTTGGACCAGCGATTGGCCTACTCAAGCTGCGACATGGATCCCTGATAACAACACCTCTATTACGGCCTTCACTTTCGGCAACCTGCCACAAACCGAGGCAGGTAGCGCCGATGCGGTGCTATTTGTCCGTGCACTGCACAATCTGGCGCGTTTCAGGGACGAGGACGATTTTCTGCGAACCGCAATTACCGACGCTTATAAAATTTTGAAGCCCGGCGGCGTAGTCGGCGTGGTACAGCATCGCATGCGCGAGGAAGCGCCGGATGCATGGGCCATGGGTGATCGAGGCTATCTGAAACAAAGCTACGTTATCGAGCAGATGCAGCAAGCGGGCTTTGTGCTGGAGGATAGCAGCGAGCTAAACGCGAACGCCCTTGACATCCCTGAGGACGGCGACCGTGTTTGGCGCTTACCCCCGACCTTGAGTGGCAGCAAGGACAAACCGGAAGTTGCAGCGGCCATGACCGCGATTGGAGAGTCCAACCGCATGACGCTACGTTTCCGCAAACCTACGACTTAGGGCACAGAAAACCCAAGATTCGCCACCGCGGCGATACGTCGCCGCAAACCCAACATAAGACGTAACAGCATTGACCGAACTCAGCGCCATTTGGCTTAGTGCAAAGCTTGCGGGCATTACCACCGTCATACTGTTGTTTGTGGCCACGCCACTGGCATGGTGGCTGGCGCACAGTCGGCACCGACTAAGGCCTGCTGTCGAGGCTCTGACTGCCCTACCGCTGGTAATGCCACCAACGGTACTGGGCTTTTATCTGCTGATCCTATTTAGCCCTAACAACGCGCTTGGCGGTTTTTGGCTCAGTTTTACCGGCTCTACTCTGTCTTTTTCGTTTACCGGCTTGGTTCTGGCCTCCTTGGTCTATTCGCTGCCCTTTATGGTGCAGCCACTGACCGCTGCCTTTAGCCAAATTGGTCGGGCGCCACTGGAAGCCGCTGCCACCTTGGGCGCCAGCCCGTGGGACGCATGGTGCTCTACGGTGCTGCCGCTTGCCCGCAGCGGTTATATTACCGCCGCGGTTTTAACCTTTGCCCATACCGTTGGCGAGTTTGGCATTGTGCTAATGGTAGGCGGCAATCTGGCCGGAGAGACTCGTGTTATCTCTATTGCCATTTACGAAAGCGTTGAGACCTTGAACTACACCGAGGCCCACCTGCTGTCCGCAGGCTTGCTAGTGTTTTCGTTCAGCGTACTGCTATGTGTTTATTACTTTAACCGCCAGTTCACCCTGCGCCTCGGCCCGCTGCGAACACCCTGATGCTGGATCTGGATATACAGCTGCGCATCGACGCACTGTCGCTGCATGTTCAAGGCACCGTGCCCAATACCATCGCCGCATTGTTCGGCCCCAGCGGCTGCGGCAAAACAACCCTACTGCGGGCTATCGCTGGTTTGACTCCCTGCAGCGGTCGAATCTCTTTTAACGATGTGGTTTGGCAGGACGACAGCCAACGGCTGCCCACTCATAAACGCCGCATTGGTTATGTGTTTCAGCAGGACCAGCTTTTTGCTCACCTGAGCGTGGAGCAAAACTTGCGCTACGGTTTAGACCGAGCCAGCGCTGCGAACATCGCTATCGACCTGCCGCTGAACGAGGTTGTGGCGCGCTTCGATTTACAACCACTGTTAAATCGTCGCGCGGCGTCACTTTCTGGAGGCGAATCGCGGCGAGCGAACATCGCCCGCGCCATTTTAAGTCAGCCTCAGCTATTGCTGCTGGATGAGCCGCTTACCGGCCTCGATGCCAAGCGCAAAGCTCAAATCATGCCTTATTTAACGGAAGTAACGAGCGGCTTAGGCATTCCAACCCTCTACGTTAGCCACCTGAACGATGAGATAGCTCGGCTTTGCGACTACATGCTGGTGATGCAGCGGGGCAAACTAACGGACCAAGGCCCGACCCAAGACGTGCTGCCGCGCTTGTGGCGGGAGCCGCTAGAAACCTTCGATACCCAGTCAATTGAGAGCGAGGCAGGGAGCCTTGTTAAGGCCACGGTGACCGGGTTTGATAAACCATACTCTATGATTCAGATGGCCGTTGCGGGTCAGCGGCTGCAAGTGCTAGGACAAGCGCTCCCACAAACTCCGGAGGTGCGCGTATTTCTGGCAGCGAAAGATGTGGCAATTGCACTGCACTCGCCCAAGGACCTAAGTATTCGCAACGCGCTGGCGGCCAAGGTTGTGAAGTTAACACCGATGACAGGCCTAGCAAACGGCTTAGTTGCCGTAGACATGTGCATCGTCACGCCGCCTGCCAAGGAACAAGGCAGCAGCGAACTGGAAATCAACGAACGAGAAGTCAATGAACAGGAAGCCGGGGCCGAGTCGCCGCAAACCATTAGCGCTCATATTTCCAAGGCGGCCAGCCAGGCCTTGGGCCTGAAAGTCGGTTCAGCGGTCTATGCATTAATCAAAAGCGCGCGCATTGCCGCGCTAGGTGACGAGGCCGTTTAGCCCCGAGGGCGCCAGTTACCGTGAAAGCCGTAAGGCACGCGATGATCTAGCATGGCCTTGGCCAGTGGCCCTGCACTGACGTTTTCAGCGTCCAGTACCATAAGATGACTCGCCGCCCGATTGGCGTCATACACGTAGGCTAGCAAAAAGCCCTCGCCCTCAGCGGCGGTTGCCGAACGCGGAACAAATATCGGCTCATTGGTGGCGTAGCCAGCGCCAACATCGTAGCTATCGAGCTTACCGGTTTGATGGTCTATGGCCGCAATAACATTGTAGCCGCCGACTTTTTCCGGCGGCTTGGTGTCACCCGCAAAGTAGCCATAACGATAGGGCAGACCGGCAAACCGTTCATCAACGCGTGGGAACTCGCAAACCAAGTCGCCCAACGACTCCACCGCATATTGATCGGTTTGCGCATTGAGATCGAAGGTCCAGCGCGCAAGCGTAGCAAGTGCCTTCTTAGGATCACCCGGCGTGCCATCCGCATGAGGGAACAGCGGCGCTTGAGGGTATTCACAAACATCGCAAATAATCTTTCCGTCTGCAGTACTGTAGGCGTTCAAAGGGTGAAACACATAGCTGGCCTCGCCGCGAAACCACTGCAAATCTTGCACCGAACCGTTACGCGGCATTACGCCTATATGTGTGCCTTTCTCTGGCTCCCAGGCATACACCGGCCCACCGCGCATGGCCCGCTCTAGGCTGCCGGTTAACGGCATGATGGGGAAAATCACATGATCTCGGGTAACCACGAAGTCATGCACCATGGCCGCATAAGGAGCATTGAACTCCTCGCTGCGAAGCAGGTTGCCAGACTGATCAACCACGCTGAAGGTCATGTGTTCGGAAATGCTGCCGTTGGCGTTATAACCGAAAAACAACATCTCACCGTTTTCCGGGTCAATCTTCGGATGGGCGGTCATGGGGCCGCGCAGAGTATCCCCATAAAAGTGCGGACCGATTGATTCCAACGTATGAGGGTCGAGTTCAAAGGGCGCGTGCCCCTCCTCCAGAGCCAGCAGCTTGCCGCCATGCCAGATGATATTGGTATTTGCGACGCCATCTGTCTGCAGCCCGACGACGCTTTCATCATTGTCTAAGGGGTTAAACGAACCAAATAGGGACCGGCCTGCTTCGCGTTCTTTATGCCATTTGACTGTCCGCACCCAGCGATTTCGATAGCTAGCGCGGCCATCTTCCAAGTGCAAAGCATGCACCATGCCATCGCCGCTAAACCAGTGATAGCCGCCTCGCGGCGCAAATTGAGGGTTAGGTCCATTGCGATAAAAGCTGCCGTTAAGTTCCTTGGGCATTTCGCCTTCGATAACTAGGTCGTTAACATCACATTCCATTTGTAGGGGTGCGAAGCCACCGCGAAGCTGCGGATGCTTAGGGAACGGCTGAGCCATATGTTTCTCGATGGATTTATTGGCCCGTCAGATTACTTCAAATCTACCCCTACGGGACAGTGATCTGAGCCTAAGACATCGGCCCAAATAAAGGCATTTCTGACCCGGGACATAGCCGTTGTGGAGGCATATACATAGTCGATACGCCAGCCTACGTTGTTCTCTCGAGCACCACCAAACTGCCGCCACCAAGTGTAATGATCTGGCTCGTCCGGGTGCATGACGCGAAACGTATCAACCCAACCCTCGCTCTGTATTTGCGTAAGCATGTCTCTCTCGATGGGTAGAAAACCGCTCGCCTTGTGGTTGCCCTTGGGTCGGGCTAAGTCGATTTCATGATGAGCCGTATTGAAGTCGCCGAGCACATACACCCTGCCGCGGCGCCGCAGTTGGTTCAGCCGGTCGAATACTGCCCGATAAAAATCGAGCTTATAGCCAACCCGTGAATTATCCCGGTCTTTGCCGTTGCCCTTGGGGAAATAGACGCTCGCCACCGCAAGGCGACCAAAATAAGCAACGATAAACCGACCTTCATCGTCAAACCGGTCCTCGCCAAGACTTGTCTCTACTTTGCTGGGGGCTGTGCGGCTGAGTATGCCCACACCACTGTAGCCCGGCCGCTTGGCAGGCGAGAAGCTAGCGTGCCACTGATTAGAGGCTGTGACTTCTTGAGGTAGCTGCTCGGGGAACGCCCGCACCTCCTGCACAGCCACAATATCGGCACCGCTACTTTCCAGAAACGGCAGGAAACCTTTTTTTATGCAGGCGCGCAACCCGTTCACATTCCATCCAACAATGCGCATTGCTTCACTCAAAGTTGTCTTTCTCCAGAGATAGACTTTTGCATTGCCACTAGGCCTTAAGACAAGGTGCTAACGGACGAATGGTCACAAAAAACGGATATGCTCGAGCCTTCATCAACGCCGAATCAGCAGGGCAGCCCAACGAAAAAGATTAAAAGCGTCGGCGAGAGCAGCAGCAAAATAGGTTAATGCCGCGGCACTAAGGACCCTTCGAACCACTTTTTCTTCAGCATCAGAGACATATTTTCCTTCTCGCAGAATTGGCAACGCCTTGCCAAAACTGGCATCCCACTCCGTTGGCAGCGTCACTAAGTGCAGGAGCATCCGCAGCAGCAGGCCAGAGAGACCTATCACCGCGGTCCACAGTAGCGGCACCGGATGCCGCGTAACCATGCCAATAATCGGCGCCACCGCCAAGATGCCCACACTTAACTGACCGATAATATGCACTAGTGGCGCAAGTTTTGTCCGCGCATTGAGGCGCGCATCGTTTTGTTTATGTTGAATGGCATGACCAACTTCATGGGCAGCTACGGCTACAGCAGTAAGCGACCTACCATTCCAGTTTGGTTCGCTAAGGCGAACCATATGGCTCTGTGGATCGTAATGATCGCCAAGGTCCGTTACCTCTGCGCTAACCCCTTGCAGGTCAAAACGCTCGATCAGATGCTGGGCCAACTCGCCACCGGTACCCGGCAGTTCAGGTTGCTCGACCGAGTAGCGCTGCATCACCCAGCGCACCCAGAGGGTTGGGGTAAACACCAACAGCAGGCCTAAGCCAAGCAACCAAACCATTACCCCAAACCTCTATCGCTGACCAAGAGTTAGTAACCGGTGTTCTCACGCTCGCTGGCAACACCGCCGCGAGCTGCCGCCAGTTCGGCAGAAGCGTTCTTGGTCATATGGCCCGACTCGCTACCCAAGGTGACAAAGTTGAAGCCTAAGGCCAGATATTTCTGCGCATATTCAAGACTGGATGTGTGAATACCCGCAGCAATGCCGTGGGCCTTGCACTTCGCCAGCAGGTCTTTCACCACCACTAAGTGCTCTTCTTGGGGCTGATCGCCCATGGCAGGCAGACCCAGCGATAGCGCAAGATCTGCGGGGCCGATATACACACCATTAAGACCCGGAGTGCTCATAATCTCGTCCGCATTAGCAATGCCTTCGGCGGTTTCGATCATGGCGATGCAGGCAATTTGATCGTTAGCCTCCACCGCATAGCCACGACCGCCATAAACCGCAGCGCGAATCGGCCCGAAGGAGCGATTACCCAAGGGCGGATAGCGACACGCCATCACTGCCTGTTCGGCCTCCTCACGGTTATTCACCATGGGCACGACAACACCATAGGCTCCAGCGTCCAAGGCTTTCATTATCTCGTAGGGCTCATTCCACGGCACGCGCACCAATGGCGTCGCTTGGGACGTAGAGATTGCGGGCAGCATTTGCACCAAATCTGTGTAATCAATCAGGCCGTGCTGCATATCGACGCAGATCCAGTCGAAACCTAAATTCGCCATCACCTCGGCAGAATAGCTGTTGGCCAAACTTAGCCACAGGCCAATAGTCTGTTCGTCTCGCCGCCAAGCGGCCAATGCTGTGTTCTCCCTCATCGCTCCTCCTTTGTCTTGAATCCTCTTGCCGCCGTCAACCTCATTCGTGCCGGCTGTCGCAGTGCACCTGATTTTACACACGACATCGCACTGTGGCAGGAAATGTATCGAATGCTGAACAGAGTACTGGACCCAAAAAACAGCCCCGCAGCGACGGCTGTGATTTACTATTGCTAGATCACTCAATCAGCGGCGCGCTCAACATCACTACTTTAAACCAGCAATTCATCGATCTTGGTAATACGACTCGAGAACTGATCGGCCTGCTCAGCGAGGCAGACGAGAAATTTTGGGTGATGTGCATGCAGCGGGCGCTGCCAAAAATTGAGGAGCACAAGCTTGCCGGTGCAACCTTGGTGCTAGGTTGTTACGGCGGTATGGACACATTTTCTGATCTGGAACTTGGCAAAGACCTTGTCGACTCGGATCCTCTGCGCTATCGAAATCTTAACGGTCGGCTAGAGCACCTGCGCAGCAAAACATTTGAAGCAGCACGCTGCATTGCCGCTCGCCAGACTTGGTAATGGGAGACCAGAACATGAAACTTTGGACAGCAGCGACACCAAATGGCTGGAAAGTCAGCATTATGATCGAAGAACTAATCGAAGCCGGTGTCGCCCTTGATGACGTTCAAGTACGCAGCATTAATCTTGCCAAGGGCGAGCAATTCAGTGACGAATTTCTTGGCCACAACCCTAACGCCAAAATCCCAGTACTAATCGACGGCAATCAGAGTGTTATGGAGAGCTGCGCGATCCTGCAATATTTGGGCGAAAAGTTTCCCACGCCGTTGCTGCCTGAGGGTCCAGAGCGCTGGCAGGTTATGCCATGGGTCTATTGGCAGGCCGCCAATGTTGGCCCGGTATTCGGCAACAAACTCAGCTATACGCGCTATATGGACAACGTGGCTGATGCTGCCAAGGCCCATCCGCTGGAACGCTTCGGCACCGAGGCCCTGCGCCTGGTCAAAGTACTTGAGGGCCAGTTAAACCAACATCCGTGGGTTGCCGGCGACACTTTCACTATCGCCGACATCGCCCTTTACCCGTGGCTACGCGGCTGGAAGTGGAGCAAGGTAGATATCACTAAGACCCCGGCGGTAGTGGACTGGGTAACCCGGGTGCGCGCCAGACCCGGTGTTGCAAGGGGTATTGCCTATGGCGTGCCAGCGGATGAGATTGATCAGTGGAGCGATGAGCGTAAGGCCCAATACAGGAACAGCGGGGCAAAAATCGCCAATCCGCTCAAGACCTCCTAAAACGTTGAAAAATCCGGCTCGCGTCGCTCGCCAAACGCGGCGATAGCCTCTAAATTTGCTGGTCCACCCATCAGGCTATGCAGTGCGACAGACTCTATCTCACTTGCCTCACGCAAGGCTTCGCGCCGGGGCGCCATAAGCAGTTCCTTGGTGGTTATCAGCGAGGCCAAAGGCTTGCTAGCCAGCACCTGAGCGCGCTCAACAGTACGCTGTAGCAGTAGCTCGTCGTCAACCACCTCAAACACCATGCCGCAGTCTTTGCAGGTTTTAGCGTCTAGCCACTCGGAGCTTAACAGCACCCAATTAGCAGCCTGAGGACCCATCATGGCCGCAAATGTCACCGTGCTGGCAGCTTCCGCCGTTAGCCCCAGAGCAGTGAACGGGCACCGCAGCCGGGCGCTTTGCGCCATAAAGACCAGATCTGCCAAGCCCGTAATAGTGCAGCCATAGCCAACGCCGACACCGTTAATTGCCAGCAAAATCGGCTTGGGAAATTCGATAAAGGCTTCGAACATGCCATCGAAGCCATGTACGGGCAGATTGTCTTTAGTGCCGCTATCGGCTAAGTCCATCCCTGCGGAAAAAGCTCGGCCCACACCAGTAATGATCAGCACCTTGATGGCGTCGTTGTCCGCAGTGGCGAGCAGATCTTCGGCAACCGCATCAAACATTGCCGGGTTGAAAGCGTTTAACGCATCCGGTCGATTGAAACGCAGAATTCGCACCGCGCCTTGATCTTCTGTTGTTGTCAGCATTGGCGATCCCCCTACCGAGTTATTGTTATTTCTAAGGTCGTCATTGAGGTTGGGGCAAGCCCTCTAGGACCGCAATGTCGGCCACCGACGCTGCCCAGCGACGTTTTGCCAAAGCCTGATAGGCCGGGCTAAAGTACCAAGCATCAAGCTGGGCCTTGGTGTCGAATCGGAGCAGCACCGAGCGGCTATGCGGCCACTCACCTTCCAACACTTGAGGCGCCTCGTCTACGACAAGCAACTCACCTCCGTGCTGTAGAAATATATCCATGAACCCAGCACCGTACTGCGCATAGCGCTCACGGTCATGAATTCTGATTTGAGCAATGACATAGACACTCATGCGCTTTTTCCATCGAAGCTAACTGGCCTACGCGGATCCTAGCGACATTTGCGAGGGAGCAATACAAAAAAGGATTCGCGCTTACGCTAAATCAGTGGTCGCATGGGCAAAGAATACGATCACAAGAAGTAAGCGCGAATCCGCAACGTTGGCGGCGCTTGCAACAAGGCCGCACACAAAATAGAGAAGATAATTTTGATATTCACTTATCTTTAGCAATATTATCATTTTTCCTCGACAACCCCAAAGCTAACCTTTGGTGCATGTCGAACCTGCACAAACGAATCAGTCAGGCACGCAAATCGCGAAAGCTGTCACAAGCCAATCTTGCCGAGCGCCTTGGGGTGACCCGAACAGCCTGCAGCCATTGGGAAACCGGGCGAGCTAAGCCATCGACCAAACATGTGGAAAAAATCGCAGAAACACTGGCGGTCAACGCCCATTGGCTACTGAGCGGCAAAAAGAAAGAGGCACCGGGACATGCTGCGTCCCATGACCTGAAAGGGTATCGCACCTCAGACTCAATAGTGTTTGAAAATCGTCAAGGCTATGAGGGGGTATTCGATAAAGACACTCTCAAAGTCGCCGAGGGCTACTTCGCACTGAATCGTCGCCATCGAAAGCTCGTTCGAGACTTGCTCAGCGCACTCTCGGCGACGGACAAAATGGGCTAGCTCGCCGTCGTTTGTATGCTCACTCCACAAAAAGCAGCATAAAATCTAACCATTAAAAGTTAACAATTTTTTTGTTCAAGCCGGGCCTCGGCTAAGCCAACGCAAGGTCTGCGCAAAAAGCGCCCCACCTTGCCGCAGATTATGGCCGCCCACACCGAACTCAAAACGATAGTCATAGCCGGCAAAGTCCAATGCCGCTGCCATTTGTTGATTGGCCAAGGGCCAACTGCCAGTAACGATATTCGCATCAAGCGCACCACTTTGGAGAAACACCCGCAAGGGTTTGCGTGGGGTACTGCGAATCAGATAAGGAAAATTGTGGCCGCCACGAATGTTCACAAATGAACCGCAGTGGCTTATGACTCGGGCAAAGTAGCCGGGATGGTGCCACGCGGCGTTGAAAGCACAAATGCCGCCGCTGGAAATACCGCATAGGGTTCTGCGCGCCGGATCACCGGTAAACTCAATGCCAAGTTCCCGCTGCACAAAGGGCAGCACATCGCTCAGTAGAAACTCGCCGTAGGCGGGCGTGCAGGCATCGTATTCCAGACTACGCTGATGTTTCACTACCGGGTTTGCCCGCCCGTCGACCACCGGCTCCGCACCGTCGGGAATACCCGGCATAACAAAAACTGCTGCGGTTGGGTTGATCTCACCTGCCGCACAAAGATTTTCTAACACTGCAGGTGCACGCACCGCGCCTTTGTTGTAGCGGTAGCCCTCACCGTCGTTACACACCAGCAGGTCGAGTGCGCTGGTGATCTGATCTTTGGGCGGCAGGTAGACTGCAAGCTTGCGTCGGGTTGCTGCATAAACGCTGCTTTCATGCCAATCGTTAAAGACCTCGATGGAACCCTTGAGGGGTTCAACGAGATAGGCTTCTGCGCAGGGGTGGTACTGCTGATCGGCGTGCGTCCGCAAAACCGCATCGATCTCCACATTGGAACGGCCATTGATTAGATGCTCTCTAGGATGCAAGTCCTCCCATGACTGATGCAGTCCAAGACGCTGGAATGTCTCAACATCCATTTGACGCCATCTCCTTTGTTTCGTTTGCGCTAACGCTCTCGCAACTGTCCGGTCAATTGCCGTTTCAGTCGCAGAGCGCCTGATAGACCCGGGCGCGCAGTTCGCGGCGGATCGGGTAGGTAGATGAAGGCGTTAGCTGGGTTAAAAAAACCACGAACAAGTCCTCGACAGGATCGATCCAAAAGAATGTGCTCGCTGCACCACCCCAGTGATGCTCCCCCACCGACGCTATAATTGAAGCCTTCACCGGGTCCAATACCACCGCAAAGCCCAGTCCAAAGCCAATACCATCGTAACTGGTTTCGCTCCAGACCGGCTGCCCCATGCCCGCCATATCCGAGTTGTTGGGAAGTTGATTGGTGCGCATATAGCGCACAGTGCCTGGCGCCAACAGCCGTTCACCCTCCAAGTGGCCAAAATTGATAAGCATTTGGCAAAAGCGGGCGTAATCACGCGCAGTACTGACCAGCCCACCGCCGCCTGAACATGAGGCGACATCTTTGAAATACACCGAGTCCTCGGAGCCTTCCACAAGGCGTAACCCGCCTCGCATATCCTGTGGGACGCTTTCAGTCGTACCACCAATAGAACTCATATCGCCACCGACCTTGGGCGCATAAAGGGCCGCAAAACGCGGCTGATTCTGCTCGGCAACGGAGAAAGCGGTGTCGCGCATCTGCAGCGGCGCAAAAATTCGCTGGGCAAAAAACTCCGCTAAAGACAGACCAGACCAAACCTCTACCAGCCGACCCAGCACATCGGTAGCAACCGAATAGTTCCACTGGCTGCCGGGCTGACATAGCAGCGGCACCTGCGCCAGCTGCTTCACCACATCTGCCAAAGACCCTACGTCACGGCGAAACATAATTGGCAAATCTCGGTACTGGGCGTCCACTGGCGTACTGTTCATAAACCCGTAGGTTAGACCAGCGGTATGGTTCATCAGTTGACGCACCAGCATAGGAGTGCGCTGAGGCTCAGTATCGGTAATGGGCGCATCGCCGCCGCGCCAAACCCGGGTGCTGGCAAACTCCGGCAGATACTTCGCCACTTCATCGTCGAGCTGAAAACAGCCCTGCTCGTACAGCATCATCGCCGCTACAGTGGTCACTGGCTTGGTCATCGAAAAGATGCGGACCACTGAATCTGCGGCAAAGGGTTTGCCGGTTTCTTTGTCTGCCATACCCGCACACTGCTGATAGGCCACCTTGCCATGCCGGGCTACCAGCACACTGGCGCCGGCAAGCTTGTCCCCGCTGACCTGTGCCTGCAGCCAGTCGGTTACTCGCTGCAAACGCTCCTCGGAAAAGCCGACTACCGCCGGATCTACATGTTCTAGCATCTCTCCCCCTAATTGCCGCGCCGATCTAAACGCGTTGTACCCGTGCCCTACCGCTAATAGTGATCGGGACAGTGTGGCGCATGCGCGGTGGCAAATAGCCGATCTGTCTTGGCGATTGCCGCCTCGTCCGCCTCTAGCATGCCCCAATTTGCCAGCATCCGGGCGCTATACATACCGCTAAACAAACCTGCTAGGGCTTTTATACTCAGCACTATATCCGGTGCTTCTTTGCTCGCACTGACCCTAGCATCTTCGTCCTGCCGCGCAGAAGTTTGCAGTTGCCAGGTACCGGTATTCCAAGGCGCTAGGTCGTCTGCAGTGATACCAAGGCGCAGTTCGCCACTCTCAGCGTAGCCACGCTGCGCTAGCGCCGTGGGGGCATCGACAATCCGCCACCAGGTGGCTTCGGTATCGTGGCAGTGCAGGAGCCTTGGCTCCGCCATAATGGCCGAGGCAGGATCGTCCATGGGGGCATTTGCCCAGGCCACTCTACCGACCAAGTCGTGCTTGGCAAAAAAGTGCCAAAGACCGCGATACGCATCCATGTCGAGCCACGCAAGATCACGGATCTTTATTTCTTGTGGGCGCGCCCTATGCGCCACATGACCGGCTCGCAAGGTATACACCGCATAGCCCCGGGGGGCATCTACCGGACCCACCAATGCCACATAAACCGGACCGTCCGCCGCATTAGCGCCGGTCTCACCCAACACCGTTTCCAACCACAAGGCCTTGCCGCGATGCAGATAGCCAGTACGCCCGGCAATAAAAGTTCTATAGATGCCGCGTATGGTATCGAGCACTGGACCGGGACGGTGCCGGGTTACTGTTGGTAAGTTCTGGGTATCTGTATCCAATAGCATGATGTCTGCGGTGTCGATGGCATAACCGCGATTCAGGCCCGCTGCAGTAAATCCATAACGCTGATAAATGGCTGCTTGGGATGCCCACAACCCTGCCAACGCTTGGCCGCGCTCGCGCTGTTCGGCAAATGCGCGGGTCATAATGCGTCGCACCAAGCCTTGGCGGCGATATTCGGGGCGGGTGCCAATTACTGTGATACCCGCCATGGGCATCGCTCTGCCATTGGCCCGAATGGTGAACGGGAAGGCAGCGAATGAGGTCGCCATTAGGGGCTGGCCGCTGACGTCTTGCGCCGACGGGTCAAAGGCGCATAGGGTCCATTCCGGGCGGGTACCCGACGCCGCCACATTGTCTTCGCCGTCTCCAAAGGTGCCGCCATAGGAGTAAGAGGCCATCAGACCCAGTTGTCCCATTTCGGCGGCCACGGCAGGTCGAATATCGAAATCCATAGCTACCCTCTATTGTTGCTGCGGCATTCTTTACTGAGGCATTCTTTACAAGGGCAGGGCCGCAGACTCCAGCGGAGCACTGCTGCGCGGTATGCTAGTCCGGCGCAGCAGATCAGATCTAAGCTCGCTAGATAACCTTAGGCTGCCGCAAAGGCTGCCAAGCGCTTGGCTATCAGCGTATCAGCCTCGCCCATAATCCGGTCCATCAGTTCCTGCACCGTAGGTATGTCATAGACCAAGCCCGCAACCATGCCACAGGACCATGCACCCACATCCATATCGCCCTCAGTCATCACTTTGGGATAAACACCGGCAACTTCTTCAACAATATCCTCGAACTTAAGATCCGCACCCATGGCCTGTTCTTTTTCCAGCAGGCGTTCTACCGCCGGGTTGGTCAGTACCCGCTCGGTGTTACGCAGCGGCCGCATTACCAAGCGCGTATCCAGCTCCGACGCGTTCAAAATCGCCTGCTTGACGTTCTCATGCACCGGCGCCTCCTTGGTAGCGATGAAGCGAGTGCCCATATTCATACCCTCGGCGCCCATGGCCAAAGCCGCAACCAAGCTGCGAGCGTCGGCCATACCACCTGAAGCGACGAAGGGGATATCCAATTCGTCAGCCGCACGAGGCAGCAAAATAAAGTTAGGAATATCGTCTTCGCCGGGGTGACCACCACATTCGAAGCCGTCAACGGAAACCGCGTCACAGCCAATATCTTGGGCTTTAACCGAATGACGTACCGAGGTGCACTTGTGAATGACCTTGATGCCGGCTTCTTTGAGCTGCGGCAGCCATTTCGCAGGGTTATTACCAGCGGTCTCCACGACTTTTACGCCGCTTTCGACAATTGTATTTACTAGGCCGGGGTAGTCGGGGGGTGTCATAGACGGCAAAAAGGTGAGATTTACGCCAAAGGGCTTATCGGTCATCGCCTGACAACGTGCGATTTCATTGGCCAGTTTCTCAGGCGTGCCCTGAGTCAGACCCGTGATAATGCCTAAACCACCTGCGTTAGATACGGCTGCCGCCATTTCTGCCAGCCCGACATAGTGCATGCCGCCTTGGATCACTGGATGCTCGATACCAAATAATTCTGTTATTCGCGTTTTCATAGTTGTCTCACGTGTTAGTTACTTTCTGGGTTATTTTTTTTGTTGTTTTGGGCTTAGGTTTTGTAAACGCGCCCGGTTACGGTGCGGAGCGAGCACGCATGCTGACCGACGCTGACTCACCCTGTCAACTTGCTTCCACCCGCTGACTGATCCGACGCTTATACCCCTGCGCGCAAACGCGCCAGCAATAGGGGCAAATGAGCGCGACCTTGAAAGGGTTCATCGCCGAGGAAAAATGTCGGCGCAGAGGTCACACCATTCGCGGCAGCTTGGTCATAAGCGGCAGCCAAGGCTGCGTCGCCTTGGTGCTGAAGAAAGTCCTGGAGAAAGCCCTGCCAAGCGGCCATATCTAGTGGTCGGGCACCCACTGCCAAGACCAGTAGTTCGGTAATCGCTGCAATCGATTCGATGTCTTGGTGATCGCGCCACAGGGCAACAAAAACCGCTTCAACGTATGCGCTAACACACTCACAGGCTGCTTCTGCCAACCAGAGCAGGCCCATATGGGCGTAGGAGCAGTCCGTACTCAGGTAAATATCCCGCAGCGGATGTGGTGCATAGCGCTGCAGGTCTGCGGCAATGTATTCGCCGCGAATGCGGCGGTGAGCGCTCGCCCGGTCCTCGTTCGCGGTTTGCTGGGCCGGTTGATGGAGGGGTTTGTGATCAATTGGGTGCCAGCTAACATCCACACCGTGGTGTTTCTTCAACTCCAGAAGAGTGGGCAGCGCTAGGTAACTGGCGGGGCTTTTAAAGTCGAAATACACCGGCAGGCGCGTCATACCCTGCGCCACTCCCGGCTGCGTCGCCGACTTTTGCAGTGCGCTGGTATCCAGCTCAGAAGCCAGTTGATAGGCCACATCTGGGGCTAATCCATTCTCACCTTCCAGCATCCAAGCGATACGCGGTAAGTGCTCGCGCCCAAAAAATTGACTCGGCGTACCGCTCGCGTCCGTGTGGCCTGGCAGCCGATAGGTGGGCACACCATAAACGCCGTCATTAAAAACCTGTTGCTGCATGGCATCGTTGAAGACCATGCCCTCGCCGGTAGCGAAATCTCTGAATCCATCAGAGGGCGCACCTATTAGCTCAAGCACCTGAACAATCGCCTCGAGATCTTCAGCATCGAATTCGCGCCGCCAAAAGGGCTGGTAGACAGCGTCAATATAACGCTGCAGCAGACCATTGGCGGTGTTCTGCGCCGCTAAGTCTTCGTGCAACTTTAGCCACCACATACCCAGCGCCGGTAAGTTGGTATCCCATATTTTTACCGTACCCCGAATGGTCAGGTCCGTGAGGTTGGCGTAGCGGCGGCAGTCAAAATAGGCGTATTTCACTCCCGACCACTGTTCTTGGCTGCGGTTTTGTTTTTCGACTTTGCCATCCTTCGCCAACTTAGCGGTACCCAGATAGCTGCCTATGTTGAGCACAAAGGGCCGCCAGTCTGCCACTAATCCAGCTGTCTTAAGCATCCGCCGGGTTGGTTCAATGGCGAGATACGCATAGGGGCTTTTAAAGTCAATGTAGACGATTAGCGGTGCATTGGTCGCATCAGCCTGCGCTACTGACAGGCTCTGGCCTGAAGCTGTGCGGCGTTCGAGTGTGTTCACTATTCCCCTTCTCCTGACGTTGCATATGGCTAATTTGCAGGAACCGACAGCTCGGCTCCGGGACGATAGGCCCGGGACAAATTCTGCTGCAGCGTCTGCTCATCAAATAGCGGCGCATGTAGCACCTCATTGGCATAGTCTACTGCCTGATCGCTGTAGTGCGGCGAGGTCTCATCAAGGGTAGCGCTGCCAAATTGATGGGTGCCAGCCACAGTTAGCTTGCCCTGCGCATCCCAAGACAAAATGTAGTACAGGCCGTCTCCAGCTACATTGGTCAAGTAGCCGTTCTCATCCAGCCCATCACCATAAACAGCGCGCAGGATATCGGGTCCACCACCAATCGGCACATTAATCTCACCGCGCACATGCCGGTTAACCTCGCCCCAAGGTGGATCCAGCCGCCCGACCGCTTGCTGCAAACTCTGCACACAGGTGCCAAGGAGGTCCTGCACTGCTTTGTCATCGTGCTGATCTCGGTCATCATCACTCTCAGCTGCCAGCAGTACACAGGTACCCAGGGCCGCCGAGGTATTCGCCACATCCGTGGCCAGATCCCAGTCCGCGATGATTTGCTGAGCCTGCTCCAGCACAGGGTCAGTAAAGTCTTGATCAGCAATTTTCTGCAAATACGACATGTAGTAGGTCGCTGGGGAATAAGATTTGTCGTGCTTGATGGCCGAAAACTCTTTGGCGCTAATCGTCGGACCCAGTTCAGCAAAAAGCTCAAGGCCGCGATGTGCTCGATTGGTCATATCCATCTGAAAACCGTGACCCGGGGCGAAGGCACTTTCTTTGGGGTTGTCGTCTGAGCTTGTAACGTTAAACGGCGTCTGGTTGGCACTAAAAACAAAACCACTGGCCGGATTGATGACTTGGGGAAGTTGGGAAAAACCTAACTGCTCTTGCCAAATCAGTGCTGAATCATTACCGGGTAGATACTGCTGCCAGTTGTAGCGAATATCTCGCTTCGGCGTACGGGAGTTGTGCAAAAACATGATGTTTCCCTGCTTGTCAGCGTAGACAAAATTGAAGCTAGCGAAAGTGTGCATGCGCATGGCTTCTTTCCAGTCCGTAAAATCTTGCGCAAGATTCATCCGATACCATTGTTCGACCTGCCGTATCTCACCCATACCCGCATACCGTACGGCGTAGGTGCCGTGGTCAGTGCGCAGTACGGGGCCATGTTCAGAGCGCAATCCCTCGCGGGTCACCGTCCACGGCAAGAATCCCCAAAGGCGCAACTTGAGTTCGATATCACGTACCTGCAAATCGCGCCACTCGCCATCCAACTTATACTGATTTGGATTGTCTGGATTCATTTCCAGCACAAAAACATCGACCAAATCCGGGTTGTTAACAGTGGCCGCCCAGCCAAGATTTTCGGTAAAGCCAACAAATATAGAAGGGGTTCCCGGAAACAGTCCGCCCATCACATCCAGGCCTTCAGCACTTTTTAGATGGGCCTCGTACCAAGCCATTGGCCCGGTAGCGGGCTGATGCGAATTGATTGCCAAATGGGTTGCCCCATCAGCCGAGATAAGTGACGACATAGCGAATGCATTGGACCCAATGGGTACCCCGTTCATCATAATTTCAGGCGGTACGAAAAGCGGCGCCTCAGGCAGAGTCTGATGCTCCGGCTGCAACACCTCATCCTCTGGCAAATCTAGCTCTGGTGGTGTCGGCTGCCGGATAATCTCGCTGACTTGGTGCGCACGCTCATCGCCTAAAATCTCACCCAAGGCACCCTCAAAGCCGTAAAACAACAGGTGCCGCAGCATGAAGCCCGCCACCACGTCCTTGCCGGTCACCGGCAAAATGGTTGGATCGATCTCCTGCGGATGCATCGCCGCGTAGTAGTTCAGGCCATCAGCGTAGGCCTGCAAATAGAGCCGCATCTGCGGACTCAAATCCCACTCATAGTTTGCGTCGATGGTTTGCCAGATACCCAGCCAGCGCACAAGAAAGTCTGTCACCGCGCCATCTTGGCCGTTATAAAGACCACTGGTGCCACGGTAAAAAGGCATGGCATCTTCGATCAACTGCCAATTGTCTTCCGCTTGGGCATAGGCGAAGCCAAAGGCAGCATCTGCATTGGTTTGTCCTAAAATATGCGGCACGCCGCGAATATCGCGGCGGATGGTGACATCGTATTTATCACCCAAATACACATAGTCCTCGGCAACGAAGCTCGGTCCGACGCAGCTGGCCAGCATTAGAACTGCAATTACTGTCAGCAGGCTTTGGGAAATTCGCTGCAAAGTATCTCTCCTCGGTCAAGGCCAGGCTCAAGCAGGCCTGTGCCAGTTTTGTTTTTTATCCAGTTTGAGCAAAAGCTGTTGATGCCACCAAGATCTGCATCACCCAACGCCATGGCCCGAGTTTGCAAACCGCCGGACCCTGACAATTGCACAATGTCGATGATAGAGCACTTGACTCGGGCCAAGCCTACCTGCACCCTGCGCCCGCAATGACGTCGACCAGCAAATTTCACTGACGTCTTTAGCATTACCGATCCAAGCCTACCCCACATGATGTGCGTGAGTTTGCTTGAACCAGAAGGCAAACAGCGCCAACGCCATCTCCGCCCTTCGCGGCGTGTGACATTGTACTGAAACTATTTCGTTTTTAGTTCGTGTACACAGGCATAGGCAGCCCAATGCAAAAAAACATCATGCGCGGACGTTTGCCCGCCTATGACGGGGAATTTTTATGACCGAAGGAGCCTTTGCAGCGCTTGGCCTGCACTCGAGCTNTTGTGAAACCGTGGCGAAACTTGGCTTCACGACACCAAGCGACATTCAACAAGCNGCCATTCCCGACGTGCTCGCAGGCAAGGANCTATTGGGTATTGCCCAAACTGGCACCGGTAAAACCGCCGCCTTCGGCCTGCCGTTACTGCAAAATCTGGTGCAAGAAGCCGCCACCCGCCAAGGCGAGATGCGCGCCAAGCCACGCCAGCCAAGGGCGCTCATATTGGCACCCACACGAGAGCTAGCGCTGCAAATCCACAGTGAATTGGAACGCTTAGGCGGTGCCAGCAATATGAACTACGTCTGCGTTATTGGCGGCGTCAATCAAAACCCGCAGGTCAAGAAACTGCGCGGCGGCGTTGATGTACTGGTCGCAGCCCCGGGCCGGCTGCTTGATCTGATGAATCAAGGCCATGTTGATCTCAGTGCCACGCAGTTTCTGGTACTGGACGAGTGCGACCGCCTGCTGGACATGGGCTTTATTCCCGACGTGCGGCGCATCATCAGTGCCCTGCCAAGGCAACGCCAGACGCTGTTGTTCTCCGCCACCATGCCGTCAGAGATCACTAAGCTGGCGCAGGAAATTTTGCACGAGCCGGTGCGTGTTGATGTGACCCCGGAAGAGGTCACCGTGGCAAAAATCCAACAAAAGGTCGTCCATGTTGCTACCCAGCAAAAACGCGCCGCACTTGAACACCTGCTGCGAGATAAGGAGATGGTGCGAGCCATTGTTTTTACGCGCACGAAACACGGGGCCAACAAAGTAGCTCGGCAGCTCAATGCTTCTGGCTTCGTTGCCGAGGTCATCCACGGCAACAAAAGTCAGGCCGCTCGGCAGCGGGCGCTGGAAAATTTTAAGTCAGGCGATGCTTGGATATTGGTTGCCACAGACATAGCCGCTCGAGGTATCGATATTCGCGCGGTTTCTCATGTCTTTAACTATGAGCTGCCCCATGAACCAGAAAGCTATGTGCACCGCATTGGCCGCACCGCCCGTGCTGGCGCAGGCGGCGTGGCTTGGGCCTTGGTGGACGCTGCGGAAGTCAGCCGATTAAAGGCCATTCAGCGCTTAACAAAACACAATCTGGAGCCAGTGACACTCGACATCGAACTGCCTGCGGCCACCAAACCCGAGTCGCAGCCGGCGCGACAAGGCAGCGGTAAGGCGCAGCGCGATGACGAAGAAAACAACGCAAAACGTCAGCGTGGGCGACGGCGTAAGCCTACTAATAACGCAGCGAATCCGCGGGCTAAGCCGCAAGGGAATCGAGAGCAGCAAGCGAGCACGGAGAAGAAGGGTGAAGTAGACGGTAATCGCCCCGGTATCAGCAACGCCAACCGCGACCCGTTCGCAGATCAACGGGGCAGCAACGGTAAGCGCAAATACCGCTCCACCCAAGGCAGTAATGGCGGCACCACGCCGCCGAAGCGGCGCCGGCGTTCGAACAACAGCAAGGCGGGTGCCACATCCGGCGCGTCTGGCAGAGGTAGCTAGTCGGGTAACTTAAGCCCGGAGCTTTTTTAAAAGCACCGCTTAAAACCGAGCGTTCAGCTAATACCGCGCGCCCGGTACTGTCGACCCTTAATCTTGTGCCCGTTTATCTGCGCTTGCGCAGCCGCTGATTGGGCCTTGCTAATGGCAACATAACTGACCATTGGCAAGATATCGATTTTGCCTACTGCATCAGCGCTAATAGACTTGGCCGCGGTCAGGGCGCCAAGAATGTCACCGGGACGCAGCTTGTGCTTGCGTCCACCGTTAATTTCTAGCGTATACACCTGCGGCTCAATCAAGGCAGCCGCTGCATTGTGCTGGGCGCCGTCGGCCCGCCATAGCTGCATGGCCCCTAAGCCCCGCTCTGCCTCTATGCCGTGCAAACGCGGCATCTCACGCTCGGCAACCAAGCTAATCGCAGCACCTTGCTCCCCCGCCCGGCCGGTACGACCGATGCGGTGAACATATACCTCAGGCTGGTGCGGCAGCTCGTAGTTAAACACCGCATCCACATGGTCTATATCCAGCCCACGGGCCGCCACGTCGGTGGCAACTAAGATGTTGGCACTGCCATTGGCAAACCGGATCAAAGTCTGATTGCGCTCGTGCTGTTCCATATCGCCATGCAAGGCTACCGCGCCAAATCCAATGCCCCGCAGTTGCTCACATAGAGCCGCGCAGTCAAGCTTGGTATTACAAAAAGTCAGGTTGAGGCGCCCACCCCAATGCGCCAAGGCCTCTGCCAGCAGTTCGGCGCGCCGCCGATTCTCTTTAGGGGACGGCGCATGACACCAGTACTCGGCGATAGATGGCGCTGCCTCAGTAGTGGTGACATCAACACGCAATGCCTGGGGACTGAGCGCTTTCACCACCGCCGCCACCTCATCTGGAAAAGTGGCAGAAAACAGCAGGTTTTGTCGCGGTGACGGCAGAAACGCCATAATTGCATCCAGCTCGTCCGAAAAGCCCATATCGAGCATACGGTCGGCCTCATCCAGCACCAGTGTGTTAAGCCCGTGTAAGTGCAAGGTGCCTTTCTGCAGATGCTTGAGCACCCGACCCGGGGTCCCAACAACAATATGCGCACTATGCTGCAAGGAGCCTATTTGCGGGCCGATGGCCACGCCTCCACAGAGGGTGATTACCTTGGTGTTGGCCAGTGCCTTGGCCAGTTCACGAAAGCTTTCGGCGACCTGATCTGCTAATTCCCGGGTCGGGCACAATACCAACGACTGCACATGGAACTGTTTGTGCTGCAGCCGCTGCAGGCAGCCGAGGGCGAAGGCGGCAGTTTTGCCGCTACCGGTACTGGCCTGCGCTACCACATCCTTGCCCGCCAATACCGCAGGTAAGGCAGCGGCCTGCACGGCAGTCATTTCAGTGAACTGTAGCCGCTGCAGGCGGGCGAGCAGCTCTTGCCGCAGGCCGAGAGTGGCAAAATCGGTTGGGTTATCCATGGCGGCAGTTTACGCCTTTACAGGCTGCGCGTATGCGCAGACAAAAACTCCTCGGCAGCCGCAAAGATCAGCTCCTTACGCTCTGGTTTGAGCCGATCTAAGGCTCTTGGCATTAGCGCCAAACGCGGATTCGTCAGGAAGAAATCACGTTTTTTCTCAATAAAGCGCCAGTACAGGCCGTCCATCACATCGCACCAGGGGCCTTTTTTATAGTCACTCATTTTCAACAAATAATTAGACCCACATATATAGGGCTTGGTGGCGAAGATGCCGCCATCACTGAAAATCCCCATACCATAGACGTTGGGACCCATCACCCAAGACGCCGAATCCACATACATTTCCATAAACCAGCAGTGCACTGCTCGGGGTTCGATTTCACACAGGGTCATTAGATTGGCCACCACCATGAGCCGGGGAATGTGGTGGGACCAACCGTTTTGCTGGGCTTCCATAATGGCTACATCCAGCGGCTCAATACCGGTTTCACCGCTATACCACGCATCTGTTAGCTGGCGTTTGTGCTGCCAAAAATTGCTACTGCTCTGCTGCGCACTGAAGTGCTGATGAACCCCGCGAATAAACTCCCGCCAGCCGATCACCTGACGAATAAAGCCTTCGAGGCTTTGCAGGGGTATATCCTGCTCGTCTGCTATTGCCAGTGTGCGTGCAACTACCTCATTCGGAGTTAACAGTCCCAAGTTAAGCATGGGGCTGAGCACGCTATGGAAGACCGTTTTTGAGCGCTGACTTATTGCATCTTCATAGGGACCAAACAGCGCCAGCCGCTGCTGCAAAAAATCCTCTAGCCAAGCTAAGGCCTGTTGCCGAGTCACTGGCCACTCGAAGTGCTCGACATCGCCCGGGTGTTGGGCAAATTGGCTGCGCACCAGTGTCGACACTTGCGCCACCACCGGGTCTTGCTGCAATGGTAGCAAGGCTGGCGGATCCACATGCTTGGGCAGCTTTTTGCGGTTATCCTCGTCAAAACTCCAACGCCCGCCAACAGGCCCCGCATCACCGTCAAGCAATATGCCAAGGCGGCTGCGCTGAAATTTGTAAAACGATGCCATCTGCGGCTTCGACCGACCTTGCAAAAAGTCGGCAAAATCCTCCCGAGAACAAAGAAACATAGGTGAGGACAAAACTCGGTGAGCCATTCCTTGCGCCTGCACCATGTTTGCCAATCGAGCCTGCATGGCCTTGCCCTCGACTTCAAAATGGACCAGCTGGGTAGCGCCCTGTGCCACCAACACACTTTGCAGCAAGTCGAGAAAGTCGTCTGCACTGGGTTCGGTA
The DNA here is from genome assembly GCA_002731575.1 of Gammaproteobacteria bacterium. GTDB lineage: Bacteria > Pseudomonadota > Gammaproteobacteria > Pseudomonadales > Azotimanducaceae > UBA4421. The sequence continues at coordinate 2,613 of PCCE01000011.1, read as the reverse complement.
GCTGGCGCCGTTTCCTCCAAAGCGTGGTACGAGACCTGGTAGCCGGCTTCACGCAATGCGCGGGCATAGGCGCGCATGGCAGAGAGAATCAGCACTAGCTTGTGCTGGTGGTAGTTAAAGTGCTGGCAAAGGTAACGGTCTTCGATCATGACGATCTTCTGCACCTCTGCCTTGCTTACTTCCTCAAGGGGGAAAAGCTGGTTACCCAAAATCAAAAGCACGGCGGTATTTTTCATTGGCTGCTCCCAGTCGCTGATTTGAAGAGCCTCGGCTGACAGGCCTGACAGAGATAAATACGCCGACTGCTGACCTCGATTCGCTCAATCTCCCCGCCGCAGTGATAACAATCCTCGTGCTGGCGGTCGAAGACCAAGTGCCGGTAGCGACGCCGGGTTAACCCTTGGGCCTGCAGTCGCTTCACCCGGGCAGCCGTATTAGTAACCCCAGAAGTGGCATAGGCCTGACGCGTCAGCTGCACCGTATTGCGCGCCAAGGACCCCAACTGACGCCGCGACAAATCCTTGGGACGGTCAAAGGGATTAACCTTGGCATTGAAGAGAATTTCCGAACGCAAATAATTGCCGATACCGGCGACAAAGCTTTGATCTAAGTACAGGGCTGCCAGCGACCGACCTGAGAATTTCTTGTCCTGCAGCCGGTGCAGGATATCGCGCCACACGACTCTATCGTCTAAAGCATCTGGGCCTAAGCGCGACAGATACTTTTGCTGCAGCAAGGTTTCAGGGGTATGCACTTCGATTTCCGAGGCGCTGTACAGCAGGGCGCTGTGGGTCTCGGTGTGAATGGCAAGACGCAGCGTACGATTGGTACGCGGTGGTTTATCGCGCCGGGTAATGTACCAACGGCCATATAGCTGGTTGTGGCTATACACTGTCAGGCCGTTATCGAAGTGAGTCAGCAACGCCTTACCCCGACTGCTCACCCAAGAAACGGTATGACCGGAAAGCCGAGGGCCGTAAGCGGCGACTCGCGGCTGGGTCAGCTGCACCTCGCATGCCTCTCGACCTGCTAGTACTTTGTGGATGCGCGTAGCAACCCGGCGAATTTCAGGACCTTCAGGCATGACTGACCTCTGCGCTTTCGTCGCTGTTGGCCTGTTTTTTTTGCCGCCGACAGCGCTCGGAACAATAAAGAACATGCTTCCAGTCTCTGGCCCACTTCTTGCGCCAGGCAAAGGACTTATCACAAGTCTTACAAATTTTTTCCGGCAGCGACTGCTTGGTGTGCTTAGGCAAGTGCTTGTCTCAGATCAACTTCGGCGCAAACGCTAAGCGGGCTTGGGTGAAACCGCAGTGAAGGCCCGGGTAGGATTCGGTCAGGGCTAACTTAGGGCTAATAACTTGGAGCTAGTAACTCAGTTTTGTGACCATCCGCTACGAGGAAGAAACCATTCTAAAACGGCGCCAATGGAACCGGCCAAGGGGAAATTGATAGGGTGCAGTGTCTGTGTCACCACATCGGCAGCCAGTTTACGACTGATCGGCAGTTCGCCTCTGCAGTCCACCAACAGCTTGCGCAAAACAGCGGCTTTATAGGCCCATGGGCGGCCATAGCGAAAATGAATAGAGGACTCACCAAAATCGCCTAAACCAGAGAAGACAAGGGGTTCATGAAGGGCCACCAGCAGAGAACGAAACCTTATTGGCACAGCTAACTGTAAGACACCCTGCTTAATGAGGAATTTTTCGTGAACCACATCCATTCCCGCTCCAGCTAGTTTAGCACTAAAGACTTTCAGCCCAACGTCCGCTGAATAAGTACAAATTCCAACACGATGAATATCTGAGATACGGCCCCCGAGGGCACCTAAAAGCCAATTTGTCTTGCGAGAGCTCCTTAACGGAGAAGTGGGCTATCAACCAGAAATATACAATCGGCAAAACTAAGACTCGGACAAATTTTTCGCCTCGCGTAGCCGCGACAACACAAAAGCAGGAACCAAACTGACCAAGACAATGACCAAGGCGGCAGCAGAGGCCTGAGCCAAGCGCTCATCTGAGGCATAGCGATACACAGAGGTAGCCAGGGTTTCGAAGTTGAATGGCCGCAATATAAGGGTCGCCGGCAGCTCTTTCATCACATCCAGAAAAACCAGTAGTAGGCCCGTAAGTACGGCTGGCCTTAACAGTGGCAGGTGAACGCGGCGAAGCACGGCACCGGGTGTCAGACCCAAGCTACGCGCAGCGGCATCAAGCTGGGGGTGAATTTGGGTCAGCCCTGCTTGGGTAGCGTTAAAGGCCACAGTAAGAAAACGCGCCACATAAACAAAAACCAAGGCTGCGGCAGAACCGGTCAATATCAGGCCCCAGCGCAGATCTAGGTGGTCACGCAGCAGGGCCGCCAGCCATTTATCAATATTGGTGAGCGGCACCATTAGCGCCACGGCTAGCACAAGGCCCGGCACAGCATAGCCAAGGGTAGCAATGCGCACGCCGCCGGCAACCCAACGCGAAGAGTGCAGGCGTTCAGCATACGCAAGCCAAAGCGCCGCCCCGGCGCACAGTAGCGCCGCCAGGGCTGCCACGGAGACACTGTTAGCCAACAGCTCAAAAAAACTTGCCGTTAGAAGGCTTTGACCACTATGCCAAGCCA